>CAZDXB010000093.1:0-1140 GCA_964509335.1 uncultured Hyphomicrobiales bacterium | reverse complement strand
AGCGTAAGCGAGAAATACGCCGAATACCTCTGGAACACCGGCGAAACGACGCGAATGATAAGCGTCGACGAGGGCGGGCTTTATTCCGTGGAAGTAACCGACTCGAACGGATGCGAAGGCTACGCCGAATTTGAAGTGAAAGAGATAATAGTAGAGTTGAGCGGCTTAAGAGACGTCGATTTCGGGCGAGTGGACGTTGACGAGGAAGAAGAGCGAACGCTCACGATAACGAACGCGAGCGGCGGGGAAATAACGTTAGCCGATATATATTTGAAGAACGGAAGCGAAGAATTCGATATGCAAGCTAAGCCGGAGCCGCCGGTAGGTTTAAGCGCCGACGGAACAATTACAATAAAATTAACGTTTAATCCCAGCTATATGGAAGCTTACGAGGATAGTTTAATAGTCGCGGTAACGGAGCCTTGCGAGGAAGAGCTAGGCGGTTTAATAAAAGGAATCGGCGTATCTAAACTTTTCGTGTGGTTGCCGGATATAAGTTCGATAATCGACACCGTTATATGCGTTCCTTTATACGCAAAACTAGAGAGCGAGAGCGTAACGCTACGAGAGAGCTACGACGCGGAGATAAGCTACAACGCGTCGGCGTTAAACGTTGACGGACAAAACACGCTATCGAGAAGCGAAGCTATGTTAAGTTTCAGCGATAAGGATATAGAGGCGGCAAGGGACACGGCGCGAATAGGCGAAATATGCGGACGCGTATTGCTTCCCAACGAAGTAACAAGCGACTTGCGTATAAACTCGTTTGATTTGTCGAATCCGTATTGCGAAGTAGAGACAAGCGACGGCAGTTTGACCGTATTGGGCTGCGCGATAGACTTGAGTCAAATAAGATTGTTCGAGCCGGCGTCGGTAGAGCTAACGCCCAATCCCGCGGAGGAAGATTTGGAAATAACGATAAAATCCTCTAGTGAGTCGGGTAATTTCAATATGATAATATACAACAGTCAAGGCTTAGAAATAAAAAAATATGAGATACAAGAGGACGGCTACAGGAAAACAATAAAATTAGACATAAGCGATATGCCGTCGGGCGTATATTGGGCGCGCATAGTCGCCCAAAACGGCGCGAGCGTCGTTAAGCCGTTGGTTATAGTTAGGTAGCGGGAACAAAAGAAA
>CAZDXB010000092.1:0-1152 GCA_964509335.1 uncultured Hyphomicrobiales bacterium | reverse complement strand
GTCAATTTCGATAATATTAGCGTCTCCGTTACCGCTAATATCGGCAGTTCCGGTTACGTCGGCGTATTTTAGCACAATCTTACCGTTTTGAATTTCGAGCGCCGCGCCTGCGCCTAAAGGGTTATTCGCAACTATCGCGCTCCCAGCTCCGGTAGTAACGGCTGTTAAAGCGTCGCCGCCTCCTTGATGTAAAGCTACAACAGAAGATTCAGTATTTGTACCTTCGCTTACTTGAAAATACCCGGCTTGTCCTTGACCTTTATTCTCAGAATACAACGCGGCTAAGTCTCTTTCGCTCTCGGCGAAAATGGCATTTCCTGAAGCAAGAGAGCTTGCGTCTGCGTAAGCGGCAATTCCGCTGGTCGGTCCTTGAGTCTCAACTCTAGCTACAGCGTTCGTTGAATTAGAGCCGCTTATTAATACCGCATTGTCTTCTTTTACAGTAATTGTATTGCTGTTTTCATAAGCCCGTTGTAGCGTTATATCGCTCGCCATCGACAACGTTCCGCTTTCATCCGGCAGATAAATCGTATTATCCGACGTTGGGTCTAATGTCGATAGCGTCGTTTCGTTACCGTCGTCTGTCGAACCTTCGAATACCAAATCGGTATCGATAACGCCGTTAAACGATACGTTATCGGCGTCGTCGCTGCCGAGCGTCGTGTTTCCGCCTACGACTAAGTCCGTAAACGTCGCCGCCGCGGCAGTCGTTCCGCCTATAACCGTATTGTCAACCGTGCCGCCGTTTATCGTTAAATCATCATCGACTTTACTGTCTGGCAATGAACCGGCTACTTCGTCGGTAGCCAAATCTACGGCGTCGCTCGAAGAACCAGTTCCTTTAAATATATTGGCGGTAATTGTTCCGGTTCCCGGCGTCAACGTTCCGTCTATCGTCAAATCGTTCGCGTTCGTTCCGGTTTGTATTTCCGAAAAAGTCAAATTAGTCAAATTAGAACCGTCGCCCGTGATTCCGCCAGTAGCTTCTAACGTCGTAAACGTTCCGCCGGCGGGCGTTGTAGCGCCTATATCGGTTCCGTCTATGTCTGAACTAGTTATTGTAGAATTGCTAATAGCTCCGCCATCTATCGTTAAATTCTCGGCTACGTGTTCGTCTGCTAATACGCCGTCAACTTCGTCAGTTGCTAAATC
>CAZDXB010000091.1:0-1160 GCA_964509335.1 uncultured Hyphomicrobiales bacterium | reverse complement strand
TTTTTATCCCGCCATTTGAAGCCGATTCTTTCCATAGGAATGGCCATTTTCGCTGAATGGCGGGATAAAAAAAAAGTCGGGATATAATTCCCCAATGACCGCGAACCGCATTGCCAAAACCCTGAGCATCCATCGGCTGACTGAGTATGTAATACCGGTCATAACGTGATGTTTCTTCACCAACGGTACTGGTAAGCCGTGCACAGCCTATCGCCTGCAAACCCACCCAATCGGTTTTTTCTTCCAACCAATCGATTGAGCTTACGCACCAATATTCTCGAACCTCAACACGACCATGATCGGTATCCACCGTTTTATACGTATCAACAGCATAGCCGGCAAAATCACGTGCAATCTGATCCTGAAAAAACAGCTGAACGTTTTCATGCAGTGTTCCCTGATTGCCCTTCAGTGCAAGAACATAGTCTGCCTTGTTATCAACAATGGTTTTCGCTATGTCTTTCTGACATCCCATCGCATCTATGGTGACGATACACCCGGACAAGTCCAACATTTCCAATAACCGGGGAATAGCGGTGATTTCATTGGATTTTTCACTCACTTTCAGCTGCCCCAGCACCAGATTCGCCCCGTGCGCCCATGCACTTATCATATGCATTGCCGCTTTATTTGAGCCGGAGTCATATGAATGACGTAAGGTCTTTCCGTCAATTGCCACTATTTCCCCTTCGGTGATCTGCGCTACCGATTGGATCCATTCGACAAACTTCTGTTTGAACTTCTCCGGACGAAGTCGCGAGAAGAAATATCCGATCGCATCATGCGATGGTATACCATTCTCATAAGGCAGGAACTTTCGAAGCCACTCGATGTTTGCCTCTCCAAAGATACCCACTTCAGTAAAATGATTAGATCCGGATACCACGGCACAAATGGTAAGGAAGATGATTTCAATAAGTGGATATAATTTCTTTCTATCCAGCCGTGGGTCTTCCATGGCTGAAAATCCCTCGAGAAATGTGTGATTGGATTGCATTGCCCCCTCCCAGGATTCAACGATGGGAAGAGTTTGTATGAAAAAGTGAACAACGTCTAGTCTGGAGATATTGGAGATTTATAGGCTAATTTTAATGCGATTGCCCTGGATTCTGTCGATTGAACACTTGACTCCGGCGCCATCTTGGTACATGATTATTTCA
>CAZDXB010000090.1:0-1175 GCA_964509335.1 uncultured Hyphomicrobiales bacterium | reverse complement strand
AATTAAATTAACAAATAATAAAATAAAACCCTTCCCCGCCGCGGCGTACCGCCTTCGGTTTGAATCGAGACATACTTTAATGCCGCAAAAGTAAGAGCGAGACAAACGTCCGACGGCGATGGAGAAGAAGAAATATGATTATCGCCTTAAGCTTGGTTGAGTCTTTTGTCGTTGGAACTTTGCCTACTCAATCCCAAATTCCAATTTGGGAATGAGTAGGTGAGTAGGAGAATTTGGTAACGAGAGCAAAGACTGGACGCATCGGGGCTTGCCCCGATGAAATACCCCGCCCTCGGCGATAAAATTTTCAGATTGCCAAAGAACGCTTCGTTTCCTCTCGTCCTTTGTCCCTCGCTTTATTTCGATTTGCCTTTTCTTCGTCTTTTTCCGTTTCTTTCTTTTAACTTATGCCAATATAAATAAAACTATAATGTCTGTCAAGGGTCATTTTGTTGGGACAATTTGTTGGAGATTTATTAAGTCTCGTATTCCGTTGAACAGAGGCTTATTTGCTTTTTCGTCCCATA
The DNA here is from genome assembly GCA_964509335.1 of uncultured Hyphomicrobiales bacterium. Taxonomy (GTDB): domain Bacteria; phylum Bacteroidota; class Ignavibacteria; order Kapaibacteriales; family UBA2268; genus CAZDXB01. The sequence goes on along the minus strand of CAZDXB010000090.1, from coordinate 648 downwards.
TCTTCGATTTAATAAAATTGACGACGTATTTTTGTTTTTCTTTGTTTTTGGGCAAATTTTCTCTAAGCTCTGTCGGTTTCATACCTATCCGCTTTATAAAAACGCGTCGAAAGCTTCGGTTACTATACCCCGTTAGTTTAGCGACCTCTTGAATTGTAAATTCGGTTCGCGCTAAAAGTTCAACCGCTTTTTCCAGCCTTTTGTTTTCTAAAATAAAAAAGCAAGAAACGCCAAAATTATTGTATAGCTCTTCCCATATATCGCCGCGTGGCAAGTTCAACTCATCCGCTAAACAGTTGCAATTGAACTCCCTATCGGAATACCGATTGCAAATTATCTTAACGACTCGCCGCAACCGCCCCCCCTCAGGCGTTTACAGTCGCCGTTTGTATTTTCCGCCGCGCAATTGACGCAATAATATAGATTCATTTTCGCGTTCTAGCGTTGTTATACAAGCAAAACCTCATTTATAGTCGGCTATTCCGCTCCTTCTCATTCCCAAATTGCAATTTTGGAATGAGATTCTCGTTTCTCACGACTCTCTAATTCCCAAATCGGAGTTTGGGAATTAGTTTCTCTAGCCTCTCTAGTTCCCATATTCGCGCTGTCTAATTCCCAAATCAAAGTCTTTTCTTCTAATTCCCAAAT
>CAZDXB010000089.1:0-1176 GCA_964509335.1 uncultured Hyphomicrobiales bacterium | reverse complement strand
CCACGAATAACGTATCGTTCTTGTTCGCTATGTCGTAAGCTTTTATGCTGTCGTTGGCTATAGGCAAGCCGTTGTTTTTGGAAACAATGAACGCCTGTACACCGCCAGTTACGGAATCGCCAATTGAAGTATAAATAGCCGTTGTGTCGCTTCTATGGCAAAAAGAAGTGAAATTCCTATTTTTTTTTGATAAATAAATATAACTGTCGTCGCTATAAATAATATTTATCGTACCGCCTATGAAAAGATATTTGGTGTATCCGCCTCTATAGCCCGTATTAATTCTTTCAATCTTTATTCCGTTAATATGATTGTCATCAAAGCGATCCCATTTGTACCATTCAATTATATTATTTTTTTTATACGCCAAAAAAGCCCCGTTTGGAGAACCTACTAGTGCTGTATTGCTACTATCAACGGCTAAGATTGTAACGTGAATTGAGTCTTCAAAATTTGTTTTTAGCCATTTATTGGAAGCAAAAGAATTAGAGATAATAAAAGGAAGTATAGAAACAGTAAAAGCAAAGACTTTTGCCAAATAAGGGTATTTACTCTGATAGTTCATAACGCACCTAAATAGAATTTTGATTTATTAATTTATAAAATTACTCTCTACCGCCGCATGCCACGCATCTATCATTAAATTCTTCCATAGGCTCATTCCAGTACTCTCTCCTAAGTTCAATCCCTTCCTCCAATATTTCCTTTATTTTTTTATTGTCCATTGTTGATAAATCAATTTCAATTTTTTTTACTGTGTCCGGTCTCCTCTTATCTTGATCTATCGGACCAAGTACCGGGCCTTGTGATTCATCTTTTGCCCACAAGTAACAACAAAAATTGCACGGCCAGCGATAAATTATCGTAACAGTGCAAGGTTCATTAGTAGGTATAGGTATTGGTATTTTTTTCCTTTTTTTCCCTGTTATATAGCTAGGTATATCCAGCAGTTCATCTATAATATAACTGCCACTTTTAATAATTCCACTATCTTTATATTCAACTATATAAAAAATCATAGGCAATCCATACATTCTTGGCTTTAGGTCATCGCTTATTCGATATCCACAACCAAATTGATAAGAATCTTTTGAATGAGGCCTCACGTCTTCAGCATAAGATGGTAACCAAAAATTAAGAATGCATTCGTCTTCCTCAGAGCAAAGATTTTTCAAT
>CAZDXB010000088.1:0-1184 GCA_964509335.1 uncultured Hyphomicrobiales bacterium | reverse complement strand
ATTGAAAAATCTTTGCTCTGAGGAAGACGAATGCATTCTTAATTTTTGGTTACCAAAATTTGCTTCTGACAATAAAAACTACGACCCTACTAAAGACGAAGCATACTGGGAATGTATATTCCCTCTTACTGAGTTAAAAAAAGGTGTAATTCCAAATTGGGAATTGCCAAAAGTTTCATATGAAGTTGAATATAAAAATAGCGGAAAAAATAAGAAGGGGAGCTACTTTATAAATGAACTACTGGATACTAACCGTTATATCGGGTATCCACAACAATATAGGAAGAAAATACCGATACCAATCCCTACTAATGAACCTTGTATTATTACAATAAGATTTCGTTGGCCTTGCGATTTTTGTTGTTTTTATTATATTGAACCAGACGGAAGCCCCGGACCTAGTGATAAAAACAAGAGAAGACCGGATACAGTACAGCAAATAGAGATTGATTTATCAATTATGAATAATCAAGAAATTAAAAAAATACTTGAGGAAGGAGTTAACTTATCAAGGTTCTTTGACGAAAGTCCCGAAGAATTTAATAGTAGATGCATATACTGTAAAATTTGACACTAGAAAATTATTCAATATTCTATTATAAAATATAAACGGAGATAATATGAAATACATTAAATCTTATATATTAATTTTTCTCTTTATTTCATCACTTATTTCCTTTATTGTTACGAATTCATTTGCTTCCAATAAATGGCTAAAAACAAATTTTGAAGACTCAATTCACGTTACAATTTTAGCCGTTGATAGCAACAATATTGTAAGAGCGGGCTCTCCAAGCGGGGCTTTTTCTGTTGTAAAAATAGACAATGAAATTGTTGGAGAGAATTTTATTGAATTTCCGATAAATGGAATAAAGATTGAAAAAATAAGAACTGGCTATTTAAACAGTTATACAATGTATATTTTTAAAGATAGCGCAATTTATGAGTATTATGATATGGGACATATTACATTTAAATGGAACAATATTAATTTCACTTCTTTTTGCTATAAAAGCGACACTTCAGAAATTTACACGACTATAGGCGATACGGTTAACGGCGGTATTCAGATTATGAGCGCCGACCCAGATGAAATTTGGGAAGGGAAAAATACGGGTGTACCAATCGCAAACGACAGCATAAAAGCTTACGACATAGCGAACAAGAACGATACGTTATTCGTG
>CAZDXB010000087.1:0-1207 GCA_964509335.1 uncultured Hyphomicrobiales bacterium | reverse complement strand
GAAATTTCTTCTCTTTGATTACCGTATGGTCAGGACTTTCATCAAATTTCCGATAGTTCAATACAATCGTTCAAATTGAGAATTACCAAAAACGTACATTTAGAATTGCTGCAAGAGAAAGGGCTGATTGGTCCCTGGCGTGAGGACCTTGGCAGTAGGGGCTTGGCGTGAGGGGCCCGGAACATCAGGTATACACCTTTTCATCGCTTGCCGCTAAATGCAGTTTTTCGGCGAAGTGACATGAGACGAAATGTTCTTCTTCCTCGCCGATGTCGCGCAGTGACGGCTCGTCCTGTTTACAGATGTCCTCAGCGTATTTGCATCGGGGGTGGAAATTGCACCCCTGGGGAGGATTTGAAGGGTCGGGAACATCTCCGGGAATGAGTATCCGGTTCCTGCTTACATCGGGGTCCGCGATGGGAACGGCGGAGAGTAACGCCTCGGAATAGGGGTGCTTAGGACTATAGTAGAGATTGTCCGAACCCGTTATCTCCACGATTTTTCCAAGATACATTACCGCGACCCTGTCACTGATATGCTCGACTACACTCAGGTCGTGGGCGATGAAGAGATAGGTGAGATTGAACTCCTCTTGAAGGTCCTCAAAAAGGTTGAGTACCTGTGCCTGTACGGAGACGTCCAACGCGCTTACCGGTTCATCACATATTATCAGTTTGGGATCGAGTGCCAATGCCCGTGCCAGACCAATTCGCTGCCGCTGCCCGCCGCTGAATTCGTGCGGATATCGGTTGAGGTGGCTCGATTTCAGTCCAACCGATTCAAGAAGATAGATCACACGCTCTTCTCGGCCTCTCCGTTGTCTCATCCCTTGGGCATAGAGTGGCTCACCGACAATGTCACCGATCGACATGCGAGGGTTGAGTGAAGAGAACGGATCTTGAAAGACGATCTGCATCTCTTTCCGTAGCGACTTCAACTCTTTCTTGTTTAACGTCGCTATATCGATCATCTCATCATGCTGCCTGACCAAAATCTCGCCGGCGGTCGGTTCCAAGAGCCGGAGTATGGTCCTTCCGGCGGTGGTTTTACCGCACCCGCTTTCACCCACAAGCCCGAGTGTCTCGCCGCTGTTCAAATAAAAGCTGATATCGTCTACCGCTTTTACGTGACCGACGACAGACCGGAACAGACCTTTTTTAATCGGAAAATATTTTTTTAACCCTTTCACATCGAGAATGACGTTGTT
>CAZDXB010000086.1:0-1377 GCA_964509335.1 uncultured Hyphomicrobiales bacterium | reverse complement strand
AAAGGAATACCATAGCGACGCGGCAAAAACCGAAACCGACAAAAAAATCGTCAAACAGCGCATAGACATCCTCGACCGCCAAATAGACGCCCTCGTTTACGAGCTATACGATTTAACGGAAGAAGAAATTAGGATTGTGGAGGGGGAGTGATTTTGCTGAAACAAAAATATAGATGGTATAAAAAAGATAGGATTCAAAATGGTTTATGACAATTATTATATATACGATATTTCTGAAGATTATTATGAGGATAACATACCTGATTCATATTTTTTAGACGCTATTGATAGAATAGAACAGATATACAATGAAGACAAAAACAGAGTGTTTTATATACGTCAATTGCAAGTATTATTAGAAAAAGATTTTTTCCATTGGGTAACGTATAATGCATTAAAAGCTTTGATAGATAGAGGAGATTTAAAAGAAGTAAAATATAAAAAAAATAGCGGAACGCCAATTAATTTTATAGTGCATCATTCAAATCGATATTTCAAAAGGGATATAAATGAGATGTATAAAGTAATAAGAAAATATTCGCAGGATCATATAACAAGAAGTTGCGGTCATAGAGCGGAGGATTTGTTTTTTAAAGCAATGGCATTGAAGGGATTCGTGCCAGTCGCCCAAAAGGTAAATGAATATGAGGGGAAAAAATGGACAAGAACAGGTCATGATCTTGACTTTTTATTCAAGAAAGATAAGATTGTTTATGGATGCGAAATTAAAAATACTTTAGGTTATATTTCTAAAGAAGAATTAATAATTAAAAAAGAAATGTGTAAATATTGGGGTATTAAACCATTATTTATTATGAGGTATTCACCTAAAACTTATAATGATTTAGTCATAAATAGCGGCGGATTCGTTTTGATATTTGAAACTCAATTATACGAATTGAGTCAAGAGAAATTGGTTGAAGAGATTAAGAACTTATTGGGATTGCCCGTTATTTGTTCAAAAGCTATACCAGAAGGAATAATTAAAAGATTTGAAAAATGGCATAACAAAAACTTTGTGAATTCGAAATAAAATTCACATAAAGCAAATATGTTCCCCTTATAAATCATACACTTACAACAAACCCCTATAAATACTATAATGTCTATATAAAAAAATATTCACGATTTCAAATGTCTGCTTGCGCTTTTGATCTGCCTATGTTTCGGCAGGCGACGGATAGCGACATATGACGGCGGGCGACTATGATCTATCGGACTCCTAAAGCTATACGCTGACGTTGGGAGCGATTGTTCCCACAACCCTTCTGGTAAACCCGAAGGTTGACGAGAGGGGAACCGCCGCGCCACTCAAGAGCGCCGTCAACCTCAGGGGTTACCCTGAGAGTATGTAATATACCGGCTCGCGCTTGCGGC
>CAZDXB010000085.1:0-1440 GCA_964509335.1 uncultured Hyphomicrobiales bacterium | reverse complement strand
CGACGGATACTCGACTCGCGTTATTTACGAAATAGACCACCGCCAGCCGGAAATGTTATTAGAAACTTTCTACGCCGAGTACCGCGGGTCTTTGAAAGGGGAATTAATTTGGAAAACAAAAAACGAACCTTACCGTTACAAAGGTTTTATATTAAAAAGAAAAACTATTCCTTTCGGCGTTTTAGATATAAGGGCTGGTAATTTCAACCATTTGGTTGGCGGCTGGAGCGGTCCAAGCCCTCAAGAGGACACTGTTCTCAAATGGAAGACGCCGCACATCGATGGTTGGGAATATCATTTTACGTACGATACATTAGACAATTGGGATGAAGTTTACGTTTATGAACTATTGTACGAAAATATAGTCGGAGACACAATTTCATTAGCTGACACTTGCGTCCTACAAGCTCCGCGAGTAATAATAAATCGCGTCGTAGCCGGTCCTAATCCGTTTTCCGAAACAACCGAAATAACGTATATATTAGAAGAAGACGTAATACTCGACTGCACCGTTTACGACGTAGAAGGAAAGGAAGTAGAAAAGCTTATAGAAAACGCAAAATCATCCAAGGGAACGCATAAAATAACTTTTAACGCAGACGAATACGCCCCCCAAGGACTATACGACATAATATTCATAGCGAAACCCCTAGATAAATCCCTCCCGGCAAAAATCGCCAGAGCGGTTCTTAAAGTCCAGCTCATACGATAAACTATTTTTTATCAAGCCGCGTCTTATATTTGTGGTTTTTCTATTTAGATTTAACGAAATAGATTAGTATATTTATACGAACAATGAAAACGAAAAATATATTAGCTTTCTTAGCGGTATGGATAGTATCCGCGGTAATCTTGGAAGCTCAAGGCTTTGAAGATAGTTTTACTGATTACGAAGTAACGCCCGAGAACGACACAATCATATACAACAGAACCTTGGGCGAATTTTGGTTCGGAGCTTTAAGCGGAGGCAACTGGATACTTGATTTCGGCGAGCTAAAGCTACCCCTCAGACCGTACCGCCCAAAAAGCGAGAACAATCCGCTGATTAAATATACTCCCGAACAAGGAGGCGGCTTTTTTATAGGGTTTACGGGGGAGTGGCTGCCTCGCGACAAAAAATGGGGCGCCGGCATTAAATTATCATTTTGGGATAACTGGACTAGTTCTGCGCTATCTGAATTATGGTCTGAACACACAATCGACTCGCTAAACACAAGATACAAAACCGAAACCGATTTTAACTATTTAGCTCTGTCGCCTTACGGTAGATACAACTTTTTATTCCCCGGTTTGCACGGATTCGCGGGCATAGATATATACGTCCCGTTAGCGAGCGAATCGACGGTAAGAAGAAAATTCGAAAACGTAGGGGATATTGACCAAGTCGAAGTTTACGATTTATATTCGATTGATTGGCGATTCGGCGGGCATATCGGCGCG
>CAZDXB010000084.1:0-1784 GCA_964509335.1 uncultured Hyphomicrobiales bacterium | reverse complement strand
ATTTGGTCGCACCCGCAATCGTACGCCCCCCCGGGCCAACCCTGGCCTGGTCAAAAAACCGGAAGCTGAGTAGTTTGGGGGGAATTGGTGTTGCAAAACTGTTGCGCAACTTCGTAGTTCTTGGAGGTCCAAACAACCCAAGAGCGAAGGAGCGCAACAGTGGGTACATCATGGTACGAAAAGGTCAAGGAATTCAAGTCCCCCATCCGCGTTTTGGCCCCGATGCTGTTGAGGAGTCGAGAGACGCTGAGCTCGAAAATCGTCGAACTCAACGAACGGATCGCCCAACTTCAAGCCCAAGTGGATCAGCAACAGGAGCAACTGAAAGAGAAACAACGGAGAATTGAGAGCCTCCAGCAACGGGCTGTCGAAGCAGAGAGGCAACGGGATCAGGCTCGGCAATCGGTCAACCTCCCGGAAGATCCTCCTCTGGGCACCCATGGCTATGGAGCGCGCATGATTACGCTTGCCATCAATGTGGCTCGGGCGGTCGGCTTTCGGGGGGCCGTTCGGGCGATGGGAGTGTTCTTTCAGTGGCTGGGCGTCGAGCAAGCCGTCCCGAGCCGGACCTCCATTCGCAACTGGCTTCAACGTTTAGGGATCGATGAAATGAAAAAGCCGGTCGATTCGAATGAGACGCTCGTTATGATGGTCGACCACTCGAATCAGATCGGCCCGGAAAAAGTGATGCTGACACTCGGCGTGAATGCCGCGGCGATGCCCGAGCCGGGAAAGGCACTCACGCTTGGACACGTTCGCGTCCTGGAGGTCAAGCCGGGTGACTCCTGGAAAACGACCGATATGGAAAGGGAATACGCAGCACTTGCCGATCGCCATGGAGCACCTCGAGCGGTGCTGGTCGATGGTGCGGTGGAACTGCGTGAGGGCGCCAAATGCCTGAAAACACGACGTGAAGACATGATTGTGCTGAGGGACTTCAAGCACTACGCAGCCAACGTGATGAAGTCGCTGATCGGGAACGATGTGCGATTCAAAGAGGTGGGCGGAAAGATCGGTTCCACGCGTTCGTCAATCCAGCAAACCGAATTAGCCCACCTGACTCCGCCAAGTCCTAAGCAGAAAGCACGCTTCATGAATCTGTCGAACATCCTGACCTGGCTGACCATGACCTTGTGGCTGCTGAGGACTCCCGAGGCAAAAGCACGTGAGGGTATCGGAGACGAGCGGATGCAGGAGAAGTTGGGCTGGGTCGTGGAATACGCGGATGAGATTGCCGTCTGGCAAGAGTGCCAGGACGTCGTTTCAGCTTCGGTAACATTCATCAATGAGCAGGGTCTTTTCAAGGGAGCATCGCGCAAGCTACAAAGGATGATCGGTGATAACCTCGAACACGCGACAACCAAGAAGTTGGCCCAGCGATTGATCGACTTCGTGGCCGAGTCGGAGGCGCCCCTTCGCGAGGGCGAGCGTTTGCCGATGAGTACGGAGATTGTGGAATCGAGTTTTGGCTTGTACAAGCAACTGGAAGGCCAGCAATCGAAGAGCGGGTTCACAAGCTTGTTAGCATGCTTACCGGCCTTACTGAAACCAACAACACCGGAGAGTGTGACGGCAGCCTTCGCTCGCACGTCAGCCCAGGACGTCACCGCATGGACGGAGGAACATTTCCCCTCGACAGTAACCTCACGCCGCCGCGCAGCCTATGCCGAATACCAAGCCGCCGTCAAACGCGCAACAGTTGAAGCGGTAACACGTTAAGAAATTGACCAGCCCAGTCGGAGGGTCTGTGCCGGCGGGCATCGGGAATTCTTCCCGTAGCGCAC
>CAZDXB010000083.1:0-2138 GCA_964509335.1 uncultured Hyphomicrobiales bacterium | reverse complement strand
CACGAATAACGTATCGTTCTTGTTCGCTATGTCGTAAGCTTTTATGCTGTCGTTTACAACTGGCAAACTGTTGTTTTTTGGTTCCCAATCGTCATATTCTTTTTTTAATATTTGCGCTCCTCCGGTAACAGTATCGCCGATTGTAGTAAAAATATGGTTTGTGTCACTTTTGTTGCAAAAGGAAGTAAAGCGCATATTTTTTCCAGAAGCAATTTGCTGGTATGCTGAGTTATAAAATTTATACACAATCTCATCTAATAAAAACAAAAACATAAAGTAGTTTCTTCTGAACGGCTTAATTCTTTCAGCTTTTATTTTGTTTACCGATAATTCGATAAATAAAGACCAACGATATATTGATTCTCCCTTATATAAAAAAAATACAGAATCTAACGAAGCGGCGTATTTTGAATTGCTGCTATCCACAAACATTATATCTATAAATACTTCTTCGTTTTCAAAAGGCATTATTTCCCATTCATTCGCTGCCAACTGATTTCCATAGCCAATGAATAAAAGCGATGTAAAAATAAATAATTTCATTTTTATTCCTTGAAACATTTTAATTAATTTAATCACATCTCTCACAATTCAATTCTTCTACAAACTCTTTGGTTCCATATTCGGCGTCAATATAAATATCGAAATCTAAAAATTTACTCCTAAAATAACTCTTTTCAACCTCGTTCATTTTACTCCAATCATTATAATTAAAATTAAATTCAAATTCTTTTCTTATTCTATAAGAATGTTGATTCCATTCATCGTTTCCTTTAATTTTACAACACCAACAACCAACTCTTTCTACGCAAGGAGTTATTAATATTATAATTATTTTGCAACTTCCATAAGTTGGAACTTTTACGGGTAGAATACGTCTTATATAATCGCTATAGTATTCAAGACCAACTGTTTCAATAAATGAATCGCTACTATCAAAAACCTCGCCAGATGGAAGTACAACTCTATAATATACCCACAAATCTTTTGAGTTTCCAATTTCTTGACCGCAAGTATTATCATTGTTTTTATCATAAACCGTTATCCAATGCGGCAAAGGCAATTCAATTGTTTCGGCGCATTCCTCGCATAAATTCTTAAGCGTGCCGTCAGGACACCAGCAATCTTCTAGTTTTATAAGATTTCCTTGTTCGTCTCTTTTGCTATTGCCATATTCATCAACTTCGTATGGCTGGCAACATATAGTAGGAACATCCCCTTCACATTTGCAGCTGCCCTCGTTACCTATTGAATACGGATAATGATATCCTCTTTTAACACTTTCTATATAATACGATTTGTCTTCTCCAATTTTCTTTTCTATTTCCTTAATTTGTTTGTGTAATTGTATGGGAAATGCCTGATAAATATCAGGATGATTTCTATAAAAATCGTCTATAGCGTTATTTATTTTTTTTTCAACGCATTTCTTAAACGCGTCGTAAGCCGATTCAATAGCTTCAACATCGCCTCTTTTCGCGCACCATATCGACTTAGTTAACGCGTTACAACATTCTCTTAAATCAACTCTTATAGGTTCCGGTAAATAAAGCGGCGGCGGATAAGTTAGAGTTGGATGAAAAAGCAAATTAATTATACAATTTTCATTGATAGGGGTTGTTCTTAGATAGTCTTTGATGTATTGATTAAGGTTCGGATATTGAAACGTTCCGTTTGGTTTAGGAGTACAAGGATCGTCAGCATACTGCATTCCCGGTTTCTTCGCCGTCCCGTTTATCAACTGATAGCTCGGCGAGTTTTCTATTTCCGCTTTGCTGATGCCCGGCGACAATAGGTCGAGTCCGCAACCGACGCATCCGCTCGCGGGCGCGCCGCTTGGGCTGTATGTCGGCGGGCGCGTCGGGCTTTCTTTGGCGCTATCCTCTATAACGCTTTCATACTTCTGATAGTCGTTATTTTCCTTAATCATAACATCTCGTCCCTCCCTTGCGAAGCTTTTGAATCCAATATTACGCATCTCATCTCGTATATCGACGACTGCGGCGTGGTGTCTTCGGCTCTCAAGCCCAAATTAACCGGTCCGAAAAAGCCGTCGAAAAACAGCTGCAAGGTATTCACGCCCGTGAAATTGCCCGTGGCTTTCTCAAACTTATACGCTTCTACTACGCCGTTCGGTC
>CAZDXB010000082.1:0-2170 GCA_964509335.1 uncultured Hyphomicrobiales bacterium | reverse complement strand
TTCTTTCCTTTTTCCTCGCTCCCAAATTCTTTCCTTTTTCCTCAATCCCAAATTCCAATTTGGGATTGAGCTACTAGCGGTAGCTTAAGCAAAAGTTTTGCCAATTTGTAAGTCGAGTTATTTTAAACGATTAAAGACGCAAATCATTGGATTGAAAAAAAGATTTGTCATAGACAAAGCGAATTGGAATCAGCGAAATTGGGAGTTGGGAAGAGAGTTGGAATAAATTGCGAAGATTTATTTCCAAACGCCCGATATTTTCGCGCCGCAATTCGGACAGCGACCGTTCTTTAGCTTGTTGTATTCGATGTGGTAGCCGCGCCTTTTTATTAAAATCTTGCCGCAATTGTGGCAATAAGTGTTTTCGGCGCTGGTTGAGGGAACGTTGCCGATAAAAACGTATTTGACGCCCTCGTCGAGAGCGATTTTTCTGGCTTTCTCCAAATCCGCCAGGGGCGTCTGCGGCAGGTTCTTTAGCTTATACATAGGATAGAAGCGGGAAAATCAATCAAAATAAACGCGTATTACCTTATCATATCAAATTGTATTTATACAAAACCCAACAGTAATATAGACAAGACGCGGCTAAAAAAGAAGAGGCAATGATAACAAATTGTTCATATAAGCTATTTACAATATAAAGAATTATGCTTATAGGAAATATTACAATAGAGATAATTAACGCCGCTTTCAAAAAAATATATGTAAAGTTGTTTAAATCGTTTCTTTCTATTTCAAATAATGTAGTTATTATAAGAGTTATTATTAGTATCGCGTTGACAGAAAAAAAGACGATTATATTCGGCATCGTTAAAAAAAGGAATGGCAATAAAAATATAAGACCTCGTCTCAATGTCTTAACTTTTTTCATTTGAATATATAACGTTTATTTAAAAATAACATAATTTATTAGCGATGAGACTGCCTCAAAACGCTATTGAATATGCATATTTGGCCTTATTCAATGTGTCGTAAGATAATGTCAATCGACATCTCTTGATTCTCAATTTCTAGAAAGCGATTTTTAACATATTTGAGACAGCCTCATATTTAGATTAACTAAAAGGATTTATATCGTCAAAATCTAAATCCCATAAACCTAAAGCTCCCCCTAGAGCCTTAGCTAAGTATGTAGATCCAGCGGCTACTGTCGAAGCTGTTCCTAACGCTAATCCCGTTCCAGCTCCACAAGAGCCTCCTGTAGCAGCTAAAAAATAGCCTGCGCCAGTAGTGTAGTCAATTGTAGTAGCGGCAATTCTTTTCCATCCCTCAGACTCTGACACTTGAAGTTTAGACGAGCTATTCTTTTTATAAACAGTGTTAAATATATTATTAGAACAATTTAACTCGTAAGAATTTTTTAAAAGAGAAATGCTCATCAAAGCAAACACTTCATTTTCATCCCACTCTTCAGATATAATTTTGGTTTCTAATTGATAAATACTATCTAGAAATTCGTCTGGATTTTTATATAAACTGTCTAATCCTAACAATAGTAAATCAAAAACTTGGCTGCCGTAATCCTTGTCTTTTAAACTCAAAGAAGAATTTTGTATTGCATTATCAAGATTAATTAATAGCGTATCTAAATTGTTAATAGTTGAAATCCAATTTTCTGCTATTTGATTATTTAGAACTGGTTCATAAGGGTCATTCGGATAATTCTCTTGATAATAATTATCCGAATAATATAAAGTAGTATCAATAATTGAATCACAAGGCCAATCGTTTGGTAAATTTAAAACTCCTAATGTGTCTAATAAATAATTAACAATTTCATTGTGCCTAACGCCTACAAATTCATAAGGATTTGTGGGTTGTGAATAATTAGGATTTTTTATGCCGTTGTCGTTACTCTCGCTCGTCTCTTTACAAGAGCACAATACTAAAATGTATGCAATAAGAGCGACAAAAAATACTACTTTTTTCATAATAGCCTCCCATTTATATTAAACAACTATTAAATACATTCTAATTTACCCCCCCTTAATTAATATACAATTAAAACGCTATTAAATATTATTAATTAAGCGCAATATTTTTTTAAATTTCTCGAAAAAAATTAATAACAGTCTCTAACTCAATATATAATTAAATGTTACTTTAGTTCTACTCCCAAACGCCCGATATTTTCGCGCCGCAATTCGGACAGCGACCGTTCTTTAGCTTG
>CAZDXB010000081.1:0-2177 GCA_964509335.1 uncultured Hyphomicrobiales bacterium | reverse complement strand
GACCGAACGGCGTAGTAGAAGCGTATAAGTTTGAGAAAGCCACGGGCAATTTCACTGGCGTGAACACCTTGCAGCTGTTTTTCGACGGCTTCTTCGGACCGGTTAATTTGGGTTTGAGAGCCGAAGACACCACGCCGCAGTCGTCGATATTCGAGATGAGATGCGTAATATTGGATTCAAAAGCGTCGCAAAGGAGGGACGAGATGTTATGATAAAAGGAAATAACGACTATCAGAAGTATGAAAGCGTTATAGAGGATAGCGCCAAAGAAAGTCCGACGCGCTCGCCGACATACTACCAAAGCGGCGCGCCCGCGAGCGGATGCGTAAGTTGCGGACTCGACCTTCTATCGCCGGGAATAAGCAAAGCGGAAATAGAGAACTCGCCGAGCTACCAGTTGATAAACAAACCGATCAAAATAATAGATAATTATAACCCAGATGAGAAAATTAGCGGTGAAGAAGATTTATTTGCAGATGGAACTTTGATTAAATTGTACGATGAACTTAAAACACTTTATACATATTTGTGGATTGAAGGACACTTATTAACTGATATTTTTGGCGTAGATTGTGAATATTGGTTTAATGATAAAGACGATATTATCATTGTATTAGATGTAATATATGACAATGAAATATATAATCATTTAAATACTCATTCAGCATTTCATTGGAATAATATGGAACAAGTCCTAATAAATGGTAAGCCAAGTATTGTAAGAAAAATTCCTATTAGATTACACAAAGAAGCTACTTGTAAGATTATATTAACATATTACTTGCCTTGTAATGTATGTTGCGAAAACAAACAGCATTACCGAAGAGTAGTAAGGAGAGAATTTAATTTTGATTATAGGGATTTCCAAAGCTTCGAAGATTTTGAGCATTTTAGAAAGTATGATATGGGTTATGAACTTATAAAGAAAAACGAAGATTTGGGTTGTACAGAACCTTGCGCGCCCGGGCACAGAAAAATACCCGATTATCCCAAAGAATAAATTAAATATGGAGGCGTAAATGAAAATAAAGATAATTTATATAAGCGGTTATCCTTGTTTAATAACGTTGTTTTTCAGCACTTTGCTAATATTTTTAGTCGCTTGTACAGAAGACGATAGCGTCAATAATTCCATCGAAAATGGAATTAAAGATAAAATAGCCTTCGTTAGTTTAAGGGATGGAGATACAATAGAATGCCAAGAAATATATGTTATGAAAACAGACGGCAGTTCTCAAACAAGATTGACTAATAATCTCGATGTTGATGTGAGTCCGACTTGGTCGACCGACGGTTCAGAAATAGCGTATAGTTTTCTGGATTATAAATCGGAAAACGGCTTTATAATAATGAAGATGAAAGCCGACGGTAGCGATAAGATTGAATTAACGGATAGCGACGAATCAAGCTATAATCCTTCTTGGAAGGTAGGTTCAAAGATTGTATTTGAAAGATATATGGATAGTATTCCAAAAACTGAAGGCAACGCTGAAATATATACGATGGACTCCGACGGCGGAAATCAAACTAGGTTAACATATAATAGCGCGCCCGACATATCTCCATCTTGGTCGGGAAATGGAGAAAATATTGCCTTCGCGAGCAAACGAGACGGCAATTATGAAATATATACGATGGACTCCGACGGTGGAAATCAAACCAGATTAACAAATAATAAAGCCGACGATGTATGTCCCGCTTGGTCGCCGGACGGTTCGAAAATAGCTTTCGTGAGCGATAGAAGCGGTTACGATCAAATATACATAATGAATTCAAATGGCGGCGAACTAACGAGACTTACAAACAACGCTTTGGAAGCGAGCTCTCCTGATTGGTCGCCGGACGGTTCGAAAATAGTTTGCGCTCAAAATATTGGAGAGCATACTTGGAATAGCGTCTGGGAAATATTCATTATCGACTTAAAAAGCGGCGAGGAAATTAGACTGACAAATAATTCATCTCGGGACGTCGAACCAGTTTGGCATCCTTAATAATCACTTATTAAACAAATAAATATATGATTTAAGGAGGTATAACTAAATGGCGGAAATAAGTAGTAACGAGATTGAACACAAACTTTCTTATCAAAAAGAAAACACTATAAAATTCGAGAAGCGCGTCGGTTGCGGACTCGACCTTCTGTCGCCGGGCATCAGCAAAGCGGAAATAGAAAACTC
>CAZDXB010000080.1:0-2224 GCA_964509335.1 uncultured Hyphomicrobiales bacterium | reverse complement strand
CGACTTTTACGCCGTATGCTACAAAATCGGAATTTACCGCGCTTATTTCGTTGCCCGCTATCTTCAAACGTAAGTTATTGAAGCCGTACCAACCTGTCCAATAATCGCCGCCGGCTATTATGCCGCCAGCGTCTATCGTCGCCGGAGCGCCGTTCTGGCTCTTGTCGTCTTTCGAGCCCATAGATTCGGGTTCACCGCCGCTATACGTATATGCTCCGTCGCCGGTTACGTTGTATATTCTGTTGCCCGTTACTTCCTCGTCCTCGGTGAAACCTAAATATACACCGGCTCTACTTACGTCGTATATCTCGTTGTTCTTGATTACGTTATTATAATTGTAATACTTTACCCATTCGTTGTGTTGCTGGCGAAGCAACGCGCCGGCGCCCATATCCACTACGCCGTAGCCGAAGCCGCTTATCTCGTTGCCTTCTATTACGTTGTTGTGGCAAGGTATGGTGTCTAATCTGAACTGCTCGTTCGTGCCTGAAGGATCAATCGGAGCTACCGTTCGTATCGTTATAGCCGAACTATAGCTCGTCTCCTCGAAATATTCGTTATCCATAAACTCTACCTGAGAACCGGTAGTTTTTACTCGAGGCAAGAACACGTGAGGAGTTAAGTCGTTGCCCGAAGCGTCCTTGTAGTCGTTTTCGAAGATACAGTTCTTCACTGTTATGTTCTTTGTTCCCTGTTGCATATAAAACGCGCTCTGGAAATATTGATTTTCGTTGCGCGGCGTGTGCAACACAAAGCGAATTGAATTGTTTATGCCGCCGTCGAATACAAAGTAGCCGACCGGATTTGAATATTTGTTCTTCTCGCTCGGAGGAACGTATTGAACAATAGCTCCGCTGTTGCTCGGCAGCCAATTCTGACCGAATAACACGCCTATTCCGCTGCCGGTATATAAATTAACCGACGCTCCGCCGTTCTCGCCGCCGCTCTCTACGGCGCGATTCTCGGACGGTTTGAACGTTACTACAGCGCTGTCGCTCATCCCCGGTATGTAAGCGCTTAAATCCAAAGCCGGCATTTCCGGATCCATTGTATCGCCTACCGAATAGCTGCGGTCGGTCAGCAAGAAGTTAATATCGCCGCTCGCTCCGGCTATATATAACGAATCGACCGCCGCCTGAATAGTCTCAAAGTCTTGGCCGACGCCTACCGTGTAATCGCCTTGTAAGCCGGAATGAACTTCAAAAGTCGAACAAGTCTCGCGCATCCAAGCGGGATTGTCGTCCAATACCGATACTACTCTTGCGCATATTGTATAGTCGCCCTCGTAAGGAGCTACAAAACGTTTTTCCGTATCTACGTCCGTCGTGTCGTATCTCGCTCCGGCGGCTAATACGTAATTTAAAACAGTGTCTCTGAACACTACTTCGCCGGTCTCGTTATATTCTATCTCGTAGAATATCGTGTCGTTATCGACGTCGTTTACCCCCTTATTGGTAAAGCGAGCCGTCGGATTTATCGGTCTGCCGACTATCACGTCGTCGGCGCTCGTGTCGGGATATACTATTTCTACCGCTCTTAAATCTACTTCCTTAGCTACTTGAAATACGTAATCAGGAGCGCCCGGTCGCGGAACCGTATTGCTGTTTAAATCCTGATCGGTAGCGTCTAATAGGTCAACCCATACTTCCATCTTATAGTCGCCTACGCCGCTGTCCGGATAGAAATTATCCATATTTATTATCACCGAACTCGCCGGCTTCAAAGAATCATCGGTGTCTTCCCATTCGTAGCTGATTGTATCGCCTACGATTGAACCGTTGTAAAAGAATCTGGCGAAAGCTTCGAAATGAGTTATCGAGTTTATTCCAAAATTCGACACCTCGAGTTGTACGGGCGTCCAAGACAACGGATATTTCTTGTCTTCTTTGCGCTTTGGCTTCTTGACTAATACGCTTATGTCGTACGGCAAAGCTATGATAAATTTCTGTAGCTGTGCGGTCTCATATCCAACGTCGGTAATATTAAGAGAAGAAGCCACAGTGTATTCGCCCGGGCTGAAATCATCCCAGTTAGTTTGCAGGTCGAGCGTTCCCTCGTTGCCGAAACATACGCCCGTGCCGTTTGTGAAGTCGTGTCGCGCTGAATCGCCCGTTATGTCGCCGGGGTCAACTTCAAAGGAGTTGTCGTCCGGGTCTTGAGCTCTATATATAACTTGACTGCCGTAAGCGTCTTCCTTGCCCGGTCCGTATATTCTGTATAGTAT
>CAZDXB010000079.1:0-2254 GCA_964509335.1 uncultured Hyphomicrobiales bacterium | reverse complement strand
GGAGAAGGCCACGGCGTAGGTGGCGTCAAGAAACTCGGAACGGAACGAGGCGATAAACCGGTCAGGATTATCTTCAACACCGGTAATGCTAATGACGGGTGTACGGTTATTCTTCATCACAGGGTCCTCCTTTGTAAATCTGGTAGGGAATCACCCAGAAACCGGAGATAATGCCGAACAACAACGAGGGAAAGATCCGGTAGAGCGGTGACCGCCGGGGTGCTGAGGGAGCGGAGACGAAAATTGGTTTGAGGTTGTAGACGGCGGTATTGAACGCGAGGATTGAGCCCTTGCCCCAACGGCCAAAGACCGGATCAGCCGGAAAAAGGACCAAAAGTCCACAGCGGCGGACCATCCAGACGGTTCTGCGGTGAAGCGCTGCGACGGGAGAAAGTCCCGGCGGCACCACCGGAATACCGATGAGCCCGGAGCCCTCAAGCCTGAGTGCCCTGCTTTCAAAAGCACAGGCGACCACGGACTGTTGCCCGAACGGTTCTTTCGCCATGATCCGGCGGAAACAGGCGTCAATGCCGGGAGCGCACCCGGTGAGAAGCGAGAAATCCAGAGCGTGAAACGCATGGGTAAGCGGAATGGTAACCGAATCCGGCAGAGAGCCGCGGCGTGAGCCGGCGAAGACGACCACCTGCACGCGGACCTGGAAACACCGGTCTTTCTGACCGGTAACGCTGAATGTGTACATCTGCACACCTCCGTGAAGTAGTTTTCACGGGCGCAAGATGCACTCTTTTTTTTCCAGCGTCCAGCTTTTTTTCAGTTTTCTTTCTTTCATTATTGATCTGATGTGCGAAGAGGATCTAAGAGCTATTCTTCTGCCTCATCCTGTAATTCAGACCATTGCCGCCGATTCTCAATAAACTTCCGCAGATACTTCTTTACGACCGCTCGTTCTGTAGCATCCATTTCGTCGACGGTGCGAAACAGCTCGAGGAGTTTCGCGTCATTGAAATTGGTGTTTACCTTCTCGCCGTTGACCAGATATTCGATCGGTATGTCGAAGAATTCCGCAAGTTTAAAGCCGTTTTCCAGCGACGGTACAATCTTTGATCGTTCATAAGCTCCCAGCGTATAGTGGGTGATGTCCACCTTCCGCGATAACGCCCGGATCGACAGGCCTCGTTCTTCTCTCAGTCGTTTCAGATTTTCGCATACATGATACATATTTTCTTCTTTCCTTTCACTTCATATATTGACAGCGGATCATGATACGTCTATAATAATGACAGGTATATTAACCGTCAAGTAACAAAGGGGTATCCCGGTGACACGTCATGAAATACTCAGGTATTACGTTACTCATTGTCAGAAAACTCTCGCCTCCAACGCACAGGCGCAACGGTTTCTCGACCAGAACGGGGTCAGCGAGAGTTTCGCTAAAGAGACTTTCCGACTCGGATTTTCAGATGGTAGCGTCTACGAGCTTTGCCAAGGCAACGAACAGTTGCGAGGAGAACTTGAGCGCCTGGGGCTTCTCAAGACCGGAAAGGAGTTTTTCGAAGGTTACCTCATTATCCCAATCATCGATGAAAACAAAGAGCCGGTGAATATCGTCGGCTACAGCACCAATCACCAGAAAAAGGAGCGGATGCTTTCCCTTCGCCCTGACGGCATTTTTAACGGGTCATTCCTGAAAAACTGCTCCGAGGCCATCTTTACCGACAATCCCGTCTCCGCGCTCATGCTGATTGCCGCCGATATACCGAATACCACCTTCATATTCGGTGACGAGAAAAAGTACGGCGGGTTTTGCCGTGGGCACGGAATTAGGAGAGTATTGTTTACCTACGAGGGAAGCGCGAAACTGTTTCACGAACTCGCAACCGCAGGGATTTCTGCCGCGCGGAAACCTATCGACTTTGCTCGTCTCACTGCGGAGAAACCACCAACGGATGAAATCAAAAAACTGATAGGTGATATTACAGCAGAAAAAACCGAGGAATTGTCGGGCGATGTCATCCAAGAAATCGAACACGGCTTTCTCTTTCGGTTTCCGCTCATCACTTACCGCGTCATCGGCAACTTTGCAGACTTCTCGATGAGCCTGAAGGTGAACATCAAGGCAATGAGGGACGAGGTGGTCTTTGTCGACACCGTCGATCTTTATAGGAACCGGGACCGGCAAAACTTCATCTTCAACCTGGCCGATCAGTTCAATATCCGCGACCAGCTTCAACTCGAGCAGGACCTCTCCACAATGCTTAGCGTCATCGAGAAGCACAAAGAGAAACAGCAAAAG
>CAZDXB010000078.1:0-2284 GCA_964509335.1 uncultured Hyphomicrobiales bacterium | reverse complement strand
CGACAGCTCGATAGAATATATAAAGCCCCTTCGGCTAAGCGCCGAAGGGGCTTTTATTATGTGTTATTCAATGTTATATTCCAACGGATAACTTGATAAATTTAAATATTCGACAACCACAGTCGATTAAAAACACCACATACACTAGAAACGATATTCCAATTAACGGCTATTCTAAAGATATAATCTTGAAAAATCTAACTTAAATTATCAAAACACGCAATTGTAAAAATTTCATAATTGTTTTATAAAAAGAAGGATACAGGCGTGATGTATTAATAAATACCTATATAAGACAAAGAATATACTAATATAAATATTATAAATATCATTAGAGATAAAATTAATTAGAGCCTATGGATTCGTGAGACTTTTTCGTTCTTTATGTGTCTATCTAGATTAATTAAGCGGTCAAAATATTAAAATTGCATCAAAAAATTAATTAGAAGGTTTGAGAAAATAATAAAATGATTTTAAAAATACTATTTACAAAGTTCTTATTTTAATTTATTTTATTCATAATTATAGGAGTTTACTATGTTTAAAAGATTACTTTTCGGATGCGCTTTTATTTTAACGGCGGTTTTGTTTTTTGAACCGCCTCAAGCGCGCGCCCAAACGGAGATAATGGATATGGATTTCAGTCAAGACTACGCGACATACCAGCCTTTATCTTCAGTAGATTACGAGTATCGTAATAGTTATTATTATAGATACTGGAATGTCAATTTACCTTTTACTTGGTATTACGACGGGGACCCGTTTACTAGAATATACCAAACCGGCAGAGCTGCCCTAATGCCTTATCCCGCGCCTAGCGGCAATAGGTATAGTTATCCTAACTATATTTATATGATGTGGTATACCTATAGGCAGCATCAACCAAGAGGACGCGGCGCCGCGACCCATATGAAGGGTTATATAAGCGCTTGGTCTAGTATGATGTACGGCTACGCCTATTCAAATGGTAGAGCGGGATGGAAACTGCAAGGCTCCGCGCCGAATAGAGTTATGGTTTTCGAGTGGCACAACCACACTTTTTGCTACAACAGCAGCAATCCGATAAACGTACAAATCAAAATATTTGAAGGCACGGACCAAATAGTTTTCCATTATGGAACAGTACGTATGGGATACACTTATTACGCCGATAGATATTGGGCGGCTGATTATTATTATTATCATTACAGACCGTTTATAATGCTAGTCGGAAGGGACGGAGCTTTTAGAACCGATTGGGGAACGGATTACATAAACGTATATCCTCCCGGCGGCAAAGAAGGCAACAGCGACTGGGAAGCTCATTATATCGACGAGGACGGAAATAGCGACAATATGGGATATTACAAGAACTTCGGAGCGGTCGAGACAGCCGCAATCGTTAACAACGCTTGGTCTCAATCGGGAGTAAGATTAACTTTCGGCGAATCTAATCCCGAAATAGTCGGAACGACGCCCGGCAATGGAGGTATCTTCAGAAAAGGACAAGTTTACGGCGGAACCGACGACGAAGAGAACCACCCCGCGGTATTCGTTAAAAGAGAAGGCGGACAACCGGAGATAAAGATACTATACAGAATATACGGACCGGGCAAGGAAGACGCTTACGGCAGTCAAGTAATATATAGAGCTCAAGACCCAAGAGACAACTCTTTCGAAGTTGACCCTGGCGATATAACGGGCGATTCAGCGCGGTACGATTTCACTAACGGCACGGGCTTATGCTACGGCAACGACGGAACGCTCGATTTGCAGACAAACTTTGACGATTTCAGTCCGGGCGAATACACAGTTGACGCTTCGTTGAACATCGAAGATGTTGGATACGATAGCTTTGATTTACAACAATTTATAATTGCTCTTCCTTACGACATATCTTTAGAAGTAAATAAGCCTAAACGCAAGGAAGACAAGAAATATCCTTTATCTTGGGTGCCTATAGAACTCGAAATTTCCAATTTCGGTATAAATTCAATTACTCATTTCGAAGCATTTGTTCGCGTATTATTTAACGGAACGGTAATAGGCGATACCTTAAGCTATGAATGGGAAGACACCGAGGATTCTTTGAAGCCGGCGAGTTCGGTGATAATAAGCCTCGAGCACGTATATCCGGATAGCGGCGTAGGCAATTATGAGTTAGAAGCTTGGGTGGATTTATTAGACGCTACCGATCAGGATTTAAACAGCAATACGGTTCCGCGACCGAGCGCTCCTGATTACACATTCCAAGTAGCTAAGGAAGTAGATTTAAGAGCGGTAGAAATAGTATATCCCGACACGA
>CAZDXB010000077.1:0-2441 GCA_964509335.1 uncultured Hyphomicrobiales bacterium | reverse complement strand
CAAATTTACCGGTCAACTTCTTTTCCGCCTCCGTAGTAAAAATATAAACTCCGCTGGTCATAGTATTAGGCAATTCAAACAATTCAACTACGGCTTTTTTATCGACTAAAACTATCGGCAAAAAACGCTTCTCTATCAATTTCATATCTACGGTAAATAATTTTAACTTAGCGCTTCTACCGTATATCTTCTCAGATTTAACGGGAAAACGAAGCGGCGATTCGGCCTCTCCAACTCTGTAAGGAGAAGGAAAAGCGTATTCCAAAGTTTTAGGCTGTATATATTTATGATAATACGAATTTAAACGAAAACTTTCTCCGTAAAAATTCGCGTCGATAAACAAATCAGAAGAATCAATTCTAATATCGCCGTTTTCGGATATTTTAAGTACAAAATCACGCGGCAAGACATTCAATGAATTAGTATTCTCCAAATCAAGCGCCGTTAATGAAATATCAACCGTGTCCATTTTCTCTTTTCCATTATAGTCGTCCGACATCCCCCTATACATCCTTATTTCGTATGGGCTTAACGAACCGTTAAATTGCGAAGATGTATTCAAATCCTTAGTCTTAAATCTTTTAAATTCGCCGAATTTTTCAGAACCGTCAAAATATTGCCCTTTAATCGACCTCGAACCAGAAAAATAAATCCATCGCATATATCGACAGAATTCCTCATCCAAACTCGCCCCCCTCATAACCAACGAACTATCAATAGCTTTATAAGGATAAATTCCCGACGCTATCAATTCCCAAACGGATTTTATCGCCTCAATTCCATAGGTTTCGTAAATCATTTCAAAAAAAAGAGCGTATCGGTATCCGACGTCCGGCGACGGAGTCGAAAAAGGGAACAACTCGGGAAACTTAAAAAAATCTCTTACGTATCTAAGATAATCCTCAGCATCCGGAAAAATCACGCGTTCGAATAAAACGCTTGTCATCTCGTTAATAAAAGGCGCGCTTGGTTGCGGCGTCCCGTAAATCATTTGTATAGCGTGATTGAATTCGTGAACAGCCGAAATTTTTACCGCTTCGTACCCGTTCGTCGTGAATGTCTGGATTTTCCTGCCATCGTCTAACATAGTAGAATCGTAAGGACTAAAGTCGTTGTCGATTACGATAAACGAGGTGAAACTTGGAAATTTACTTCCGGCTTCAATTCTTAAATCATTCATCGTCATACTGTAAAAAGTTTCATCCCATCTACCTACACCAGATTCGACGACGTAGATATCGTATGCGTCCGAGCCGCCCGCGCCGCTATCTGGCAAAGGAGAAAGCATACCCAGTTCGTTAACCTCCTTTTCGAAAGCGTAATCAAAATAGTAAGCGACCGAATCAATGTAGTCCGGAATTTCGTTCCCATCGCGGTCTATTAAATCAACGGCGTTGCTATCTCTAACATCAAAATGAATTAGAAAATTACCGCTCGGGGAAATAACGCTTTCTTGCAATTCTGGTCGATAATAATTCAATCTAGCCAATTCATCTAATGATTCTTTCGACTCGTAATGCCCTTTAACCAGCAAATTATCCAAAATTGGCTTTTTAATAAAAATCTGCCCCTGAATTCCAAAAGATGAAAGAAGCGCAACCAAAACAATATTTATGATAACTTTATATTTCACAATTCAATATCAAGCTCCTTAACAAATTGAACAACTATTAAAAAGGCTACCCCTTTGAAAGGGTAGCCTTTTAAATCTATCCAGTTGACAACTCCTTATTACGGAATTATAACAACTCTTTCCATCACAACCTCGGGACCTGCTCCAACTATTATAATATACGTTCCAGCCGACAAGTTAAGGTGTTCCAGAGGTATTATTATTTCGTGAGCTCCCGACATATAAGACTCGCCAATAACCGGCTTAGATAATTCCTTACCGGTAGCGTTATGAAGCGTCATCGTTACGTTAGCCTCAAAATTCAGAGTCAAATCGACAAATATCTTATCCTTTGCCGGATTAGGATTGAAGTCTAAGGTCCTAATCATAGGTCTATCTAGATTAAGCTTAGTCTCATCTTCAATTACTTTGTCCTTCCAGAGAGTTGTTCTACTTCTCTCTACATATGTCCTGTCTTTTGAGGTTAGATAATTCTTAACGCTACCTGTATAACCATTGTTTGCAAATAGTCTAAAGCAATATCTTGTACAATATCTTTGCAAACCGTTTACCGTCGCGCCTTGTCCGTCATCGTCATATACTATCTTAGTGTCGCCTAATGAATTAGCGCTTGAGTAATCAGAATTAGCGGTATAACCCGTTTCGTCGCTTGGCGTGTCGCTAATACTTGTAGCACCCTGTTCTGCTAAGATTAGAGTATTCTGTCCATTTCCTTTCGTATAAGCAAATTGGATGAAATATTTCCCGACGCTGGTCCAAGTAATATCATAAGACTGAGCCGTAGGCTCTTTAGCTGTCAAATTAAATG
>CAZDXB010000076.1:0-2469 GCA_964509335.1 uncultured Hyphomicrobiales bacterium | reverse complement strand
GTTTGAAAATCAAAATCCATCTTAACTGGGTTGTCCATAATTTGGGTACACTCCAAGCTTCGCTCTCATATTATTTTGCGCCTAAAAGTAAAAACAAATAATGTTTTAAAATATTTAAAAAGGGAAAATAATATGAAACAACAAAAAGAATTCCTAACGACTAAAGAAGCGGCGGAGATGCTACGCGTATCGATTCCTACTTTAAGGGAACGAATGGAAAACAAGGGCTTGCCCTATATCAAGCACGGCAGACGTTTGTTATTCAATAAACAGCATATACTCAATTGGATTAACGAGCGCAGGGAAAATCATACTTAAGATTCGGTAATATGATTAATAGCAATAGTCTTTCAGAAAAAAGGATTCTCAAAAATGAGGATATTTAACAGAGACATTAATTTTTTAATTAAGAAAGAAGGGAGGCTTTTGCTTTAGTAACCGCGCCCGAACAATCTATGATTCTATCGAGAATGGAAAACTTAAGTATTGTAAGCCAAATATTCGAATCCTAAAAGAGAAAGCGACCTTTTAAAATCTATTATTATTTGCGAAAAAAGAAATAATACTAATCGAGATGCAAAGACAACAGCCTACAGCTTTATACGCTAGAAATTTACTAAGCTATTTACATTCGCGACCAGATTACGATACTTGGATTAAAGTGATATCGGCAATAGCTAACGAGTTTGACGAGTCTGTCGCTCTAGATATATTACTGTCTCATTTCAAAGATGAAAAGCCGAACGAGCATTTATATAAAATTCGCAACCGTTTAAGAAGCGTCGGTTTTGGGACGCTTATTTATTTTGCAAAGCAATACGGCTGGAACGGTAACGCTATAAAAACCCCTACGCGCCGTCCGAAGCCGCAAGAGCCGTCTATTAAAATTATCAAAACCGAACCGCCAATTTATTCTTTTGCAGATTTGGAATATGAAGAGCGAGCGGGCTTTAAGCAAGACTCCGGAAAATCGAGAACGGACGCCGAACGTCAAACGATTTATGAAAATCCTAAAGCGGATTGCGAGCGTTTATATCGAGTTGCCGTTAATAAAAAAATTATCAATAGGAATTGCGAACCGCGAACCGGAGCGGAACGTAAAGAGTTTAACACATATACCAACTTTTTTAAAAACACAACGGTTAATTTAAAAGGATTAATCAACTGCATAGGGAACGGACACCCCGTTTGTTTCGCAAGGCTAAAGGAAAACGAACGCGGGGAATGCGTCCGGAAAAAAGCGAATTTCGACGGCGCTGAAATGTTAGCAATAGATATTGACAATGAAGATGATGAACAAAATCGAAAAATTGACGGCTATTTATCAATAGAAAAAGCCTTATCGCTCCCTGAAACGGAAAACGCTCTCTTGCTTTACACAACCGTTAGTAATTCGCCGACTTGGGAACGTTATCGAATAGTTTTCGCGCTAAATGAATTTTGCAAATCTGAAAATCAAATTGAGAATAGGATAAAAGATTATATAGATATTTACGGAGCGGACGCGAATCCAAAGGACGCGACAAGAGGACATTATGGAAATTCAAATTCAAAAATCTACTCACTGACAACAAACGAGATTTATTATTTTAAAAATGGTATTTTAAAACAAATCAAGGAGTTGCGATAATGCCAGAAATTAACAGACCAAAGGGCGGCGGCATTGATATTTCGCAAACGATAAATGAAATTAACCAAACCGACCGCGTTTTTAAAGTCTTGAATATTCGAGATTACAGATTTACGAAGCAATTGGAAAAAGCTAAGAACTTGCCGGATATGAAAAAACTGTTCGGAGCGTTCGTTCATACAAGCGAATTATGCTTATTAGGCGGCAAAACCGGAGCCGGGAAAACGACATTAGCATATCAGTTGGCTTTTGGAATTGCCGACGGCGAAAACGTATTAAACGAAACGAACGAAGCCGAACCGCAAAAAGTATTGTATTTGGACTTCGAACATTCGCTTCATAACGTCAAAAATCGTTATCAAAATTTAGGGGCGGTTTCAGATAATTTTTTTTTATTGCAAACAAAAGATTTTATTGGCTTTTATAGAGATGTTTCAATTCGAGAAATTAACCGACCGGTTGACGATTTTGGACCGAGCGTTTTAATACTAGATAATATCTCTGCTTTAAGCGCACACACGACGCAAGACCCGGAAATAGCGCTGACTTTAATCAAAAGCCTTAAGAGTTTGCAAAACAAAAACGAACTTACAATAATAGTAGCGTGTCATACAATCAAAAAACGCGACGGCGAAACGCTTGATAAATACGATATCGCCGGCTCTAGCAATATTCATAATTTTGCGGACTCGATAGTATTGTTAAGCGAGACGCCGCAAGGAAACCGTTACATAAAACAAGCGAAAGCCCGTAACGCCGAGCAAATGAGAGAGGTCTTGACTTGCAAAATAAACGCCGCAAATTATTTGCACTTAGAGCCTCTTGGTTACGAACGAGAA
>CAZDXB010000075.1:0-2775 GCA_964509335.1 uncultured Hyphomicrobiales bacterium | reverse complement strand
CTGTCGGTATTATTTAACCGTTTGGAAACGGCGAGTCATTACCTCTCCGCCCGATTTCACTACCATCGTGTAACTGCCGCTGTTCAAGCCGCTCAAGTCTAACTCAAGAGTTCCGCCTTCTACTACGTAGCTCGGAGTTATTCTCTTGCCTTCGGAGTCGTAGAGATATACTTCCACCGTCTCCTCTAAGCTGCAGTCAAACTTGACGACGTCTTTCGCGGGATTCGGCTTCGCGGTTCCTAACCACATTCCCTCGCCTATCTCGACTATTCGCTCGTCGCTATAAGCGTACTCGCCGTCCTTGTCTATCATTCTTAATCTATAAGAGTAAACTCCGCCTAATTCTACGTCCTTGTCGTATATCGGACCATACTCTTTCTCTTCGCCGCTTGTGCCCGCGGCTTCGCGCTCGCCTATCTTATAATAAGAACCCTTCACCCCTGAGCTTACATTAGCTCGCTCTACCTCGAATCGCTCGCTGTTGAACTCGCTTGCTGTCGTCCAACGCAACGCTACGCTATTGGATACCGCCTGAGCGGTGAACTCTACCAACTCTACGGGGAACGAACTGCCGCCGTGCTTGTCGTAATAATCCATCATCTGTCTTACCACGCTCTCCGGGTCGGCTAAATGTCGCCAATCGACGCCCAGCAAGATTACGTTCTTCCACATAGTCGTAGTCGCCGTTCCCGCCGCTCGGTCTTCGGCTTCCCATTCTTCCGTTGGCTCGTAATAGTAAGAAGCCATCGCCAAGCCTTGACCGGACGTATATACGTCCATCAAACCGGTATATGGAGGCTCGTCAACTACCTCGTCCGTGCCTCTGTAAGTGAACGTCTTGCCCGTCGTCTCTATCAGCTCGATTATTTCTCTGCCTACTGATTCGCCGACTAATTCCTTGCCGTGGCAACTAGTGTCTTCGCCAAAAGCGTAACCGTCGCCTTCTATCGAAGCGCGCAATTCTTCATTTACGAATTCAGTTGCTTTCTCGTCGTAGTTCGGGTCGTCGGTCGCAAAGTCTAAGTTCCTTACCATCTCTTGACTCGCTATTGCCAAGTTCCGCTTGTTGTCCCATTCGCCAGCTTCGACGAACTCTTCGATATCCCACTGCTGATAGCGGGTCGTCGCGTTCATATCGCCGCCGGAAGCCTCGTCGTCTCTGTCAGACCAAAATACGTATTTGTATATCGTGTAATCGACGTTCTTCGGAGACCAAGATAATCTGTCGAATACGTCTATCTTGAACGAATCCAATTGGTCGCCCGGATGGTCGATGTCTTTGTTTATGCCCGGATACCAGCCGATACTCTCGAAAGCTTCTTTTAACGCTTCGTAGTTCAATCTGCCGGCTAGCTCGTCCTTCGTCCGCGTTACTCCGTCGGAATCGTAAATATCCGAATAAGTGTACTCGCCGCTTATCAACATCGCCAACTGATGAGACCTCTTCAGATAAAATCTCGACGACGTCTCCCCGTAGTTGTTCGTGTTGTTCTCGTCGGCTTGAACCTCTACTTTGAAAGTGTATATCGGCGTTACGTTAGCCTTCATCGTTGGATTGAACCTTGTAGGTATCTCTGGCTCGATGTCTTCGGCTTCTTCCAAATCAGAATACGTATAGAATATTTCGTCCGGCAAGTCGAAGACTACTTCCTTGCTCTGCGCTACTACGATATCCGTCTGTACCGTATCGTAATATACCAAAACGCTGTCTTCGTCCAATTCGCAGGTTACTTCTAATCTTACGTTAATTCCGGCTTGGAATAAGTTGCCGCTGTTGCGGAAAATCGTCTTCAACTGCATCGGCAATTGAGTCATTACGTATTCGGCGTCGCTATACAAGCCCGAACCCGCTTTGTAAGCCGCAGGCTCGTTTATCATCTTGAATTCTACGTCGCTCAAATACATTCTGCCTTCGAACTCCTCGGCGCCTATGTCGAACAACTGTCCGTTTACGCCACGTTCGTTCGTCAAAGCGTCGTAGTTATAGCCGCTCGTATTGTCGCTGAAGTATTCATGCAACCTGTAACCTCTGTCGTTCAAGACCGAACCCTGAGGCCGCGGCTCTTCTATTCTTAAGTAATACGGCGCTTGTCCTGTCTGCTCCAAGTCGGCGGTGAAGTCGCCGTAAACAGAGTTCCAGTCCTCGCCAGTCCAGTTGCGCCACTGACGCAAGGTCTCGTAACCGTTCGGGTCGTAGTCGTCTATTTCCAAAGGCTCGATGAATTCGCCTTCTAAGTTCATCTCTACGAAGCCGTATATCGCCGGTCCGTTGATGTCTAACGGGTTCTCTCGCCAGAAGGCGTTCCTGTTTGACTCCAAGCCGTGAGGCAAGCCGGGCAATACGCCCTGATAGAATATTAAAGCGCTCGCTGGGCAGTCGGAGTCTATCATATCGTCTTCTATAGCCGCCGCGTTGTTCATTATCTTCGTGTCTTGTCCGTTCTGTACCGCTATGCCTACCAAAGGCCCTTCGGTCGAACCGCCGTCGTCCGGCATTATTACCGTATTGCTAAATACACGGTCGTTGTGTGTGAAATACGTCGGGTCAACCGGATTCAAGAAGTTCGTCTCGCTCGTGCGCTGAGTGAACAATCTGATACCGATTCTCGCTTGGCTTAAGTCGGAAGATTCCATTCCCCAAACTATATTGTTAAACACCTTGGTGTTTTCGTTCACGTCGGGGAAGAAATTGCCAGAACCGTATTCGTTCTTGCATTGCTCGACTTTTACGCCGTATGCTACAAAATCGGAATTTACCGCGCTTATTTCGTTGCC
>CAZDXB010000074.1:0-2807 GCA_964509335.1 uncultured Hyphomicrobiales bacterium | reverse complement strand
CCTATTCCTTCTAATATCGTTTCGGTCTCGCTGTCGGCTGTGTTGTCGTAACCAAATCTCAACTCGTATTCGCCCGGCTGTTCCGGTTGAAATTCTACCGGGATAACTATCTCTTCGCCCGGCTTCAACGTTAAGTTCACTAACTGCGACCGGTCGAACTTGAACGCCGACGTGTCGCCTTCGCTATCCTTAAAGTCCATACTGCGTATCGTTACCTCGGCGCTGCCGCCGTTATATAATCTGATTATCGTGTCCGGAGCCGGATATGGTCCAGCCGGCATATCGGGGCTTCTATCTATGCGTTTTCTGCCCCAATTATATCCGTTCGCTATCAAGTCCGAACGTATGCCCCGTCCGCTCAATACGCAAACGCTGTCAACTACGCCCCCTTCTGGGTCGCTCTTTATCGTGTTGCTTATAAACAATATCGAGTCGGGATAAGATATCTCATCGTCCGGCAAGAACCTCACCTGATACGTCTCCGTCTCGTTCGGGCGCAATACCAAAGGATTGTTCTCGCTTATGTTTTGGTCGATTAATTCCTGTGATTGGTATATCGAATAACTGCCCTGTCCTAAATCGCCGCTTAAAAACGGCCCTTCGAATCCGTATATCTCTAAGTTAACAGTTCCTACGTTCGTTACGTCGAATTCGCCGAACGCCGTCGCCCCTACCATCGTCGGAGGGAAGCTATAATCGGTTACCTCTATCTTCGGCGTGCCTACGTTCGCTTGAACGTATGATTTATACCAGAAGAAGCAAGTGTCGCCTAAGCCTATCGAATCCCAGAACACGCCTTCTTCTACCGCGTCGAATTTTACCAAGAACGGCAACGAATCCAACGGTTCTATAAACGTCGGTAATTGCAACGGTCCGCTTCCGGTCTCGTCGTATATCGTGAAATGTTGGTCTTTGCCTAACTCGTCGGTCAGCTTAAGCCGCAAGTCCGTTAACAACGCTGGGCCTTCGGCGGTCTCCGACCGGTTCACTACCCAAAACATCTTCTCGGCTTGTTCGCCTTGGCTCAACCTGCCGAAGTCGTATTCCTTCGGTACTATATCTAATTTTACCGCCTCGTAAGTTATAAACAACGTCGTGTCGTTGCCAGCGCAATCGGCGAATGTAACCGCCGCAAACGCGTCTTCCCGGCTGTCGATTATTTCCAATCGCCAAGAAGCGTACTCGTCCTCGCAAGGCATAAAATCGCTATAGTATAACCTATAGTTATAGCTTACGTCCGTATGCATATATATCGTGCTTAAATTTGTTCTGTTCTCCGGATCGTCCGGTTTATCAACGACCGGTTCGTCGCTTCTATTCGCGTCTAACGGCGGAACGTTGCCAAAACATCCTATCTCCCACTCCGGAACGGGAGCCAGCGTATCGACCTTTGTCAAATCCCCTAAAGCTACAGACGTCGGGAATCCGTAAGAATCCCAACTCGAAAATCCGTATGCATAAGCGGTAAAGGGTCTATCGGCTCTTATCTTATATACTCCGTCGCCCGGTAGCAGCATTGTCTTCGAATAATATATATCGGTCGTCATTAAACCGCCTTCTTCCACCTCGAATGGGGTTCCCGGGTCGGGAGACAAGTCCTTCATCTTTCGCCATTGGAATTCTCCGCCTTCCACCTCGGCGAATTCTAAATCTTCGGGAATCGTTCCATGCTCACTCGCTTGGTAGCATATGTTCAAATAATTCTTGGGAAAACCAAAACCGCCTTTAATGCCCGGCGTGTTGAAGATTATTTCTCGTTGATACTGCTCTATAGGCGTCAAAACCAACTGGAACGGGTCGCTAGGAACTCCGTCGTCGCTCTGCCCAGTGTTGTATTGCGTTACCGTTATCGGCTTGTCCGACGATATTACAACAGGTCTAGGCTCGCCTTCGTTAGCGCGCATATGTATCCAGCCGCTTCCTTTTACGCCCCCGGAATTCCTAATAAAGCCCAATTGATTGTAATCGCGATATATCTTAGTCATTGGCTCTTTAGCGAATATCCTTATTATAGAAGCTTTCTTCCGCTCTATTATCTTCGTTACGTGATATTCCGTTCCCCAAGTCTGGGAAGGCAATTCCATCTCCTCGATTACGTCGCAGCAACCGCATTCGGTCGGAATGTAAGCGCAGAAGTTACCCGACACTACGCCGACCGGCTTGGTCGCCACTACCTTACTGCCGGTTACCTCCGCGTGAGATCCGGCGCTTGATATTAATAATACGTCGCCCTGATTCAGCTGCCAAATCGTAGTCTCGTTCGGCATTTGCCCGCCGGCTGTCTTAGAAAAGTCCGAGCCGCCCATTGTAAATCTTACTTTCGTCTTGTCGTAGGCGGCGGTTATGCTTGTATAGCTCGGCAAAAACTGAAAGTTGTAATCCGTCGGGTCGGCGTATGAAGCCACTATATATTCTTTGCCTAACGCCGGAACGGGTATCGCTAAAAATCCGTCGCTAGTGAATTCATAACGCGTTACGCCGTAGCAGATTATCGGGTCGTCCGCTTTAACGTGAACGCCCGCGCCGGGCCAAATTTGGTCAGGCTCGGGAACGTCCCTGTCCGTCTTTGTATAAGGTTGACCTATCGCGGGTGATAATTCAAATTCTATTATGTCGTTCGGTTCGGTGTATTTTATTTCTTCGTATCCTTTTCGAGGAATTTCTACCGTTACTTTTGTCCGAACCCCGGCGGATACGTATATTTTAAGCATATTGTTAGGGCCCGAAGACTCCCAACAGGGAATAAACGAGAAGTAAAATTCCCGTCCGACATTGTTCGCGCCTAACATTTTAGGCAAATTCTTCTT
>CAZDXB010000073.1:0-2810 GCA_964509335.1 uncultured Hyphomicrobiales bacterium | reverse complement strand
CAATCGTCCGTCGCCGCCTGCGATAGCGTTATGTTCCAGCGGATGTCGGCGGGGTTGCATTTGATGATATTATAATTTTTTGCATTCACTGAAAAGAAACAGATAATGAATAATAAATAACAATTCATTTTGTTTAAACGTATATTATTTTAAATAATAAATGTATTTTTATCTAGATAAATTATAATATATGGTGTTTATTTCAAGAAAGTCATTTTCCCATTCTGATAAAACCTTTATGGAATTTATATTAACATTAAATAAATTTATACTTATTAAATTATCATTATCTTTTTTTAAATCTAGTTTATATTCACCAATCAAAGACCCATTAACGTTATAAATCTGCAAATAAATAAATATACTTTTATTTTTTCTTTCCATTAATAATATATATGTATTGCCATTGTAACATTTGAAAGATGTTGAATGAATATCTACTGGATTTATGAATTGTTTGTGGTTATATAATTTTAATTTATCATATTCCTTCATGCTATCAAATATCACTTTCAATTTGCCTTCAACTTTATAGTTAGTTATGGATTTAGGATTTAATGGATCGAAACTTATTAAAAGTGAATTAAGAGGATTATATATGACTATATTTTTTAAACCACTAAATTCAATCTCGGGAACGAAAGAATATGTATATAAGGATTCTGTAAAATTTTCAAATAGGTTTATATTGTAGAGAATTTCTATGGAGTCAGCTTTATACCTAGCAAAAGCGCCAGAATTGTCTTTAATTTTATTGTGATTTAAATGATAGTATTTAGTATCATAAACACCTGCATATAAATAATTATTAAAATAAAGAAAATTATTTGTTTGAAAATAATACTTATCGGGCGTAAGTATTTTTGTAATATTATTATTTTCATAATCGTACTTGTAATAAGAATATACTTGTTTTAAGCCATTTCCATCAGTTGTTATTTTATCCATTATATACATCATTAATTCAATATTATTACCATTATTTACAAATCCTATTGATCTTGATTTATTTAAATTTTTGTTTTTAATTATATTACAAGTATAATCATCAGTGTATTTATTGATCATATTAAGTTTTTTCTTGTATGATATATTTTTTATTATTTTTCCAGTATTTTCGTTTATAAAATATATTGCTTTCTGAATTCTATCATTTATATATAAAATAGAACTTTCAGAATTAAACTCTATATCATAATATTGTACAGGATAATCATTTTTAAAATCAATTATTTTTGTAGAAATATTTTTAAATATTTTATTATGAATTGAATCAAGATTATAGTTATTAATATTTTCTATTTTCTTTATCAAATTAAAATATTTATCGGTAATAATTATTTCATTATTATTTGGATTATACTTATTTGTATAGTAAGAGTTTGTATCATATAAAAAACTACAATTTGAAAATTTCGTCTTCAGGTATTTATTTACTTTTTTTATTTGTTGTAATCTTATATTTTTTACAATTAAATAAGTATTTATATTTTTATTGAAAAAATAATTTATATTATCTTGTAAATTAGAATATGCGCAACCGGGACATTCAACTGTATTAATGAAGAAGCATACTTTGTGGTTATTTGTTTCATCCAATTCTTGACAATATAAATACGATATTGTCAGAACAAAAAATGATAATATAAATGATTTCTTGATGAATATTAACATAGTTATAAGTCCTTTAATATGTGTATAATATTGAGGTTCCCTTTGTATGGGAACCTCATTAAAAATGGAATATAATCATTTAATTCCATAAATTTGCTCCAAGGCATCATACCAATCATTATAGTCATTGAATATTTGCGTATTATCATTGATATATAAATGCGGTAAAGGAAGGTTATCCTCGGTATTATATGGTTCCTTAATTTCAGAATGAACATATCCCCATCCAGTAGGTGCATCAGGGTATTCCCTTATAAAAACATGAAAATCTTTATTAGGCTCTATAATTGGACCAATTGATTCTGGCCACAATAGTTCAATAACATAGCAATCTTTAGTCATATCATCGCCGCAAATATGCTCAACCCATGTACCATGATCATGTACTTCCATTGGATAACCCGGAACATGAATCGTTTTTTCTTGATTGCCAAGTATATATGCGTAAGAATTATAAAATATAATAATTAATAATAGAGCTATTGGTATAAATAAATACTTTTTCATAAAAACCTCTTATTTGTTTAAATTATATTTTTGAATTATTGCGTTAAACCAAGCGTCATAATCTGAAAACTCCATCGTTTCTTGAACTATTTCGAAAGTGAATGGTAGAGCATTAAAATCATCTTCAATCTCTGTTTTTAATTCTGCGTTGATATAACCATAGCCATTAATAAAATCGCCATAATAAATATCAATATCCGAAGCGATTTCAGATCCACCGCTTAAAGTTGGATATTTATATCTTCTATAACATATTTTGGACATATCCGGTCCACAATGATCAAGTGTTATTCCTCCGCTAGGATTTTGTGTCGCCGTTAAAGGATATCCCATTCTTTCAATTAATTGAGGAGGCCCCTCTTTTTCATCTTCAGCTTGTATATTTAATAAAAAAACAAAAAATAATAACAAGGAAAAGATATAAAATATAATATTCTTCATTTCATTTACCTTTAAATTAAGTTAACAAATAATAAAATAAAACCCTTCCCCGCCCCGGCATACCGCCTTCAGCCTGAATCGCAACTAACTTTATGCCGGAAAAGATAGCGCGAGACAAACGTCCGACGGCGACGGAGAAGAAAAAATATGATTATCGCCTTAAGCTCGGTTGAGTCTTTCGTCGTTGG
>CAZDXB010000072.1:0-2948 GCA_964509335.1 uncultured Hyphomicrobiales bacterium | reverse complement strand
AAGGCGGTACGCCGCGGCGGGGAAGGGTTTTATTTTATTATTTGTTAATTTAATTGAAAGGTGATTGAAATGAAGAAGATATTTCCATTAATAATAGGCGTTTTCTTAATTATAAGCGCTATTAATCTAAAAGCTCAATCGTGCGATCTTCCGTCAGGCTGTAGTTGGCAAGGATCTACGACTATTACAATAAACGGAGCTTCCTGCGTTTATGACGTTGGATATAAATACGCTATATGCGGAACGCCTCCGAATCAAGAGGCTTACTACAAAATAACGGGCGTGTATTCGTCCGACCCTGCATGTGATGATCCGGCGGCTATACTTGCAGAAGCGGGTTACACAATAATACAAGAGCCTTGGACTGAACCTGTAAGACCAACGACAAAGGATGAATGTGTCGAAGTCGTGTCCGGATTTATGAGGGAATGTTACAAGTGGCTTACCCCTATTGCTCCTACTGGATATTATCGATTAGGCGCTTGTAATACAGGATGGGAATGCTGCGAAACTACTTGGACAATCTGTTGTATTAAAGAAGAACCTTCTTTAGAATGGAATTACACTAGATTCGCCAGTAGCAGCACGGGAGCTCCATGTCCCGGAACAGATTGTTTTCAAGTTTGCGAGTCGCCATAAGATAGCGCTTGAAAGATAAAAGTAATTAACTATGTGGTCCGCGAATAAACTCGCGGCCCAATATTAATAAGGTAAAAGGAGAAATAAAAGTAAATTGTATAATAAATGAGTGGCAAATAAATGAAAAGCAAAGTCAAATTTATCGCCGTTATTTTTATTTTCTTTTTCTCTAAAGTCTGCTATTCTCAGTTAACTAACAAATGGGAAATAGCGGATTCAGCTGAAATCGAATATCCTTATTTTCAAGAAACTATTGACTACGTAGATGAAAACGACATAGTAGTATTTGGAGATTTATCGTATTCAGAAAAAAATTGGTATCAAATAGCACAATTTACTAATTTGGCTGAGAATAAGAAAATATTATATGCCGATACTATTCACGCGACAGACGAATGGAATTCAATATCGCACCCCTCTGCAAACGTTATCATAGTAGTCGGCGATTCTTTAGAATACATAGGCGATTTTAACGGGCGCGAATACAAAAGATACGGTTTAATAATAAAAACTACCGACGGCGGAAAAACTTGGAAAAGAACTGTAATTGATTCAAATTTATATATCGCGGGCATTTCTATGTGCGATAGCGTAAACGGCGTAATACTGCAATCATCTTACGGCAATTACTTTAACAAAGGAGTTAAAAAACAATACAGTCTGCTCGTAACAAAAGATTGTTGGAACAGTTACAAAACCATCGCATTACCCGAAGAAAATAAAGATAAAAGCGGCGTTGAAGTTTATTGCGTTTCGCCTGGGAAATTTTATTTTCTTTACAAAAAAGACGAAGCCGAAAATCATACTTTGGCAATAACAAAAGATTCAGGAAAAAATTGGGAAACGGCTTTTAATTATGGTTCAAATTTCAATATTACAGATTTAAATTTTGTAAACTCAAATCTTATTTACGCGATAGGTAAAACAAAATCGAGATACAAAAACGAGTTAGTATTTTTTCTAAGCAAGGACGGCGGTTATTCTTGGCATAGAATGATCGAAAATGAAAAAAAATATTATGAAAACCCCAGGGATTTTGATTTTTCCGATAGTCTTAACGGTTTAAGGGCGAATGGCTCCCAATTATTTTATAGAACCACATCCGGTGGGAAAACTTGGTCGGAAGAATACGCTCCGTTTAAAATAAAAAAAGCTTTATACGGAAGTATTAGTAAAATAATCTTTCCATCATGTGATTTTGCTTTAGCGGTTTCTCAGCGTCATTTTTTAATGAAATGCCTACATAATAAAATACTCGCTTTGCCTAAATTTTACTACCACGTAAACGAAAGGTATCAAAATCCTAAGAATTTCATATTACGCTGGTCTAATATTAAAGGCGCAAAAGAATATCGCTTGAAATTAGACGGTTATTCAAAAAGCGTTAATGGCGCGTGTGATTTTCAAAATCCGGATATCGACACAACGATAACGGACACAAGCGTTGTTTTTAATAATTTGAATAATAATTTTTATTATCAAGCAAGGGTAAAAGCTATAGGAGATACAATAGAAAGCGATTGGGCGGAAAGTTATCTTTTAGGAACTATGGATAAGGACGAATTAATACCGCCGGGGTTGATATTTCCGTCTTATGATCAGGTTATAAATTCGTCTAATATAAAATTAATTTGGCAGAACATTCCGAAAGCTAAAAGTTATTATGTTTCGGTAAAAGAGACATATCACGAGTACGTTCGTACTTTTGAAAACATTAAAGACACTTTCGCTTTCATTACCGATTTAATCCCCGACAAAAGATACAAGGTAAGTTTACGCTCGATTGCAGATGATTCAGTGAGTAAATTCTCTCCGCCTTGTTATTTCTATACGTCTCCAGTTTTATCTGTAAAGGAAATTAAACGTTATCAAAAAAGCAATTTACTTGTTTATCCAAATCCCGTTAGAAATTCAGTTTATATAAAGTTCGAATCAAAAATATGCGGAAACGCTCATCTTTCTATTCACGACCTTTTAGGCGCTAACATTTTCCAATCGGAAATTCACGTATTAAAAGGCGAGAATTCAAAACCGATACAGGTAAAAGATTACGCTAACGGCGTATATTTTGTAAAAATAATAATTGGCGAAATAATTAAAAAAGGCATTTTCATTAAAAAATAAATATTTTAAAAGCTATGAATAACTCAAATATCGATGGATATATGCAAGCAATTAAAGATATTTTTCGTTGTAATATTATTTTTAACTAGCATAACGAAAGAGAATTCCGCAAAAGAATTGATAACCGCCCACCCCGCCGACATCCGCTGGAACATAACGCTATCGCAGGCGGCGACGGACGATTG
>CAZDXB010000071.1:0-3115 GCA_964509335.1 uncultured Hyphomicrobiales bacterium | reverse complement strand
AATAGTAAAGGCTTTTGTATTAATAAGACGCGAATATTTTGAAAAATATCAAAAATGATTTGGTATTCTATATATTATTTCTTATTATAATAATAAATAAGGCGTGGCGAAATGAAATCCAAAATATATATTTGTTCTGTATCAATAACAAAAAGGAAAAGAAAATGAAACCGTATTTTAATTTATCCATTAGTATTAGTATAGTATTTTTCATACTTTTTTCTTGTAGTAACGAGCAATCATCAAATATTAAAATTGACGATCCTTTATATAGTAATCCGCCTTTATATAATTACGATTCTGTTGGATTGTTACACAATGAAGATTGCGCATATATATACCAAACGCTAACGGAAAAAAAGCTTCAAGGCGCGCTTAATTGTGAAGATTCTATTCTATTTTATTCACATTCTTCTGGGATACAATTTTTTATTGATACACTGAATTTAACTGGCGATGATTCTACAACTGTCTCTAACAAATTTGATAACTCTTGGGATTATATTAGATCTGGCAGCTATGTTGACACAGCATTATGGTTTCCATACGTTAGCAACGATTTATCAGAAAATCAAAAAGATATACTAAATCAATTAAAAACTATAATTGATGACGGTGTTCTTTTAAATGATATTCTTGAAGAAATTGATAGTTTAGAAGTTACAGCAGATCAAGAACTAAACGAAAACGAACTTCCTGCAGTAAAATCCGGTATTTCAGTAGCCAGATATTCACTTAACTATTGGTACGAAAATTTGGATAATTGGTACAATTTGTTTGATATTCAATCAATAAGCAAGGATCCCATTAACGATGAATTGCTTGCAAAAGACACAATAAAAATAGATGTTAAAAAGGCTGCTAAATCAGACATTAGTGGTGCCATTGGCGGCGCTATTGGCGGCGCTATTGCAGGTGGGAATGTATTAGCGGGCGCTGCCGCAGGCGCTGCAGGCGCTACTGCGGCTTCAGTTGTCAGTGATATTCTGGATAGTTTGTGGTAAATATATAAAAGAGATGAAAATGAATAAAAAGAATAACATTAGTAAAAAGTTATTAATAGCCTTCATAACAACTTTTGTTACTGTGGGGATTATTTATTTTTTATTAACCGGCACAAAACCTAAAAGTTTTATCGATATTACTTTGGTATGTTTCTTTGGAGCGTTAGGAAGCACAATCGCTATTTATTATTCTTTGAAAAAAAGAATAAATTAGATAGCTAGCGATCCGTTACGAAGACGGGGGCGTCTTCGCTACCGATACTATCTGCAACCGACCGGCTTTAGCCGTCGGTGGAAGCCCGAACATCCGCTTGTTTCGGCAGATAGCTGAAGAGGCTGTCTAAAAAGCAAGAAAACAAAATGACCTTTTATCGTCAAAATAATCATAAAATTTAGTAGATTTAGTTAATAAATTGATTTTAAAGAAAATTTTATGAAAATTTCGCCATATTTTGGATAAAATCAAAAAAACAGAAAAATTTGGGCTCAAAGAAGCTATTTTTTCCATCAATTCTTCTAACGTAAACATACTCATCAAATGCTTGATATTGTAAGCCAAGCAATATAGTTTTATTTCTGTTCCGACGTTTTTTATCCCGCGGGTCAGTATGGGAATTTTGCCGGCGAGTATTTTAATTGTGCCAAATACGCATTCGACCGACGACTTGCGTTTGGTCATCATTTTTTTTGATTCTTCGGATTTCATTTTTTCCTTATAAGCTATTCTAAACTCTTCATTGTGATTTATATTTAGGGTGCGCCCTACCTTAGATTTCGTGCAGCGTTTGCGTCGAGGGCATCCATCGCACTCAAGACATTGATAAACATACAAAGGTTTTCCGTTTTCTGATTTTCTTTCCATTGAATACTCTAATACTTTTCCTTCAGGACAATAATAACAATCTTTTTCCTTATCGTAAATAAAATCATTGCGGTCTTTAGACCAGTTATCTTGCGGACTAACATAGCATTGAATATCGCCGGATTCTTCAATTTCTTCGATGTCGTCAAATTTACAATACCCCTTGTCGGCAATTACCGTAGTCTCTTTCTCTGACAATTCCGAACAAAGGCTTTCCGTAATGGGTTTCAATTGGCGCCTGTCTGCAGATTCATTGGTTACCTCGTCTGTCGCTATAAACTTGGTTTCTGTATCTACAGCTATCTGGGCGTTGTAGCCCGGAACAATTCCTTCGTTAGTTTTCATTCGCCTACAATCGTCGTCAATCGGACTGTAGCTGCTACGCTCTTCGGATTTCATGAATTCGAGCTTTTCTTCGATGCCCTTAAGTTCTCGTTCCAAAGCATCTTTTTTCTCTATTAGAGCCTCGTGAGACTTCAAAATACATCCTTGTCCTTTATCTTTATCGGCTTGCGCCAACTGCTCCAAATATTGACGCATCTCTTGTTCTATTTCAGAATGCCTTTTATTCAGCTGCGTTAGAGTTTGTATATTTGCGGGATTGACGTTCGCTTTAAAACGACTGCCGTCTATGGCATACTCTCCTTTAAACAACGATAGTTCTTTAAGTCGTTGACGAAACTGCTTGCTGAAAGAACTAATCTCTTCGCCGTGCGCCTCTCTGAAGTTGCATAGAGTCCCATGGTCGGGAGTTTGTTTTCCGGTTAGCCACATCAATTCAATATTCCGTTTACATTCTATCTCCAATTTTCGACTGCTCTTGATTCTATTGATATATCCGTATATAAATATCTTAAGCATTGTCGAAAACGAGTATGCCGGACGTCCGGTATGCGATTTCCCCTTGCCTGAGCTATAATCTAAGTCTGATTTGCCGAGTATGTCTTTTATGATAAAATCAATTAATCTTACTTCGGCGTCAGGAGCCACTAAATCATCGAGAGAAGAATATAACGAAATTTGATTCCTATCAGCGTGTTGACGTATCATATAGCTGCTAAAAAATATCTAAAACAATATACAAATATACGAATATTCAACCGCTTACATCCGTTTTGTGGAAAAGTTGTTGGTTTATTTGATAGTTTTTAGACAGCCTCTAAAGCTATCCGTTGCCGGAAGCGAAATCGAAAGCGTTCGCGCAAAAATTTTCAATTTTTTTCGTCCAAAGTGAAACGTTTTGGACTTT
>CAZDXB010000070.1:0-3448 GCA_964509335.1 uncultured Hyphomicrobiales bacterium | reverse complement strand
CGCTTGTCGAGCCGGTAGTCCAAGACGCCGATTCGCCGCTCTCTAAATCCGTCCACAATAACGCCGTATCGCCCTCGCATATCCGAACAAACTCAGAAGGCTTTATCTCAGCTTCAGGTTTATCGACTAATATAATATTTATAACTGAAGAGTCGATGCAACCGCGTCTATTTTCAACCGTTAAAGCGACTCGTCCAGTTTCGTATATTCTCACGACGGGCCTTTCCACTCGTCTAGAGTTTATTGTCCAATAAAAATCATAAAAATTGTTTTCCTGAGAAAAGGTAAGTTCCATTTGTTTTCTTTCGCAAATAAACAACGTGTCTTTAAGATATGGTTTCCCATCAATATATATTGTCGCGTTCGGTTTTTCAACAACCGTTACGTCTATTTTTCGTATTACTTCATTACCTAAGGAATCAAGCATATTTAACCAATATACGCCCGACATATCTCTAACGGCGTTTTCAAAGGCGGGAAATTGTTTAAAATAACCGCTTTTTGAAGATAAACTGTCGTTAATAACGTAAAATAACGAATCAGTTGATTTCTCCTTAAGAGAATTAAGAGACCAACGATAACGAACGCCGCTGAAAACAGGCTCAAAACGAGGGTCGTTTAAGTTTAAAGTTTCGCCTTCGCAAATTTTTATGGATTTATGGAAATGTAAATATCCTTGCATAAACTCGGGAAATTCTGTTCCAAATCTACCTGTAATGCTATCAATAAACAATTTATATTCGCATTCTTTGCCGTATTCGTTCGGGTAAGCAATCTCGTACATTGAAGTAACGCCCGAATCGCTTTTGATTACGTAAATTTTACCGTCGGGTCCTCTTTGCATACTACTAAATCCTAAAAAATCTGGTTTTTCTATAACCTCGTCGATAAGATAAGCACTACTATATATTGAATTTTCATCCTTTAAAGAAATGTCAAATTGGTATAATCTATGAGATTCAAAATAAGGCGGTAAACCGTTATCATTTCTCAATCCTGTGGTAATATAAAAATATAATTTATCGCCGTCGAGTGAAAATTGATATCCTATTATTTCAGAACCAGATCCTAAAGAGAAATAACCGTTCGAAAACAGCGGTAGTTCAAAAGATTTATAAAGAGAAACCTCGCCGCTTTCTGGGTCAAATTTTGATATTATTGCGGCTTTATTGTGAGCAGAAATAGTAGCAAACAATATATACTTTTTCCCGCCAATATATTTTACCGCGCTACCGGATCTGTATTCAGGTGAAAAAGAAGGAGAATAACTTATAATCGGTCCTTTAAGACATTTGCTTGTGTCTTCTGTCAAGTAATAAGCGTAATGTTTTCCTCCTTCTTTAAACAAAAACCATAACGCTTTATTTTCTTTGTCGAATTCAACGCTATTTGTAGTATCGAGTTTATACTTATAATCATCTATTACTTTGCCAAAATTATTGGACGATATATCAATTGTATAAGATGGCCAGCGCAATATCCTATCGCTAGATCTTATTAATTTAACTAGCGAGTCTTTTTCTTTTATAATAAAAACAAACTTTCCTCCCCAGATTAAAATTTCAGTTCCGTATTTATTATAAAAATCATTGTCTAATGTATAAAAAAGTAAATTGCCGCTTTTATCTGAAACTGTAATTGTTACACCGTAAGGTATGTCGGAACTATTCGAAACATTTTCAACAACGCAACTATCTTTAATAATCGCAAGCTTTCCATTATAAGTATTAAAAGTTAATAAATCAGATTTTCCGCTAATACC
Organism: uncultured Hyphomicrobiales bacterium; assembly: GCA_964509335.1. Classification (GTDB taxonomy): domain Bacteria; phylum Bacteroidota; class Ignavibacteria; order Kapaibacteriales; family UBA2268; genus CAZDXB01. The sequence goes on along the minus strand of CAZDXB010000070.1, from coordinate 1,686 downwards.
CCAGTTGTTGACCCAATTATAAGCTTCTTTTTTTATTTGCTCGTCATTTGAATAAACCATTATATGTTCCAAAGGATATAAAGGATAGTCCGAGGCGACAATTTCCGAAATAGCGCAAAAAAATATTACAAAAAAGTAAAATAAACCTCTCATTTTTAACTCCTATAGTTTAATTTGGAGGCGTCCCTAATCGGAACGCCCCCGACGCTATTTTTATCTGTTCAACAAAAACTTTCCGTTAGCTACAAACTTCCCTTTAGCCTCAATCCGATAATAATAAACTCCCTCGCTATAATTTTTCATATCAACGCTAAATACTTGCGTTCTTGAATTTTTGTTCTTTCTAATCGCTTTAACCGTTTCCCCTATAGAATTGAATATCTGCAATTCGATAGGTCCCGTTATTTCTGAAATATAATATATTTCTATTTCTCCGCTTGTTGGATTGGGCTTTGCGTAAGAGTTTTTATCGCTAAAATTCTGATTTTCATCGACGTCAAAAATAATTGAATTTTCATCCAAAGTAAACGCGTCTAAATCCTGCTCTTCGCACCAATCGTCGCAGGCTCCGGCGCAAGTCGCGCTTGGATCCGTGTGCGCTATAGTCTCGATATAATCTTCATCATTGTAGGTATTTACGGTATAAGTTGACGAACAGCAATCGTCGTCTTGGCAAGGAACAAGCAATCTATCGTATCTCGACCAACAACTTTGAGTTTGATATATTCTATCTTTATCCTTATCTTCTTTAAATTGTTTCCTTAATACCTTTTTTAAGGCTTCGACTAATATGTCCTCTTTATTATATTGAGAACAACTATAGTCGGAACTTGTTATTACCCTTTCAAACCTAATTGCTTCTTCGCCCGACGGTTTGCAATCTTTTGTTTCATAAAAAATAGTAAAAGTACAAGAACCTAACTCCCCAATCGTATATGAACTGCTCCAATCGCCTTCGCAACAATCGTTTGAACAATCCGGTGGATAAGGGGAATTTAATTCTTGAATTCCTACCGAATCAAGTTCAGAACAATGATTCTCGCAATCTGAGTAAGGACCAGCGGTAGGGCAATCGCTTTCTTTTGTCATTGATTTATTCGTTACGCTTGTTACGCCGTCGTAACCTGTGCTTAAATTATATGACATAGAACAACAACAATCGTCGCAATTAGCGTTGTCATAGACATATCGAGTTGGATTGCTTTCGGTTACGATATCTAGGCAATTTTCAATAGATACGGTTATTGGATATGACGACCCCAAAACATCGAGATCGAAAATTCCCCTAGCCCAGAATAATACGATTTCTATCGCTTGTTGGATAATATCGCCGTCAATTTCAGTCGAGGAGCATCCGGCACAAGGAACTAGTTTGATTTCGTCAATCTTAACGCAATAAATCGTATCGTTAGGATTGTTTTTGTTAACGCATTTTCTAGTTGAATATGAAATATCGTAATAGCAGCCGTCAACTTCGCCTCCAAGAATGCTTAAAGGATGGGAAGATGGCGGTGAAGTCCAATTGGGACAGTCATATTCAGACGAAGGTTCATCATCACAATCGTGACACTGAGCATAAGACAATAATTGAGCAAAGAAAAAAGTAACAACTGCTATATATACTATCTTTTTCATAGCTAATTTCATTTAATTTTAAGTTTACAAAATAATTCTTAAATTTGCAAA
>CAZDXB010000069.1:0-3513 GCA_964509335.1 uncultured Hyphomicrobiales bacterium | reverse complement strand
GTGATGATCATCAAACTGGTTACAATAATCAAAACAAGCCCTTTTGCTTTCAATATAACTTTTAAGGTAGGCAAGTACAATTGGTCTCTCAACAAAAAGAGGACTCGGTTTGGGACTTTGCCCAATTTGCTGTTCTTTTTTGCTTCTTTTAATACGGTAGGGTTCCCAACGTGAGCGGGAAGTACAAAGATTCCTTCAACAAGGGAAAATATAAGGCAGACAATAGCTGCAAATCCCAAGGCATATAGCATTTCCAAAAATCCTTCGATGAAAAACAAAGGAAGAAACGCTATTACAGTAGTCAGTATCGATATGAAAACAGGGGGAAGCACTTCCTTGGTTCCGTCAATGGCCGCCAAACGGGGTGATTTGCCCTTGGTAAAGTGGGTGAAGATGTTTTCCCCGATGACGATGCCGTCATCTACAAGGATACCGACTATTAGAATCATGCCTACCAGTGAAAGCTTGTCTATCGTAATTCCATAGAGCGAACCTACTATAAACATTCCGAGAAAGGATGCCGGAATGCCCCAGGCTACCCACAGGGAAAGCCTGAAATTCAGCAGGAGCGTTAACAGTACCACTACCAGCACAACTCCCATCAACCCATTATTTATAAATATCGAAAGCTGGGAATTGATGTTTTCTGTATAGTCTTCCAAAACAGTGATTTTGAAATTTTCCTGCTTTTTGTTAAACTTCCTAACATACTGATTGACAAATTCTGAAATTTCCTCCAGGTCTTCTGTCGCTAGTTTCGTAATGTTTATAATAGCGATAGGCTTCCCATTTACAAAACTTTCTTCCGGGTCTTCTTCATACTGCCTTTGAACGCTGGCTATATCGCCGATTCTCACCAGTTTTCCTTCGGCATTGCTTTTTACCACGATTTTTTCAATGTCATCGGGTTTAACCGAACGCTGGCGGCTGACCACGTTAATCTTTTCGCGCGGGTTACGGATGGTACCGCCGTGGATATCCAGGTTATTTGCTTTTATGGCTTGCTGAATATTGTTGAAGCTTAAATTGTAACGGCGAAGGTGGGTTTCATCAATGGTAACTGCAAGTTCCATTTTATTTGAAGGAAGTCCTTCTAAAGTCAACTGAGAAATTTTACCCGAACCCAGAAAATCATCTTCAATGCGGTTAGCCATCTCATTGAGCTTTAGCTTGTCATTACCTTCTGATGACAATGCCAGGTACATAGCCCTGTCGCGCGAACGTACCTTTGAAACTATCGGTTTTTCAGCATCATCAGGAAAATTGGAAATACCGTCCACTTGATTTTTTACGTCTATCAACAGTTCATCAATATCATAACCAAAAGAGGAGATAATAGTAATCTGCGACAGATTTTGCATTGACTCTGATGTAAATTCTTTTATTCCCGGAACGCCTCTAATGGCATTTTCGACCAATGAAGTAACTCCCTCATCCATCTGCTGGGGCGTTGCTCCGGGGTACTTCACAGCGATCCTCAATGTATTGGTTTCTACCATAGGAAAAGAGGATTTCTGCATATTCATAAACGATATGGCGCCAAATATCAGAAGAATGGCAACTACTATTTTTCCGTAAAAGGGATATTCAACAAATATTTTAAGAATTCTTTTCATTAATGCGTCATTTTCATATTGATGGATTAATTAAATTTTTCCCGTTATTTGATTTTTACTTTATCTCCTTCCGAAACATCAACCAGGGATTCGGTAACGACAAGCGTTCCGTCTTGCATTCCTGATATAATGATATGGTCGTTTAGTTTGCGCTCCGGAGTTATTTTTTGCAATTGTAGCCTGTTGTTTTTTATCACATACACTTTTTCCCCGTCAATTAATGCCTCTCTTGGAATCTTTACGCCTTTTACTTGTTTATCGATATCAAAGGCGGCTACGGCAAATTCATCGATTTTAAAAGCCTGTTTCCCTTCCGGGATGTATTTGACATAGACCTTTACGGTTTGGGTTTTTTCATCTAAGAAATCAGCAATGCGCGACACTGTACCGGATGCTTTGTAGTTATTTTCTCCGTTTATGGTAACAGAAATACCCGGTTCAATCCATTTTGCATCTTCCGGGGGAATAGGAACTATCATTTCAAGACGGTCGGTTCTTACGATAGTAGCCAAAACCGCTCCCATACCTGCTACAGCCCCAATCTGCCGCTGTATATCCCTGAAAGAGCCATTAAAAGGAGCGTATATTTTGTATTTGTTCAAGTTAATTTCCTGGCTCCTGATTGAATAATATTCTGACAAAATACCTTTTGACGACATAAAAACTCGCTCTTTATCGGATTGGATTTCTGGCAGTGGCGGCAGAGAGTTATGGACTTTAATCGAATTGAAAAAAACTTTCCATTTATTATACTCTTGGGGAAAGTCAATTTTCAAATCAGGCAATACGGAACTCAGTCTTTGAAGGAAATTGCTCTTACTTGCAGTAAGGGAAGCTTTTATGTCGTTGTCGTAAATGCGGATTAACAAATCTCCCTTATTGAACCGCTCGCCTTCCTTGAACGCAATATTCCCTTGCATAATTCGGCCGTTGACCTCGGCAGATAGCATTACCGTTTCGTAGGAAGAAATTCTGCCCCGGTGCGATATAGCGGATTCTATAGGTTCATTAAAAACCTTTTGCGCTTCAACTTGCAGGGAACTTTGTTGATTCTGCTGTTTCTGCGCCTGTGGCTTAGTTTTCATCAACAATACCGTTAACAAAACAGCTCCTGTTAGTATTAAAATGCCCGCGATGCGATATATTAATTTTGTTTTCATTTATGTAATGTTGTATTTGTTTAATAATCCTATGTTTATAATGACGCCGTAATCCATTTAAATTTGCGTTTTCAACATCAGCCTGTATGATTCAATAAGTGTTTTGCCTCTGGAAACAAGGTTAAATGAATATCCTGACATTCTCCATTGTTTAACCAACATTCTGACACTGCCGTTAATAATTACGGAAATAATTTCCGGGTCTAAATCATTTCTTATTTCACCGCTTTGCTGTCCCTTTTTTAAAAGAGCTGACAAATCGGAGATACTTTTCTCAACCTTTAAACGGGTTTTCTCGACCAACGCCGGTTCATTCTGAAACAAATCTTCGGCAAATACCGCCGAAACTAAAGCGGGATTTTCCGAGAAAGTTATAAAGTGATTTTCAAGCCTTTTTTCAAGAAAACCAATATGGCTGTCTATTTCTTCGTAATCATTCGATTTTATTTTTTCTGTTATAGAATTGAGTATTGCAATTAAAATTTGAGTTTTACTTTCATAGTGTCTGTAGATTGCAGATTCTACAAGTCCGATTTTTTTGGAAAGATTCTTTATTGTCAGACTTTGTATTCCGCTTTCTGCTATTATCTCAAGCGAAGCGTTTATTATATCTTTTTGTCTTTTTGATAAATCAGTATTCATTTTTATAATTCAGTTTATAATTTTTAATTAATGAGTGAATATTCGCTCACGAAGATAAGTCATTTAACTGAATATGTCAAGCTTTTTTTTCAAAA
>CAZDXB010000068.1:0-3551 GCA_964509335.1 uncultured Hyphomicrobiales bacterium | reverse complement strand
AAAATTTCAATCTCCGTAATAATACTATAATCGCGGAGAAATCCAAAGGGGAAATGGGAAGGGGAAAGTAGCAATAAAATTAAGAATTTTTCCACCTATCGAATTCTTCTGGCAGAAGTTCAATTATCTTTTCCGCTACAGAACTATGTAAATCATAAGTCAGACTTAATTGATTAAAAACGGTTGGGAAACGACGAACATTGCCGGGATTATTTTCGGAGGCAAAACCTCTTTTAAAATTATCGTTTCCATAATCCCAATACAACAAATACAGCACATCAAGAACTTCAGGATTAGATAAAATATTTAGATTCAAAGATATTTGAACCGAAAATTGATTGATTATATTCAAGTCGCTTTTAAGAAATATTTTTGATTTTTCTTTGTATAAAGAATAAAAACGCCAAGAAGAGTAAACAGAATGTTTGTAAAATTTATTTAATTCAGGGTTAAGAATATAACGTTCAATTTCACCTAGTTTTCTTTTACTATTTGAATCTTTAGGGCTAATTTTATCAAATAACAAAGCTGTTAACCAAGTCCAAAAACCAACGTTTGCAATTAGCATTTTGTTATCGACATCTTCAAATAATTCGTAAAGATAACGCCCAAGTTCAAGCCGATTATTGTAATTCTGACTTTCGTCAATATTATATCTGTTAATAAAAGATCGGCTAAAACTAGACGAATTTAATAGTTCCTGTAAAATAATATCTTTTCTATTATTTCTTTTATATGAAATAATTTGCTGTTTAAATTCTTCTATACCCTTATTATTTAATTGTCTAATCATCATAGCCAATTTCGTTATATATTTTATTAAATTCTTGCCATTTTTCCTTATAAATATTTCCAAAATCATCTATGAAGCTCTCACAGCCTTCGGCAAAATTGCTATCTAATTCCTTTAATATTTCAGGATTGGTAGATACATACTTAAAATACTCTCTCCATTCATTTACCCAATCATTTTCCGATTCTTCTTTGAACTGAACGTTCTCCACATATTTAAAATAGAACAAGATTTCTTTTAAAACACTTGGCAAAACAAAAAAGAAGAATTGAGAATTATTTTTTACAATACTTTCTATGCCATTTATATTCTTATTAATTAATAATACAGGCCCTCCTTCATCAAATTTAGTCTTCCATATTCTATTATTTCTAATGTCTTCATATTCAACCGGCAATATGCTTTTATTTCTTTTGGGGTCTTCGGGTTTTATTTGTTTAGCTATTCCCAATATTAAATTTGTTATAGGCTCTACAATTATTAAACTAAATAGAAGAGAATCTCTGTATCCCAAATCTGAAATGTCTGCTTTATCAATTTCTTTAGGGCTCTCAACAGTACCAAATTCAAATCTTCTAAATTCGGATAATCTATATGCATCGACATAAACTTTTGCTTTTGATGGGAAATCGTAATTTTCTAAACCAACGTCGAGTTCAAAATACTGAGCTTCTCCGTCTTTCCTGATTACCCTAATTGATATGTCAGACTTATTTATTCTTCTTCTATTTGTATAATTTATTCTACGTTTCATTTTTCTTTCACATCTTTAATGTTTACAACAACATCTCTATTGGGATCAAAACCTTTGATTTGTATTTCAAATTTTGAATTTATTATAGTTGTTTTGATTTTGTTATCGAAAGGCGTAAATTTATTATTTTTTATTCCTTTACCTCGAAATTTAAAATGTCCAGGAAACTTAAAATCAAACTCTGTCCATTTTTTAAACGGATTACCGCGTATTACGTCATAAGCGAAACTTATCTCAATAGTTTTAGGCAATTGAACTTTTTCTTTTTTTCTTAGTTTAATATTAACGCCGCCATTTGATATTGGATTTATCAGAAAATCTGGATGGGTTTTTGATAATTCAAGTTCTGGTTTTTTCGTTTTTTTGCCCTTCCCTTCTTTGTAATCCACGGAAAAAAATATATCTGATAAAATTGTTTCGTCTCTGCCTTCAGGCGGTTTATTTAGTCGCTTAACTAATTCCTTAAGAGAATTTTTGATAAATCGTAAACTTGGTATAGCCCGGGAATACTTTTCTTTAAAACCTTCCGCTTTTTCGTTCCATTTATCGTGTGAAGGTGTCTCGCTATCGCCTAAAAACATCGATATTGTTTCATCCTCAGCTATTAGAGCCGCTTGAACTGGACTTTTTAACCTTAAATTATAATCTCCATTGACAAGAATGCCCGATCTTATATAAAATTCGTTAGGCTTTGATAGCTCTTCGTCTTTTTTAAAAAAAGCGTAATAATGAGTAGGAATTTTCTTTTGCTTCTTTTCTATAATTGTATTTATTTTTATTGCTACTAATTCGTTATTATTAAATTCATCTTGTAAATATTCTTTCTTATCTTCTTCTAATATTTTTGACCAATCCTTACTATTCCCGTTTATTTCTAAGCAATCATTCTCGGATTTCTTTTTTATTGCATTTCTAAAAAATTCAATTTGAAAATCTGTGTTTTCGATTCTACCTATTTTTGCGTTAATTTTTTTGGATTGACTTTTTATATTATCGCTTGAAATATCTTCATATAATTCATTTTCTTCGTCGTTAACAATAATTTTTAAAGAACCATTGATTATTGGATAAAAATAATTTTTAACAACGCTTCTTATAATTTCCTCATAGTTTACATCTTCTATTAGTTCTGGTATTACTATAGATAATCCATTTTCGTTATTTCTACTTAGTCTAAATACTCTTTTGAAATCATTTATTATTGGTTTATCTTCAATTGGAAAAGGAATTAATCCTGAAGATGAGATTTCTTTTTTATCCTTCCAGTCTGCGTAAAAACCGCAATAATCGTATTGAATTTTGTTGTATCGATGATTCTTTAGCAACGCTTTACCTAATAAAAAGTCTTTCTCATCTTTTGTTTTAGTATAACCCCAAAATGATCTATATTTCGAAACACAATGAAATACTGTTTTGCCAAGCCCCCATCTGCCTTGCTTTGTGCCTTTCTTAGTAGATTTGCCTTCTCTCCACCAAAAATCGTAATAATTGCCTCTTTCTTCTTTCTTTTTGCCATAACCGTCTAAACCTGTTGTGCCAAAATCTTCAATTAACAAAACCTTTCTGTTATTTATATTAGTTACGTCAAAAGTACTCTCAAAGTGATCTTTTAAAATTTCCAAGTATGTATCATATTTATCATTTTTGATTCTTTTTAGAGTAAATCGAACAATTACCAATTCTTCTTTTTGATTTTGCGCTTTTGCATCTAATGAATTTTGCAACGTTTCTCTAACTAAAGAATCAGACCAGTTCCCATTCTGGCTAAAAAACTCTAACTCGTGAGGGTCTCTTTCTGTCCTACCCTCAATATGTTCGAAAAATTTCCACATATTTATTTTATATGATTATCTATAAATCATTTACATCTAATATATTAAAATAATTATTAAAAGTCAATCATATTTTATAAACTTTTTGTTCGAAAGTCAATTTTTATTACAGTAGATATGCCACACCTCAGAGGCGCGGCGCATCTGAATAGATTCTACCTCCCATACTCCT
>CAZDXB010000067.1:0-3739 GCA_964509335.1 uncultured Hyphomicrobiales bacterium | reverse complement strand
TTTGCAAATTTAAGAATTATTTTGTAAACTTAAAATTAAATGAAATTAGCTATGAGAAAGATAGTATATATATTGACTTTTTTCGTGTTTTTTGGCTCTTCACTCGTTCCTAATGATGTGTATGCCGACGTTAAAGCGATTGATTGCGACAACAGCAATACTATTAGCGGTTATACTTGTTTGGGTTGGGGACCAACACAAACAAAATTCACGGGCGTTGAAATTAACGGCGATATTTGTTATTTTGAAGTGCATTATAAAATGAGAAAGTGCGTTGATGCTTTCGGCGATACTTTGCGTTGTATAGCTGTAACGGGAATAGAAATGGATCCAGATTGCGGATGCCCTACTTCAGGGGTCAACACAGACGTAATAAAGGCGGCTATTGGGTCTCTGTTGATGTGGGAGCACGGCGACAGAATGTTTGGAACGACCGCGAGCCATACTGTGCGTGTGTATTTAGAAGGCTGTATGCAGCTAATTAATCAAACCGACTACGACAATTCAGGGGTTTGCGTTGATTCTTGTTGTTATTGGGATTATTCAGTTACTGTCTCAGAAGGGACAAAGATCATTTCAGATACTAACGTCGCTTACGCTCAACCTTCCTGTACTTACGGAGGCGGTCCAGGAGGGAATCCTTGCGAGGCTAGTTGCGACGCTCTCGACGAAATAGACGCCGGAGAAATTAACGAACTGTATATCCCCGATTGCGCTTCCGGTTGCTGTCCAAGTTCTTCAACGGCTACTTTTGCTCCAAATGTAAATGCTCAAACCAATCCCTTTAGAGGATATATAGGTTCTTGTTCTTATACAGCGTATTATGAGGAGAAAGAATGTGAGATAGATGGAGACTACGACGGTAAAAAGGACGCTTTTAAATTATATAAAATCGTTTTAGACGACGATTATAATTGTAGTTATTACGATATATCCGAGATTTATGAGGACGCCTTAAAACAACTAATAAGCGAAGTGTGTGCCAATAATGCTGATTATGACATTAACGATGGGGATGAATTGTATTATCAATCGCAAAGTTGTTGGGCGAAGCGCGGCAGAGCTTTGTATCCCTGCAACAGCGACGAATGTTGTTCGACTACCTATACAATAACTAGAGACCCTGTTGAAGGTTTTCACGCTCAGTGGATTGACCATAGCGACCCTAGTTCGAATTGCGGCGACGAATGCGACGGCAACAACTACGAAGAAGTTTGCGACGAGAATAAAATAAGCGATTACGTTCCTATTATTTCGGACGTAGAGAAGTACGAGAAACAAATAAAAGGCGGCGAAGTTCTTACTTACGTCAAGCCCAATCCGGCGGAGGAAGAAATCAACGTTTATTATTTGTCGAATTTTAACGGCAAAACAACGTTAAACGTTTACAACGCGTTAGGGGAATTAGTTAAACGGATGGAGCTTAACAAGAACGGCGTTCGCCAAGTATATACGTTTTCTGTAAGCGATATGCCGAGCGGGATTTATTATTACCAAATAATAACGGGGAATGAACAATCGGCAAAAGGGAAATTTATCGTAAGAGAATAGTAGTTACTGCGGGAGCGCGCCGAAAGGCGCGTTCCCGATATATTATAAGTTAAAAATGATTTGTAAAACGATAAACTTAATAAAATGAAACGCATAATTTTACTAATCGCTATTATAACGGCGATAATGCCGCTCCCCGCCGACGCTCAGAAGGAAGCGTATAATTGGGTTTTGGAAGGCGGAGTCAATGGTTATTATTATGATAGAGTCGATTCATGCATAAAAATACTTGGAAATATTAAATCTCTTCCATTGCTTACTTTTAACACGCCAAATGGAACTCCAAAGTTAATAGAGGATTCAATAAACCAGAAAACTAACACAAAAGATAGCGTAATTAGAAGTCTGCAAGGAAATTTTTATTCATGTATTTCTGATAATAAAGGAGAATTAGCGCTTTACGGCGTTTCCTCGGCTCTATTTAATAAGAATAATACGTCTTTTTACGATTCTTCAATTAATAATTCATATTACGATTCATTATATTATGGATTCCCCCCTCCTTTTGCTTATCATGGCGGCATTAACGAATTTCGTTTTTATCATTCAAAAAAACGCGATGATGTGTATTACTTAATACCTTTGAATCCATTTAATAAATTTTACACAATTAGCGCGTCAGGAGCTAACAATTACGGAAAAGTTTTAAATGAGGAATATTTTATTTATTTATTACCAGATAATTTTAAAAACGAACTTAAAGTAGAAGAAGATAGAACTAAGCAACATTGTCCCGTTATAAGATTAATATGCGCGCTCAACCGTAATAAGGATGGAATATGGATTATTGGTTTTAACAGAGAAAATAAATTTTTATCATATTATTTAAACGACAGTGGAAAAATCGTGGGCAATCCGGTAGAAAGCGTAATAGACACTTCTCATATACATCCTCGTTATATACTTAGGAGGATATGGGCTGTAAAATCAATGTATAAAGTCGCTTCAAAGGGAAATAAAATAGCGATAATCGCTTCGCTCTTCAACGTAGAAAATTCAGTATACATGCTAATACTGGATTTTGATAATAAAACCGGCAAGTTGTCAAATCCCGTAAAACTTGATTTCAATGATATTAAAAAACTTCCGTCTAAATACTCCTATCTTATGGACATGGAGTATTCTCCAGATGGCTCTAAATTATATCTTCAATTTCATTATTATTCTAACGGAACTGCTTGGTGGCGGTTATATCAACTCGACCTTGGTTTAACAAACGGCAAAAGAATAATGGAGTCGGCGTATTTAGTTAAAAAAGAAATTGTTTTAGGACATACTAGTAATAATGCCGCGCACACTAGGAGTCTTCAATTAGGACCGGATGGAAAAATTTACGTTATTCCAGAGTACGTAAAACCTGAACGAAGAGGTATAATAGACGTAATAAATTACCCTAACGAATGGGGCGGGGACTGCGAATACGAGGAAAATTTCAACAATTCGAAAGGAATGTATTATAACGATTCGTTAGGTCATTCTGAAATGTACAATATAGCTTTCCCCAATTTTTTATCCGGCTACTTAAGAAACGAAAAAATCATACGAGTTTGCGAAGGCGAGACTATAAATTTAAACGATTCGGCGGTCGCGCCGGTGTTCGGCGGACATGCGTATTATTGGACGGTATTGTCTTTAAAAGAAGAAAACGATTCGTTGCTACACTCCTTAAGAGTTGAATTGGATTCGATGTCGAATAAGACGCGATTTCCTACTATAGAAAACGCCGCGAGAGAAATGTCGGGAATATATCAGTTGACAATGACCGATTCCCAATACGTAAGGCGAACTTATAGGATAGACGTAACGGTATATGAAAAACCGAACGCGAAGATATTAGTCGGCGGCGAAGAATATAAAAACGACACGCTATTTCTTTGCGACAAGCGAGTATTGGAGCTATCGATACCGCCGGAGAACAACTTTTGGTATTATCGATGGGAACTTTATTCAGATATTAGAGAGCAAGAGCCTTGGATACGGATATACGAACCCGGCGAGTTCAAGCTATACGCCGAGACACGGCGCGGTTGCATAGATTCGGCGATTTTAAACGTCAAGATAGTCGATAAACCGGAAGCTGAGATAAATCCGTCTGAGTTCGTTCGGATATGCGAAGGCGATACGGCGTTATTATGGACGGATTTAGAGAGCGGCGAATCGGCGTCTTGGACTACCGGCTCGACAAGCG
>CAZDXB010000066.1:0-3762 GCA_964509335.1 uncultured Hyphomicrobiales bacterium | reverse complement strand
ATGTTACAAGCCCCAATCTTTCGATAATAGCAATCGAAATCATTGTTGAAACAATAGCTACCCAAAAGCCCCATAATTTACTTCTGTCTTTGAACATAATCGTTTCGGTCATTGCCGAAGAAGCGCACAAATCACCTTTTTGCAAGAAAAAACCGAATAGAAATCCAATTGGTATTGCAGTCAAATACCATTGTGATGTAGCAATTCCGTAAATTGCAAAGAAAATTGCAGCTATACTAAATATTATCATTAATGATTTTTTCATATTCTCCCCCTACTTATTTTCTTTCAAAAAGCTAAGTGTATTACAAACTGTATCGTTTACAGTTGCCTGTTTCATATAACGGGCAACCATAACAGCTTCAACAATTTCCTCATTCGACACGCCATTTTCTTTCGCCATTTTTGTCCACATTCGAGCACAAGTATCCGAACCAACAATCGCCGCCGAAGCAATCCCAATCAAGATTTTATACTTCGCCGGAACGCTTTGATACTCTTTGTTTTCAAATAATAAAGACTTTTCATCCATTTGATTTTGCGCGAATTCAGGCGCTAATTCTTTCAACAACTCCATTGGTTTAGGTATATCCATTTTTTCTATCCCTATTTATTATCAATGATTGATTTTACAATTTCGTCAATTTTTTCTTGCGTAACAGGCGTTTTTTTCTTTACGATACCAAAATCAGTCGTATTTATATGTTTAAAATCAGTAAAACCACTTTCTTTCATTATCAATTCCGCACAATTTATAGGGCAACCGTCTATTACGATTAATTCACCCGAATCGCCTAATTCCTTAAGTTCTTGCTTTGACTTTTCCGCAAATTTTTTATCAATTGCAAACCTTGCAAGACACAGCATTTTCCCATTTCCTTCAGACATAAGTTTTCTTGCGACTTTGTCAGTGTAAGCGCCTGTATTAGAAGCGCCGGAACAAGCTAACGCAACAATTTTTTTATTTGAACTATCCATTATATAAATTCATTTTAGTTTATAAAACAATTATTTATCCTACTTTAATCTCGAAACTTTAAGTAATCAAATTTTTCTCCATAATCAGAGCTATTAATATAAATGCCGAAATTAATATCTATGATTCAAGAATTTCGTCAATTTTCTTTTTCAATTCTTTTTCCAATTGTTGTTTATTCCTATCTCTTTTGTATTTATTAACAATTGAAGTAACATCAATGGCTTTGTCTTCTTCTTTGTTATAAATTACAACAGTCTGAGATTTAGCGTCGTATTTATCGACTAGTTCTTTGTTATCCTTGTCGCTCAATTTAATGACTTTGAAAGAAACGATTTTTTCATCGGAATATTTGCTTACGGCTTCTGCTACGTCTGCCTGAAGAGCATTGCAGGCTCTTGCTTTACAGCAGGCAAGATTTGCCTTGAAATACATTGCCTCTACTTCGGTCTCTGGATTTCCAAAAGCCGAAGTAGAAAAAATAAGCAATACTGCAAAAAATACGGCGCTTTTTTTAAGTAAAATCATCATTCTGTCTCCTTGTTTTTTGATAAATATTTTAATTTTAGAAACGCTCCAATCGGGCATTTATTTTTTAGAATATTCAAATCAAATTCTACTGCTTTGGTTATCAGTTCATCGTCCCAACACTCTGGTGGGAGCCATACAAACGAGGTTTTGTAATTTTTAATAGCTTCCAAAACTTTAATATTATTCAAAGCAGACATTGCTAAAACTATATTTTCCGGAATATCAGGAGTATCCACTGCCGATTTAAATGTTTTCAATCCATAAATCTCCGAATATTTCGGATTTATCGGATAAACAATGTATCCTTCGTCAGCTAATAATTTTACCAATTTAAACCCATAGCTGCCTTCTTTTGCCGATGCTCCGATTATGGCAAAAGATTTTGTGTTTCTCATTATTTCAACTGCATCCATTAAATAACCTCCATTATGTATAATCCGAATCACTTAATTTTTTGTTGTATAGAATCATATATGATACTGGTATAAAAATAAAAACCAATAATAAGCCAAACAATAACCCTCCAATAACAACTATGGACATAGGTTTTAGCATCTCTGTGCCATCACCTAATATTAAAGCCAAAGGAAGCAAACCGAATAAACTATTAAGGTCGGTAATTAATATGGGACGCAACCTTAGTATAGCTGCTTCTTTAATGGCATCTAATATCCCCTTGCCGCGTTCAATAAGTTCATCAATAAATGTGATGAGCAGCACTCCGTTGTTGATTTCCATTCCCGTAAGCATTATGATACCAATCATAGCAGTTACGCTGAATGGCGTATCAGTAATGTACATAGCAAAAGATATTCCTGCGAGTGAAAGGGGAATGCGTATAATAATGATTAGCGGTTTCAAAAAACTTTCAAAGTAAACCACCATTACCGCATAGCCCAGAAATAATGCAAATAGGAGAATAATTGCCATTTGCTGAATATTTTCCGCTAACATTTGCGACGAGCCGCCATAGTTAAGGCGATAACCGGCAGGCAGTTTGTACACTTCGAGTTTTTGCTCTATTGCTGATGTGGCATCGCCTACACTGATTCCTGTGACGTTAGCTGTTACCTTGATAACCCTGTCTTGATTTTTTCGATCAATTTGAACAGGTCCTGTTGATTTTTCTACCTTCGCTACGGCATCTAAAGGAATTTTATTTCCGTTCGATGTATAAATAAAAATATTTTCCAAATCTGCTGATGATTTGATATCTCCTTCGTCTCTGACAATACGAATGGGATAATAGTAAGCTCCATCCTTATAAAATGTCGGAATGTCTCCTCCAACGTAAGTTTTTACAGCCTCCGCGATTTCTTGGTAATCAATTCCAAGATCAAAAGCTTTTTCCCTGTCAACTCTGATTTGGTATTCCGGCTTAGTTAGCTGAAGTGAAATGTCAAGTCCCGCAAGAAATTTGAGCTCTTTTAACTCTTTGTGCAATTTGCTTGCTTCCTGAAATATATTTTGCATGGATTTACTGCGGGAAGCCATCATTTCCAATTCGATATCAAACTTCCCGGTTCTGCGAATACCTTTCATTTTGGTGTGAAAAACTTTTATTGTGGCGCCGGGAGCCTTTACTGCTTTCATTACAGCAGGCCGGAGTTTTTCCACGTATTCATCCGTATCCATAGGTCTTTCTGAAGCAGGAACAAGCTGTAGGTTCAATTCTCCTTCAAAGCTTTTTTCCGTAGTAACCAATCCCCATACTTTACCGCCGGCAAGTGTAGCATAGCCATCTATATACTCCTGTGTTTCAATAACACTTTCAACTTTAGCAAGAACTTTATCTGTTTCTTCCATAGATGTCCCGGTCGGCATAATGACTTTAACGGTGATGATGCCATCATCGGCTTTAGGGAGAAATTCCGAGCCTGTTTTTTGCAAATAGTAAAAACCGGGTATAAGCAGCAAAATAAACACAAAAAGTGACAGCCAACGGAGTTTTAATGACCAGTGTAAAACAGGTTTATAGATGTAAATAATACCATTTATGAACAGGTCGGATATACGAGCAATAAAAGAGTGTTTTTTCTTTATCGGTTTGGCATCGGGATAGAAAAGTCCCATCAACATTGGTGTTACAGTAAGCGATACTATCATTGAAAGAGCAATAATAATAGCAATAGTAATGACCAGTTCTCGAAATAATAATGATGCCAGGCCGGGAACTAACAAGAATGGAACAAAAAGAGAGAGAAATGTAAGCGTTGCAGTTATAATAGCTCCGCTTATTTGAACGGCGCCTTTGG
>CAZDXB010000065.1:0-3789 GCA_964509335.1 uncultured Hyphomicrobiales bacterium | reverse complement strand
GCCCAAATTTATAGAATAAACACCTAATTCAATACTTTTCTATCATTGACTCTATACCTTCATCTAAACCAATTTTCGCTTCCCATCCTAAATTTCTTAAGCGCGTAACGTCGAGTAACTTTTTCGGCGTTCCGTCCGGTTTAGAATCGTCAAAAACTATTCCCCCGGTAAAACCGGCTTTGTCCTTGATTTTTTCGGCGAGTCGCTTTATAGTAATATCTTTTCCCGTTCCGATATTAACGAACTCGCCGACGTCCTCGTAAGAATGGTTTTCCATTAAGTAAACGCAAGCGTCGGCTAAATCCTCGACGTGCAAAAACTCCCTGTAAACTTCGCCCGTCCCCCACAAAGCAATCGAATCCGCCGTTATTCCAAGCTCCGCTAAAACGCTATTAATTGATTTCTTATCGCTCAAATTGATTTTCTCGTCCAAACCGAAACCTAATTTTCTATGCTCAATATCGCTTTTAATAAAATCGTAATCTCTCATTTCCAAAGCCTTAGCGAGAATAAACTTACGTATTAACGCCGAAAAAACGTGAGAAGTTTCGAGATTATAATTATCGTTCGGTCCGTAAAGATTTGTAGGCATAACGGAAATAAAATCCGTTCCGTGCTGGAAGTTATAAGCGTCGCAAAGCTTAATAGCCGCGATTTTCGCCAAAGCGTAAGATTCGTTTGTCGGTTCCAACTCGCCCGTCAAAAGATATTCTTCTTTCATCGGTTGCGGCGCTAGTTTCGGAAAAATACAGGAAGAGCCTAAATTCAAAAGCTTTTTAACGCCGAACTTATACGAAGCGTCAATGACATTAGAAGCTATCATTAAATTATCGTAAATAAAATCGGCTTTATATGTCTTGTTCGCTACGATTCCTCCTACCATTGCCGCCGCGAGAAAAACGACGTCGGGTTTTTGCTCTTCAAAAAAGCTCTCAACCTCGCTCTGATTTCTTAAATCCAATTCGCTACTCGAACGAAGCGCGAATTTATCGTATCCTTGGCTTAACATATTTCTTAGAATAGCGGAGCCTACCATACCTAAATGCCCCGCTATGTATATTTTGGAATTTTTATTGAACTTCATTTTCTATACCTCTATAATCGACAAACTTGTGGCGGGTCCAACCCAGCCCCTTTGATTTCATCGCTTTTATGCCTTCTCCCAACGGTTTTAAATCGTTCAATATAAAGTCGTGGTCTATCATTATCTTAACCAGTTCGGAAAATAACACTCTCGGTTTCCAACCGAGTTCCCTTTCGGCTTTGCTAATGTCGGCTAACAAAAAATCTACTTCCGTCGGTCGGTAATAGTTCGGGTCAATCTCCACTAAAACTCGCCCCTGCCTAATTATATCTTCCCATCTGGAATCGACGCTTTTTACCACCCCTTTTTCATTTTCATTCTCGCCTCTCCATTCAATCTCGACGCCGGAATAATAAAAAGCCGTTTCGATAAACTCCCTAACAGAATGGCTCTCCCCGGTTCCAGCGACGTAATCCTCCGGTTCGTCTTGTTGCAAAATAAGATGCATCATCTCGACGAACTCGGGAGCGAATCCCCAATCGCGCTTAGAATCGAGAGTTCCTAAATAAATTTTGTTTTGTTTTCCCGCTAAGATGCGAGCCACGGCTCGCGTTATTTTGCGAGTTACAAAAGTTTCTCCGCGTCGCGGGCTTTCGTGATTGAATAAAATTCCGTTGCAAGCGAAAAGATTATAAGCCTCTCGATAGTTGACCGTCATCCAATAAGAATACAACTTAGCTATCGCGTATGGGCTTTGCGGTTGGAACGGCGTTGTCTCGCTCTGCGGAGGCTTCGCCGAACCGAAAAGCTCCGAAGTCGAAGCTTGATAAAAACGGGTTTTTATACCGCTCCGACGAATCGCTTCCAATATTCTAGTAGTCCCTATCCCGGTTATATTGCCGGTATATTCGGGAAGGTCAAAAGATACGCGAACGTGGCTTTGGGCTCCGAGATGATAGATTTCGTCGGGTTTTATGCTGTATATAATTTCAGTCAACACCCCTGGGTCGGACAAGTCGCCATAATGAAGATAAAGCTGCCTTCCCGGATAATGAGGGTCTTGATATATATGGTCGATACGATTAGTGTTGAAAGTGCTGGCTCTGCGAATAATCCCGTGAACCTCGTAGTTCTTCGAAAGCAGAAGCTCCGCCAAATACGAACCGTCCTGACCGGTTATTCCCGTTATCAAAGCTCTTTTCATTTCTCTCCTTTATTTTGTCGTTTCACAGAAATATGAAAACACATCAAGAAACGCAAATATTATTTCAAAAAAGCGATAAAAAATCAATTAACCTTATAAGGCGAAATTCTGTTTTTCACTTTTTTATAGAAAAACTTCAAATATTCCGTAAATTTTACTTTTTCGTCTTTATGTTCGTTGGCGCTATAACCGTATTTTTTAATGAAATCTTTGAACTCTTCGGAAAACTCCCAATTTCTTATATCCTTGTTAAGCGAACGGAAATACCTGCCGACGTTTATCGGCTTTATATGCTCGTAAGTTTCGCTAATATTTTCTACGCCGCAATGTTTGAAAAGAATCGGCGCGTAAACCGCCGGAGTTCGACAAAAATCCTCGTATCTGAACAAAGGTATATACCCGAAAGAATCCTGAAGACGCTCCAGATGTGAATATTTCTCCATCCAAAGCTTTCCCCTTCGTTTTGGCGAATCGTTCTCCACGTGTTTATTCCAAAGTTCGTATTGACTGGTTATAGTGTCTTTCGGGTCCCGAATAAAAGCGAACAATCTAACGTCCGCTCCCGTATCCATATACTTTTTGAGCAAGTCAAACGCTCTTTGGTCGCCTAGATATTGCGGACTTTTATCGAATACGACCGGTCCGAGCTTTTCCAGAATTGAATCCCACAACTCAAACGCCGACTCCTCAGTGAACTTATCTGGAATTTTTAAAAAAGGATGGCTTTTCTCTTTTAAAACAAATCTGTTTAGAAATGGCTGGGGATCGCCGTCGATAGCCTTAGCGGCTAAGTTCCAAAAATTCCCCTCCCAAAGGTGAATGTTCTGGTCTATATGGCATACTCCTACGTCGGGATGTTTTTGGAACATTTTAAATATAGCCGTCGTCCCGCCGCGCTTCGCCGAAAGCAATATTATAGTTTTCTTATTCATTTTCCCTCAATATCCGCTCAAAAACCTCTACATACTCCCCGCCGCAGTTCTCGAACGAAAACAAAAGAGCGTTTTCCAAAGCGATTCGCTTGAATTTTTCATAATCTTCAATCGACAGCTTGATCTTATCGGCTAACTTTTCATAATCGAAGTCCTCGTATTTCTGAAAAATCTCGTCGGAAACGTAAGCTAGCAAATCCTTACTAAAAAAGCATAATTCGCTCATCGAACCGCTGTCGAAACCCACTACCGGCAATCCGCAGGATATAGCCTCAATAACGGAATTCGGGCAGGGCGGATTCAAATGCGAATACAGAAATATATCGCTCGAGCGCAGCGCATCGGCTACTTCGTCTAAATTCTTCGTCCCGCGCAAAACAACGTAATCACGTTCAAAATACGGAAGCAGATCTTCATTTTTGACGGGCCCGACTACATGCAGTTCGAAATCATACTCCCCGCGCAATGAATCCAAAGCGAGAACGACCGGCTCTATCATATCGACGTTGCGAAAACTACCCGTCGTAACGAATTTTATAGGTTCCGCCACTCTCTCGCGTTCGGTCGGATAGAAAATGTCTTTTCGCGCGCCGTTGTAAATAATAGTAACCTTTTCGGGCGGTTTTTCG
>CAZDXB010000064.1:2456-3804 GCA_964509335.1 uncultured Hyphomicrobiales bacterium | reverse complement strand
ATGATATTATCGCAGCCTTCTTCCTCGGCGGCGATGACTGAGCGCTCGATTTCCCAAATGTCTGCGTTACCAGTGTCAAGCTGAATATTGACCCCCTTGCGCGCCACATACTTAATAACGCTAAGCATATTGACGTCCGATGAATTGATTTTTATGCTATCAATTCCGCATTCGTCAACAAGAAAATCTACTTCCTCTGTGTACGTAGCGGTCGAAAACATTGTAATCCCAATTTCGTCGCAGTATTTCTTAAGCTCCTTCCATTCTTCTTTTTCCATTTCTCTTCTTTTAAGAATATCATAAAGAGGTTCCTTGACGGGAACAAAATTCTCGTTGCCCTCTTCGTCAATTTCAAGAATCGAATACTCAAAAATGACGTCTTTTTTTGCCATTAGCCTGTCCGGAAATATTGTCTGAAACTTAATAGCATTCGCTCCAGCCTTCTGAGCGCCTTTGGCAAGACGCTTTGCGGATTCAAGTCCCGTATGAGTCGGACCGGTCTCCATCACGATAAAAACTCCGTTTTTGTCCTTATCGATTTCGATATTATTTATTTTGCCTTTCATAATATAACCTTGATTAATTATTTAATTGAAATAATTGAATTTATAACGTAATTCAAGTCTTTTTCGCTCATCTTTGGAAATAGCGGAATGCTTAACGCTTGCTCGTAAAATATCTCCGCCTTGGGGAAATCGCCTTTCTTAAATCCAAAGTTCTTCTGATAATATGGTTGAAGGTGAACAGGAATATAATGAACTTGCGTTCCTATGTTTCTTTCTTTTAAATAATTCATTACTTCGGCTCTGGATTTGCCGATTTTTTTAAAGTTAACTTTAATTACATATAAATGACGCGCCGTCTGGGTGTCTGGGTTTTCTTGCAAGGTTTCTATCCAATCTATTCCGGAAAAAGCCCTGTCGTATTTGTCAACAATATCTCTTCGTTTTTCTACGAACATCTCCAGCTTTTTTAACTGACTTATTCCGAGTGCGCATTGTAAATCTGTTATCCTGTAGTTAAACCCGAGTTTATGCATTTCATAGTACCACGGACCGTGATTATTCTCTAATATATTTTCGTCTTTTGTTATCCCGTGATTCCTTAGAAGCTTTAATCTCTCGTATAGTTCTTTGTTATTTGTCGTTATCGCGCCGCCTTCGCCCGTAGTCATCGTTTTGACGGGATGGAAGGAAAAAATCGCTATGTCGGAATATTTGCAACTGCCTACTGACGAGCCGCAAGGATATCTGCCCCCGATAGCGTGAGCCGCGTCTTCTATTATATTTAATCCCCTCTCCTCCGCTATGCGGTATATCTCTTCCATATCGCAAAGTTGACCGGCGTA
>CAZDXB010000064.1:0-2446 GCA_964509335.1 uncultured Hyphomicrobiales bacterium | reverse complement strand
GTAATGAACAGGAAGCAGGACTTTAGTTCTTTTAGAAATCTTATTTTCTATTTCTTTAGAGTCTATCAGCCCCGAATTTATTTCGATGTCTGCAAATTCCGGAATTAAACCGTTATAAATCAAACTATTTGAAGTGGCGCAAAAAGTAATCGGCGAAGTAATTCCTATGGAGCTTTGGGGCAAATCCAATGCCGCTACCGAAAGATGCAAAGCCGCCGTTCCATTCGCAACGGCAACGCAATATTTCGCGCCGGTTATTTCGCAAAGTATTTCTTCGAATTCGCTTACCTTCGAACCTTGTGTAAGATAGTTCGAATTCAGTGTATCTACTACTGCCCGAATATCAGCGTTGTCTATCCATTGTTTTCCATATCCAATGAAATTTCGCTCAGCCATTATTTTTTCATCTTATTTTCAATCAAATCTTGAAGCTCGCTAACAGTGAGAAATATATCGTTTTTACCGCTGTTGTAGCTAAATCCGCGATTGCAATATTTGCCGGGAACCCCATTGCTATGCATTCTAAATTCCTCTTTCTCCCAGATAGGATATGAAGGCATAATTACAAAATAATCACTGAATTCGACAGTATTCATCCCGTCAGTTAATGTAATCATTTCTTCGTGTAGCTTTTCACCCGGACGGACGCCAACAAATTCGAACCTTGCCTCTGGCGCTATAGCTTTTGCAACGTCTAGTATTTTGTAAGAAGGAATTTTGGGGACGAATATCTCGCCGCCCCACATCTTGGCGAGCGCCATCAACACGAAATCCACTCCTTCGGCGAGCGTGATATTAAATCGGGTCATCCTTTTATCTGTAATTGGTAAAACCCCATCAACTTTCTTTTTCATAAAAAAAGGTATAACTGAACCGCGGCTACCCATAACGTTTCCGTATCGCACAACTGAGAATCTAATGTTAGGTTCCCCTTTATAATTATTAGCCGCCACGAAAAGCTTATCTGAAGTCAGCTTGGTAGCGCCGTAAAGATTAATTGGCGCGGCCGCTTTGTCAGTACTTAATGCGACAATACGCGAAACCTTGTTGTTTAAAGCGCAGTCTATGACGTTCTGCCCGCCAAACACATTTGTTTTAACCGCTTCGAAGGGATTGTATTCACATGCGGGCACCTGTTTCAGCGCTGCAGCGTGAATTACGACGTCCACTTTATTCATCGCCATATTTAATCTGGTTTTATCGCGAACGTCGCCAATAAAAAAACGTATTCTTTTGGGGTGCAGAGAATAAGGCTCTTCGTTTTGCATTTCAAATTGCTTAAGCTCGTCGCGAGAATAAATAATCACTTTTTTGGGATTATATCTTTCAAGAACCGTTTTGGCGAATTTTCTGCCAAAAGAACCCGTGCCGCCCGTTATCAATATTGATTTGTTATTAAGCATTTTCGTTTAAATTATAATTGTATGATTAGTTGCGTTGTTGACAAAATAAATTTATAACAAATTTTTACAATTAAAACCCTATCGAAAAATTTACCAATTCTCGCTTTATTGCGCCCTCGCCGACCGGTTCTTTTATCCATTCGATTGGTTCGGAATAGTCGATGTCTTCAAAATAAGCGATTTGCTGCCTGAAAAGCTTTTCCGAGTAAGCGCTTTCGAACATTTCATTCGCCTTTTCGCTAACTTCTTCAATCGTAAAATGATTCTTTAGCAAAAAGTAAATATCTACATAATCCTTCCATTTCGCTCGCCTGCCCATAGCGTAAAATTTCATCGCCGCTAATGTCTTTAAATCCGGAAGATAAACGCTTCCATCTACTTCCGTCTCCGCTTTTATATCGAACGGATAATGCATAAACGTAATTTTAACGCCGTTTACCAAGTAATGAACGCCGTCGTAATCCTCAAATAGAAGTTGTTTTGGATAATTAATTGAGTTAATCAACTCCGCTAATCTCGTTTTGTTTAGTTTTTCCGTCGAGAATAAATCGAAGTCGATAGACCGCCTATGTCCTATGTAAAGCGCGACGGCGGTCCCTCCGGCGAGAACGAATTCTCGTTTAAATCTCGCTAAAACCGGCAGAAGCTCTCTCTGCTTATTCGAAAGGATATCCGGAAACATTTTTCTTAAAATATAAATCAAAAAAGTTTACGACCTGCGGGAAGTAGTTGTTTCTTTCCTTAAACGCCGCTTTGGCGAACTCATAAGCCGTCTTTTCTTTGCCAAGCGTTTCGAATAGGTCTTTAACCGCCCGCATATCGCCGTAATTAAGAATAAATTCAACTAGCGCGACGTCGCTTGTTTCCCGTAGTCTTGATTTGTCGAAATACCAAAACAGGTCATTGTATTTTTCTAATAACTCTTGCCTATTCATAATTCGCTGTCTTTCCGTTCCCCACAGCTCCGCCCTCTCAGTTACATCCCTTATTCTCTGCAACCTACGGGCTAACAATCGCTTATGCTAAAGCGAGCTATGTTTTAC
>CAZDXB010000063.1:2327-3977 GCA_964509335.1 uncultured Hyphomicrobiales bacterium | reverse complement strand
TTGGTTCGGCGGTCGCCGCCGGAGTGTTCTTGACGCTGTTGGGGTAGATACGACAGACCGGATGCGCTCCGCTTTGGGCGCTATATGTGCCGCTCCTGCGCGGTGCTGCGCATCTTAAGGGAGAGAAAGCTCCGAGGCTTAATTAACTTTGAAACAACTGCCAGTTGTATGATTACGTTAACCTTAGTGTTTTAAGGATTTGAAATTCGATTAAATTGAGTTTTGGGATAGCTTCATCTTAAGAGATGGCTACCGCAACACTACAAACTTCTCGCTTTGAATTTCGCCGCCAGCGCGCATAACGACGTAATAAACTCCGCTCGGCAGATCGCTCGCGTCGAACGAGAGGTTACAAGCGCTCGAACCAAAAAATTCATTATCCGCGAGACGCTTTACTTCCCGCCCAAAAGCGTCCGTTATCGTTATTGTCGCTCGAACTGCCTTTCCAGTTCTGAATTTAATCGTCGCTTTATTCTTTAGAGGGTTCGGTATTATGAACGCCCCTAAATTATCCCTTGGGTTCTCGTTAACCGTAGTCTTCTCGTAGTAATAATCGTTGGATATGCTAGAGCATCCGTTTTCGTCGGAAATTTCAACAGAGTAATATCCCGAAGTGTCGGGAACTAGAAATTTTTCATTCGCTGAATTTAATACGGTTCCATTGTAATACCATTGATAACTAATAGCGACGCTAGAAAATAGCGTGTCGTTTCTTTTTTCTATCGTAGGTTTTTCCGGCAACGGATGTATTGTTATATCTTTACCGTTATCATTTCCGATTACTTCAGGATTGGAACTAACGACTCTTATCCTATATTTATTTCCTTCTGCATCGTCGGGTAGTATAGAGCTTATCGTTCCAGAAGACGCGCTATTTATTTGCCCGATAATCGTAGGGTTAGAAAAGTTTCCGCTCTTATCGGATAGATGAACTGTAAAAGTATTGTTCGCGCTAAAATTTCCCGATGCGTTGTAATAAACGTAAATATCTTCGCAGGCGCAGTATTCGGACTTTGTTACCGAAGTAGAAATATTTTGTACGTTCTCAATTAATATGGCTATTCCGGCGCCAAAAAAATGTGCGTTATAGACCCGAAAAATCCCAAACCATTTGTTTCCCAAACCGTCGATAGCGATTGAAGATACAAAATTATCGGTCAAACCTGAATTAAATTTGTTATATATAGTCCAGTTCTCTCCGTCATACTTAGCCGCGCCGCTAAAATAAGTTCCGAACCATTTGTTTCCTGAACTGTCCATAGCGATTGATACGGTATAATTAAGAGGCAAGCCGGAAGTGGAAGTATTATACACTGTCCAATATCCGCTGTCATACTTTGTTACACCGTCTGAGGTTCCAATCCATAGATTATCCAAATCATCTGAAAGAATTGAATAAACATTGTTTGAAGGCAAACCGGAATTAGATTTGTTATATATAGTCCAGTTATCTTCGCTGTATTTAGCTATACCGTTGTACGTCCCAAACCATTTATTGCCCAATCCGTCTATGGCGATTGAATTAATCAAGTTATCATTTAAGCCGGAATTTGACGAATCATAAATTGTCCAATTTTCACCGTCGAATTTAGCTATACCGTTGTACGTCCCAAACCATTTATTGCCCAATCCGTCTATAGCGATTGAATT
>CAZDXB010000063.1:0-2227 GCA_964509335.1 uncultured Hyphomicrobiales bacterium | reverse complement strand
AACCCAGTTATCAGGTAAGTCAGAATTTGACGAATCATAAATTGTCCAATTTTCACCGTCGAATTTAGCTATACCGCCTTGCGTCCCGAACCATTTATTGTCTAGTCTGTCTATGGCGATTGAATTAACCCAGTTATCAGGTAAGTCAGAATTTGACGAATCATAAATTGTCCAATTTTCATCGTCGAATTTAGCTATACCGCCTTGTGTCCCGAACCATTTATTACCCAGTTTGTCTATGGCGATTGAATTAACCCAGTTATCAATCAAGCCGGAATTGGATGGATTATAAATTGTCCAATTTTCTCCGTCGTACATTGTTATGTTGCAAGAGGCGATAGTTCGTATAGATGTACCGACCAATCTTGTCGCGCCTATGCGTGTAGTCCCGAACCATTTATTTCCCGCGTTGTCTATTATAATTGATACAACATAGTTACTAGGTAAACCTGAATTAGTTGAATCATAAACCATCCAATTTTTGCTGTCGTACTTAGCTACACCGCCGTACCTAGTTCCGAACCATTGGTTTCCCGCATCGTCTATCGTTATTGATACGACATAGTTACTAGGTAAACCTGAATTAGTTGAATCATAAACCGTCCAGTTTTCATCGTCGAATTTAGCTATGCCGCTGTAAGTCCCGAACCATTTGTCGCCCAATTCATCTATAGCAATTTCATTAATGCCATTATTAGGCAAATCTGAATTTGACGTGTCGTACAATGTCCAATCCTTGCCGTTGTATGTCGTTATGCCGCTTAAGGTTCCAAGCCATATATTTCCTAATCTGTCTATAGCGATTGAAGAAATCCAATTATTAGGCAATCCAGAATTGGAAGTATTATATACAGTCCAATTCTCTTCGTCAAATTTGGCTCCACCGTTTTGGGTGCCGAACCATTTATTTTTGTTTGAGTCTATAGCAATTGAAAAAACATTATTATTAGGTAATCCAGAATTGGAAGTATTATATACAGTCCAATTTACGCCGTCATATTTTGCTACTCCACCGCCAATAGTCCCGAACCATTTGTTACCCGAATCATCTATAGCGATTGAAGAAATCCAATTATCACGTAAGCCAGAATTATAGTTATTATAGAATGATTTTTCTCCAGCGCTTTTGTCCATTTTTACTAAACCGCCATATGTCCCTATCCACAAATAATCGCCGTCTTCAACAATCGCATTTACGCTTTGCCCGTTTGTATATTGAATCCATTCGTCTTCAGCGTAAACATTAGAGATGATTAAGAGCAGAGCGCTCGTTACTAATAAAAGGAATAGTGTCTTCATTACTTGATTTCCTATATAAAGATTAACAAATATGTTTTCACTTTGCCGCTAAATATAGAGCTTTAACCTATGTTTTCGATTACTTCCATTAATTAAAATAGAAGCGGGCGAATATGATGCCGTTGTTTGTTATATAGGTTCTGCTGTATTCTTTGTAGTTACTGTAATTTTCCTCCGGTTTATATTCCGGCTCGCCGAATGAAATATAATTCAATTGAAATTCGGCGCCTAAAGAGAAGTAATCGCTAAGGAAATACTCGCCTCCTATTGAAGCTCCAATATAAAAAGCCGAAAGACTTTTTTCTTCGTCTTCGTAGTACTCCTCAGGGTCGTATTCTTCTTTGGAAGTTGAAGACATCATACCTAATCTTATTCCGAAGTGATTGTAAAAGGATTTTGTATGTTTGACGCTGTAAAATCCACCGATTCCATATCTTAAAATGTTATTAGTAACGTCGATTTTTTGACCTTTTTCGGTTTCTGTATTGTAGTTATAGTTCATTATTCCAATTTCAGGCTCAAGTCTAAATTTTGAGGAAACTTGAATTGGAACGTAAACGTTAGCAAAACCTATCGGCACGAATAATTCGCTGGACGATTCCGCCATAATAGCGATTGGGTTAAAACCGATACCTATTCCAACTTTTGTCTGCGAAAACGCGCTCGTTAAAGATAAATACAATAAGGCTACGAGGATTAAAAGGAACTTTTTCATTGTTCTACTCCTATATTTTATAAATAACTTAGAGAAACGTTATAAACACCCTAAATTTTTCTATTTAAATTAACAAAATCATTTATTATATCCAAAAAAATATTTTCTACTTGATTTTAATTCAAGTGGATAGGTTCGCCAGAAAAGAGATATATTTGAATAATGCTTTTGCGGTATTTCCAATTTTATATAAATTAAGTAATTGATTTTTGA
>CAZDXB010000062.1:0-4755 GCA_964509335.1 uncultured Hyphomicrobiales bacterium | reverse complement strand
TGGCAGAGCGAGAAATATTTCAAGGAAATAGAGGAGGAAATTAGAGAAGACTTCACTTTCAAAAACAAACCGGAAGGCGAGGCTTTAGAAATGCTGAAACGCATCCAAGCGGCGAAAAATCCGGTTTGCGTTAACGTGAGAAGGGGATATATACATAACTTGAAGGAAAGATTGTATCACGGTTTTCTCGGCAAAAAATATTATAAAGACGCTGAGCGGATAGTAGCGAACAATATAAAAAACCCGCATTATTTCGTTTTTTCAGACGAGATAGAATGGTGCGAGGATAATCTTAATTTCGACGCGCCTACGACTTACGTAGGGCATAATTGCGCCGGAGAAAAATTTCAGTATTATTTGCAGTTGATGATTGAATGTAGGCATTTCATAATTCCCAACAGTACTTTCGGTTGGTGGGCGGCTTGGCTAAACGGCTACCAGCAAAAGATTGTCATAGCTCCGAAAAAATGGTTTAAGTTCCCGATACACGACACGTCGGATTTAATACCGAACAATTGGCTAAGGATTTAATATGGACGCCGCTTCCAAACATACTTTCGTTATAATGGGTTACAAAGAATCAGAATATCTCGGCGAATGCTACGAAGCGCTGGAAAGGCAGACCGTCAAAAGCAAAATAATTATGACCAGCTCCACCCCGAACGATTTCCAGAGGAACTTCGCGAGAGCGCAAGGCGTTCCGTATATAGTAAATCCTGACAGGCAAGGTTTCGCGGGCGATTTAAACTTCGCTTACGCTCAAGCGGATACGGATTTGGTTACAATGGTTCACCAAGACGACATTTTATTTCCCGAATATGCCGAACGCTGCTTAAAATTCTATGAGAAGCGTCCCGACTCCCTTATCATTTTTACAAAATATCTTGAATTTACCGGCGAAAAATTCATCGACGACAGCTTGAATTTGAAAGTGAAGAATTTCTTGCTTAACGCTCATTATTTGGTCAAAGATTATATTAAATCAAAATTTTTCAAACGCTTTTTGCTCTCGTTAGGCAATCCAATTTCTTGTCCGTCGATTTGTTACGTTAAAAATAATATCGGGGATATGCGCTTCGATTTAGATTATTTAGTTAGCCCCGAATGGGAGCTGTTGATTCGTCTGACGAAAATGGACGGCGGTTTCACTTTCGTTAAAAAGCCGCTGCATGCTTATAGAATCCACGAAGGGCAAATAACATCGGTCGGATTGAAAAACCGAATAGCCGAAGACAAGCGCGTTTTTAACATGCTTTGGCCCCGACCGATAGCGGCTTTGCTAATGAAATTTTATTCTTTTTGTTATCCAAAAGGGGATAATAAATAATATATTAACTCATCCCGAAATTGGAATTTCGGAACGAGGAAGATTTTGCGTCTCCGCCCATATATCCTCATTCCGAAATTGGAATTTCGGAATGAGAAGCGACGCGTAAGCGTTAAAGCGATTATATAGCCTTTATCGCGGCTATTGTTATGTCGTCCTTTCTATGCTCGTTCGCTGAAAAACGTCTCGCCTCGTCAATAATATCGCTTATAATCGATTTAGCGACGCCTTCTCTTAGTTCGAGCAGTTTGCGAACGAGTCGCTTTTCGCCGTATTCTTCGCCGTTTTGGTCGGAGGCTTCGGTAACGCCGTCGGTGTATAATATCAAGGCGTCGCCGGTCGTTAATTTGACTTCGCCAGAATCGTAATCGCCGGGATTATCCAATACGCCGAGTATTAAGCCGCCCTCGTTTAGCGTCTGGACTTCGCCGTCGCTTTTGATATATATAGGCGGATTGTGTCCCGCGTTTACGTAAGAAAACGCTCGTTTTTTTACGTTTAATTTACCCAAGAAGAAAGTAACGAATTTATCCGCCGCGGTGTTTTCGTAAACTACGGAGTTAATTTTGCTAACGAGTTCGCTCAATGGCAGAGATAGCGGAGCTAAGACGCGCAACGCCGCCTGAACGTTCGCCATAAGCAGAGCCGCGGGCATTCCTTTGCCCGATACGTCCGCTATCGCTATTAACAATTCGCCGTTCGGCAGTTTAATGAAATCGTAATAATCCCCGCCCACCGTTTTGGAAGGTAGGCTGTCGCCGGAAATATCGAATCCATCGATTTGTGGCGCTTCTTTCGGCAATAAATTCCTCTGTATTTCCAAAGCGAACGACATCTCGCTTTCCATTCGCTTTTTCTCGATTTCTTCTTTGAAAAGCCTCTCGTTTTCCAGCGCTAAAAACGCCGTGTCGCCAATTAATTTAATAAACTGCAGGTCTTCCGAAGAAAACTCGCCGCCAGTCGCTTTTTTGCCAATTAATAGAAATCCTTTCTT
Organism: uncultured Hyphomicrobiales bacterium; assembly: GCA_964509335.1. Classification (GTDB taxonomy): domain Bacteria; phylum Bacteroidota; class Ignavibacteria; order Kapaibacteriales; family UBA2268; genus CAZDXB01. Next base: position 2,434 of record CAZDXB010000062.1, on the reverse strand, counting down.
TTTGCCTTGAACGACAACGGGCGAGACAACGTTAATTCCAAGCGCCGAAAGCTTTTTTGTCGCGTCCGAATCTAACTTTAAGTCGCCGCCGACTTCCGCGGGCTCGTCAAGGTAGGAAAACGACTCGAGGAAATCTAGCGAAACGCTTTTCGAGAAAAGATTCTTTAATTCGACGTAACGCCGCTCGTCTTTTGGATTCTCTTTCGCCGCTATTAAGGCGAATTTGTTTATCATTAATCTTCCCATTAAATTATAGGAAAGCAAGCGCAAAATCTCCTCGCGCGAAAATAGCGACGCGAAATCCCTGCTTATTTCAAATAAAGTCGTTAGCAATAGATTGCGTTTCTCCAGCGACTTCTTCTCGGATTGCAGAAGTTTGAAATTTTCCGCGTTCGCCAGAGCGTTCGCCGTTATTTTCGTTACTATTTCTACGTAATGATACTCCTCGTCGGTTAGCTCTTTTGAATCGAGCTTTTTGCCTAAGCATATTATCGCGAACAGTTTCTTCTGGTAGGAAACCGGCGCGCAAAACTCGAATCCTTCTTTTTTCAGCTTTTTCATTCGCGGCGAATCTTCCACCTTGCACAAGCTTTTTACTTCAAAAAAGGGCAGTCCCGATAAATTTTGCTTTCCTTTGCTTACCGAGGGAACGAATTTCTCCGCGCTTTCGTTCGGTAAAAGAGCGACGCCCCGCGTGATTTTCAGCTTTCCCATTAAGCTCAAAAGCGCGTCGTTCAATATTTCTTTCTCCTCGACGCTCTCGTTCAGCTTAGCCGATAGGTTTACTAGCGACTCTAAATTTATAGCCGATTGTTTTTTGTCAATCATAGCTACAAAGGGTAAACCGCGGTAATATTGTGATTTAAAATGAATTCCTTAATCGTCCCGGCGTCTTCTGAATCGGCGGCGATTATTTTATTTCCTTTAACCAAAATCAAGCGGCTTCGAATTTTATTGTAAACGACGTCGTCGAAAGATTCTTCGAATAAAGTGTTTATTCTGTCTTCCACAATTATGTCGATTCGGAGCAGCCGGTCTTCGGTTAAAACGAAAGCGTAATCGTCCAACGTAACTATTAATTTTATCGGAATTTGCTCGACGGCGTCCGTTATCTGAGAGCCAAGCTCAATAGCCTCCGAGACCGTTTTGTCCGCTACGTTTATGAAAGTAACTTTAGCCGCCGTTTTTTCTTGCTCGCCGTCTATTTTCCCTTCGCCCATCGAAACGATTATCGCTTTATCGTTTTCCGACGAAACGCCTACAAGGCTCGGCGCGGCGGCGACGTCTATAAGCGCTTCACGATTGTGAGTCCTCGAATCAATCACTGCAACTTTGTTATCTAATACGTTAGCAGTGAAAATCTGATTGCCGGCGGATTCCAGCGACACTGGATATTTGCCAGACGGTATCTTTCTTGCGACGGCGTAGTTGTATATATCCAGCAGATAAACTTCCTCATCGTTTTCAAAGCCGAGATAAGCGTCGGTCGAATTCGGGAAGCAAATGTCGGAAGGAATCAGAGAGTCGGCGGCGAAATCGAACTCCGTCGCTTTCTCAAACGTAAACTTATTGATTGCAATTAACTTGAACGCTTCCGGCGCAAACAGATACAAATTGCCGCCGTATTCCTTGATTTTCGTTACCTCCGCCGGCAGTCGCTCTTGATTGGCTTTGTAATAGACGTCCTCCTCGACAACGCCCGAATCTGCGTCGTAAACGGCGAGCCGCCGGTAGTCTTCGCTTATCGAGACTAAATATCGGAACTTTGCTTTGCTTTGGTCGATTACTTTCTCGTCCTCCTCGCAGGAAAGGAAGAGCAGAACGACCAGCGAAAACGCAATCAAACGAGCTTTATAAACGCCAATGTAATCCATCTTTTTTCTTCTATTGCGCATACAAATTTTCATTAATATAAGATATTTATGTGAATATAACGAGAAGATAACGGAGATTTTTAGGGCGACGCAATAAAATTTGGCTGAACGTCGCTCGAATCTTTCAAAGGGAAGCGCGAGCCGAGGGCTAAAGCAGTCGGTTGGGGATGCGAGCTCTGAGGTCCCCACACCCCGGAAACAGACGGCTTCAGGGGCTGTCTCAAAACTCAATTATATCGAATTTCGAACCCTTCGGGTAAACCCGAAGGTCGACATAAACACGCGACTAGCGCGTGATTCCAAAGAAACGTCAACCTCAAGGTTTACCTTGAGGGGAAGCAAAATCCTACTTTTGATACAGCCCACTTCAGCCGTCTGCCGAGACACAGTCGACAGCAGGCGCGCCTTCGCGAGGCTATATCTCTCGCAGACAATCGCCGCCGCGCTATATGCAAGCCGACAGCTAAAGCAGTCGGTTAGGGAAGCGAGCGAGCCGGTATATTACATGGAGTGTACCCAAATTATGGACAACCCAGTTAAGATGGATTTTGATTTTCAAA
>CAZDXB010000061.1:1213-4793 GCA_964509335.1 uncultured Hyphomicrobiales bacterium | reverse complement strand
GCGACATATCGCTAAAAATTCCAACACTAGGTAAAATCCCCTCGCTAAACGCCTCGGTCTCCGCCGGCGTTATACTATACGAAATTGCGAAGCGAAAAATGAAGGAGTAGATTAATTAAATTCCAAATACCGTGTGGAAAAACAATAATCAATAAAAGTTGAATCTTTCCGTTAAAAAACTTAGTTTTATTATTGATTTAATAGTATTTTTATAAATTTTATAGGTGTTAAAAAGTTAAGGATTGAATATGAAAAACGAAGAGATTCTTGAAATCATTTACGAAAGCGTAGATAACATAAACGAGGATTTACCCAAGAACAAAAGGCTCAAAAAAAGTCAAGACACAGTTTTATACGGAAAAGGGGGGCAGCTAGACTCCTTAAGTCTAGTTAACTTAATAGTCTCTATAGAAAACTTAATCGAAGAGAAATACGACAAAGACATAATACTAGCGGACGAAAAAGCTATGTCTTTGAAAAACAGTCCCTTTAGAACTATTAAGACTTTATCGGATTACATTCATAAAATTTTGGATTAATTTATGTCAAAACAAATAATTATAACCGGAACAAGAAAAGGAATAGGAAAACACTTAGCCGAATATTACCTAAAACAAGATTATAATGTTTTTGGCTGCAGTAGAAAAGAATCGAGTATTTCAAACGACAACTATAAACACTTCTGTTTAGACGTAGCAGACGAAAAAAAAGTAAAAGAGATGTTCCATTACATCTCAAAAAACTATAAGTCGTTAGACGCTCTAATAAACAACGCCGGGATAGCTTCAATGAACCACTCGCTATTAACTCCGGAAAAAACTATACACAAAATCTTTAAAACAAACGTTATTGGTTCCTTTCTTTTTACAAGGGAAGCGGCTAAGCTGATGAAAAAAAACAACTTCGGAAGAATCGTGAATTTTGCAACCGTAGCGACGCCTCTCAAATTAGAAGGCGAATCGGCATACGCTTCTTCGAAAGCGGCTATCGAAAGCCTAACGCAAATCTTAGCTAGAGAATTCGCCGATTTTGGAATTACGGTTAACGCTGTCGGACCAACGCCAATTGAAACAGATTTAATAAGAGCTGTTCCAAAAGAAAAAATGGATTCGCTCATTAATCGACAAGCCATAAAAAGAATGGGCGAATATAGAGATATAACAAACGCTATTAACTTTTTTATCAAACCCGAAAGCGATTTTATAACTGGTCAAATAATTTTCTTAGGCGGAGTATAATGTTTATAGATTTTCTGTTAAACACTTTTATAGAAAACAAAAACAAAGAAGCATTCATATGGCAAGACAAAAGTTACGATTTTAATTGGTTTTTGCTACAGTATGAATCTTGGTCTCAGGTAATAAACAAATATATAAAGCCTAAGGAAATTATTGCTATTGAATCCGAAACCTCGCCTTGGGCTTTATCGCTGTTATTGGCTTTAATTGAAAATTCTAATATAATAGTCCCTATATCTCCATCAATGAACTCCCAAAAAGAAAAATACTATAAGCTAGCTAAATGCCAAAAATCTATATCAATAACCAAACTAGGTAAATACGAACTGAAAAAATATAGGAATACTCCAGATTACGAATTATATGACATTCTTAACGAAAACGATAAACCCGGATTGGTTTTATTTTCATCTGGAACATCCGGTAAAATTAAAGCCGCAGTTCACGATTTCACAAAACTGTTAAGCAAATACAAAAAAAGAAGAAAGGATTTAAGGACTTTAGTTTTTATGCTTTTTGACCACATCGGCGGTATTGATACTCTATTTTATTCCTTGTCAAATGCGAGTACTCTCATAACTGCAAAAAGCAGAAATCCTGAAGACGTTTGCAAAGCAATTGAAAAATATAAAGTTGAAGTTTTACCCGTTACTCCCACTTTCTTAAATTTGTTATTACTAAGCGAATCTTACAAAAATTTTGATTTATGTTCCTTAAAATACATTACTTATGGAACCGAGCCTATGCCCGAGAATACTTTAAAAAGAATAAATGATATTTTCCCAAATGTTACTATACTACAAAAATATGGAACTACTGAAGTTGGAACTTTAAGGTCAAAATCCTTAGACTCGAACTCAACTTGGGTAAAAATTGGAGGCGAAGGCTTTCAAACCAGAATTGTTAACGGAATTTTACAAATCAAAGCTCAATCGGCAATGTTAGGATACCTCAACGCGCCATCGCCCTTTACTGAGGACGGGTGGTTTAACACTGGCGATTCAGCCTTAGAAAAAAACGGATATATCCTAATCAAAGGAAGAGAAAGCGAAATTATCAACGTAGGAGGAGAAAAAGTATATCCTTCCGAAGTTGAGAACGTAATACAAGAGCTTCCTTTTGTTGAAGACGTCGTCGTTTACGGCGAAAAAAACGCTATAATGGGAAACATAGTTTGTGCTGATATCGCTTTGCAACCAAATGAAAAAAACAAAAAAAGTCGAGTTAAAGAAATAAAAGCGCATTGCAAGGAAGAGTTAGAAAATTTTAAAATTCCTATAAAAATCAACGCTGTTGAGAAAAAACTATATTCGGAAAGATTGAAGAAAAAAAGAAAAAATATCGAGAATGATAATTAACGGAGTTAAAAACATAATACCTAAAAGGTTAAGACAATATTATAAAGAAAGACAAAAACAAAAGAAAATTGAATTTGTCGAATCATTACCTGTCTTAAGCATCGAAGATTTCAAAGAGATTTTAAAGAAAGAACTTAACGTTAAAAAAGGCGACATTTTGTTCATTCACAGTTCAATTGATTACCTAAACGCCGAATTCTCAGAATTGCAAGTTTTATCCATTCTTCTAGATGTTGTCGGCGAAAAAGGAACGCTAATATTTCCCACATATCCTAAACTTACATCGTACAAATTCTTAAAACAAGGTCAAATCTTTAACGTCAGAAAGACTCCTTCATATATGGGGCTTTTATCCGAATTTGCCAGACGCCATTCTCAAACTATCAGAAGCTTTCATCCAACAAAATCGGTTGCGGCGATAGGAAGATACGCGAAAGAAATAACTTCAGAACATCATAAATCGCCGTATCCATATGATATAACCAGCCCTTATTACAAAATGACCGAATACAACGCTAAAGTTATTGGGCTGGGAGTGGATACAACTTTCTTATCTTGCGTCCACTGCGCGGACGATTACTTAAAAGACGACTTTCCCGTCAATCCATATCATAAAACTTTATTCAAAGCTAAATGCATTAATTACGAAAAAGAAACTATTGAAGTTCCAACTTATGCCCATAATATGATCAAGATGAACTTTGATATTCCTAAGTTCGTTAAGACAAAAATCCCAAATGATATTTGTCGAGATATTAAAATGAATGGGATGAGATTCTTTTACGCAGATTCCAAAAAATTAATTAATTTACTTGTCGAATTAGCTAGAAATAACGTTACTATTTATAAAAAGATTTTTCACAAACTCTAAAGAATTATGAAGATTGCTCTTGTTCTAACAAACGACTGGGAACTTTTCGGGGACGGCTCCGGAGACTTTTTTGAAATTCAACAGAAACCTTTAAACGAACTGTTCAGCCTTCT
>CAZDXB010000061.1:0-1203 GCA_964509335.1 uncultured Hyphomicrobiales bacterium | reverse complement strand
GAAGTTTATCAGCAACTAAAACATAAGGAATATTCTCAAAAACCTTCCGCCCTAAAACAAGTTTATGAAGCTTGGGAAGAATCTATTAAAAAAACTATAAATCTCAAACACGACGTCCAATTACATATACACCCACAATGGAAAGACGCAATTTATAAAAACGGCGAATGGAAATTAAGCAATCAGTGGTCTATCGCTAGTATGGAAACGGACTCGATATTTAAGACCCTTCAAAATGGCAAGAGTTATTTAGAATCTGTCTTACAGCAAGAGAGTTTAAACTACAGATGCATAGCTTTTCGAGCCGGAGCGTATTATATTGAACCTTCGGAAAAAGTTATTGAGAATCTGATTAAAGCTGGCTTTAAATGCGATACATCAGTTACAAAAGGATTATATAATCCAAGTTACTATGATTTTAGAGAGGCTTATTCAAATATCATTCCTTGGTTCGTATCAAAAAAATCGATAAAATATAGCGACTACAAAAACAAAGAGCTTCTTGAAATGCCGATATATTCTGAATACAATTTTCAATCTTTGCTTCTCAAAAAATTCGCTCCAAAAATTTATTATTACTTAAAACACGGTACCGCGCCAGCTAAAGAAGAGCTTCAATGGTCAAACGAACGCGACATAATTAAAAACAAAAGATATCCAAAAGAAAGAAGATTATACAAAAAAAACGAAAAAAGGGACTTAAAGTGGTATTTAAAAACGATATTATCAAAACAAGCTATACAGCTTGATTATGATTATATACCAGCCACAGTATTTGTCAAAATGCTTGAAAAGATTTTAAAAAACAGCAAATTAGAAAAAAATATCGATAAAGAATTCATCCCCGTAATTGCTTCCGGGCACACCAAAGATATGCATAACTGCAATAATATCAGAAAAATATTTGAAATCATCAGCAACAAATACACTAGCCAAATTGAATACTGGACTTTAACGAAAGCCATAAATTACTGGCTTAACAATAGTTAATATATCGCTATCTCATTAGAATTATACTCTCTGCCTCAATACTACTTCCCGTATTAAGAACTATACTATATGCTCCGGAATTTAACTTGCTGACGTTTACTGTTATTTTAAATTCGCCTTTCGGCTCCGCTTTTCGTTTAATACTATCAACCGTCCTCCCCATCAAATCTACGATTCGAATTTCAACAAATGAAGCCTTATTCAGGAAATACT
>CAZDXB010000060.1:0-5046 GCA_964509335.1 uncultured Hyphomicrobiales bacterium | reverse complement strand
GCGTCCGCGCCCCAAGCGTAAAATTTGCCGTGCAGTTTGCCGAGACTGCTGTCGGGGATTTGCCGCCGGGTGTGTATCAGCTTTATATTTTTGCGGTAAAATTTCCTGATTATAATCGATATATATCTGTCAATACTCGATTGAGCGTTCACTATTTCAATGTTTTCTTTGTCTATTAAGTCGTTAATGATTTTTATCGACTCGCTGTCGAATTTCTTTTTCAGCGGCATCGCGACAGCCTCGGCGTCGCAATCTTGCAGTAGCTTGAAAAGCAAAGTCCCTTCGCGGCATCCGACGAATACTCTATGTCCATTTTCCGCCAGCCCCCGCGCCAAATAATATATAGAAAAAGTCGAGCCGGCGACGCTTCCCTGATATGTCAATATTAATATATTCATGGTAGCGCCTTAAAATTCATAGCCGAACAGCTCGATTGTTTTGTGAAATCTCTCGGCGACCAGCCGCTTCGTCTCTTCGTCGTAGTATTCGCGATAGGGCTTCCTTTCGCTTTTGTTAATATGAGGAATTTCGACGCAATCCAAGCTGTTTTTCTTGCATATCTTTTTCCAGTCATAGTTTAACGTTTCGACTTTTCCGACGTAATCGACGATTATTTCGCCGTTCTCGCTAATCCAATCGAAAAGTTCGCCGCATCTCTCGTTAATCATGTATTTGCCGAATTTCGAGCGTACGAACTCGCCAAAGTCCATTCGCGTTACTTTTCGCGCTTTGCGGCGGTGATATATAATATTCGGCGCCTTTTGCTTCCACCAATGATAGCTGGATACCATTAAATCCCAAGGATTGCGCAAAAATGCGAAAGAAAAATATTCGTTCCATGTTTTTTCGCCGAGCATATATTTAATTTCGAACGCTTTTGCGTGCTTGCTAATATTCGGCGACATCGGCTTTCCTTCTTTCGGTAGCTTGTTTAGGGCTTTCGTAACGCTGTTGCCGGCGGTTTTCGGTATATGCGCGAATATTAATTTGCATTTATGATTGATTCGCGGATTGCCGAATTTCCTCGCCCTGTAGCCGAGAGCGGTCTTCAGATATAGCTTACCGTAGGCGGCGCTTCTATTATATTTTCGCGGGCAAGCCATTATTTCGATAATTCCGCAAATTCCAACAATTTCTCGGCGAATTTAGTGTAGTAGCCGAATTTCGCTTCCACTTCGCTTTTGTAATGTTCGATTAAATCCGGCGGATGAGAGTAAGAGCTTTTCAAATTGTAAACAGCCATAGCGTCGTCGAGCCATTTCTCGTCCGGCTCTATACGCAGGAAAGAAGCAAAATCCCCAAGCGCGTCTTTTGATAAATCGTTTTGAAAGAAGTAGAAGAAATTTTTATCGCGTTCATCTTTCAGTTTAAGAAACCAAAGATGCTCGTCGAGAATAGCCGAGACGGTCTCCTTTATTCCCGCTCGTTCGTTCAAGCCGCGTATAAATCGCGCGTGTCCCGTTTTAAGATTCGATTTGGCGCAGTCCAAGGGATTGCGAACGGGCATAATAAATCTCAGCTCCGGCGTTTTGTCTATCAGCGATATTAAGTCTATTCGTCTTTTCTTTATATAATTCGAAACTCGAAGCGATTCCTTCCAAAAGAGGCATTTGATATTGTCCTTGACTAATTTATCGCCGTATCTCGCCCGGTAAAGCTCTTTAAGTTTCGGCCGCGTAAAAGCGTGGGAATAAGTAATCGAGCCGCCGTAATCGCCTCTTTTGCCCCCGCCGGAGCTATAAATAGCGTATTTCAGAAATCGCGTAAATGTAACGCGGGACTGGTTTTTAAAGAAATTGAGCTTTTTGAAGGGCAGTATCCGCTGCCCGGCGTGGTTGAGGACTTGGCAGTTGGGATGCAGCGCGGCTATTCCGACCGTAAGAGTCGTCAAATTTCGATACGGTCCCAAAATAACGGCGACCGTCTCAACCCCGCCGACGTCTATATCCTTCGTCTTCGCCAGCTCCAGCGGCTTTATGAAGAACTGTTTTATGTATCTGCCAATCATCATATTTGTTTACCGCTCCAGTATCAGTCTTGGTATGTAATCCGGCAGGTGCGCCAGCAATTCGTAGTTTACGTAGTTCGCTAAATCTGAAAACGATGATACAGTAATAGTCAAATCGCCTTGCGTTCCAATCAAAACGACTTCGTCGTCGATTGCCGCGCCCTCAATCTCGGTTACGTCGGTTAATAGCATATTCATATTGACCATGCCGACAATATTCGCTTTTTGCCCCCTAATTAAAACCTGTCCCAAATTGCTTAGCGAGCGGCTGTAGCCGTGGCAATATCCCACCGGAACGACGGCGATTATCATGTTATAGGGCGCCATAAACGAATTGCCGTAGCTTACAAATTCCCCCTGTTTGACTTTTTGAACAGTCATAATTCTGCTCTTCCACGACAGAATCCTCTTCAAAGGATCGATTTGGAAGGTCGTGTCGTCGGATAGCAGATTATACATTCGCGTTTCCTTGCTGGGCCAAAAGCCGTATTGGGCAATTCCGAGCCTGACCATATCCATGATTGTGTCCGGATAAGTCAGCGCGGCGGCGGAGCAAGCCGTATGACTATATTTCGCTCGTATGCCTTGCTCGTAAAGCCGAATATTTACTTCGTGAAATTTCTTTCTTTGCCTTTCGACTCTTACGTAATTAGCTATGCTCTCGGCGCCGGCGTAATGGGTGCAAATGCCTTCTATTTGAACATATTTCCGATTATTTTCGATTATTTTAATTACTTCGTTTAATTGATTTTCGGCAAAGCCCGTTCTATTTAATCCCGTTTCAAGCTCGATATGAATTATAGCCGGTTTTTTGACTTCCTTGGCGATTTTTACTGCGTTCTTCAATCTGTTTATATCGAAAACGAAAAAGGATATTTCGTTCCGAATAGCCCACTCTAGCTCGTATTTATCTATCATCGCCATAATCATTATATGCGTTTTCGGTCTCTTGGCTTTAAACGCTAACTCGGCTTCGTAGGCGTCGGAAACGGCGAAATAATTTATGCCGCACTCCTCCGCCATCGGCAGAAACGTTTTTATTTCATGCCCGTAAGCGTTCCCTTTTATTACGGACGCGAATTTAGCGTCGCCTATTCTTTGTTTCAGATATTTAATATTCTGTTTTAAGGCGTTTTTATCTAGTTCTATGTAAGACGAGTGTTTCATATCTATTTCGCCGATAATTTGAATATTTCCTCGAATATATCAATCCCCTTTTCAATCAATTCGTCGGGGAAGTCGTAATTGTCGTTGTGCAGTTGCGGATGACCTTCCCCCGAGCCTAACCCGAAGAAAGCGCCGTCGATTTTTTGAGTGAAATAGCCGAAATCTTCCGACCACGGGAAAGGATGCTCAGGATGAATGATTTCGCGATTTAGATTATTCGCCGCTTTTAGAGCTATGTTGTATTCGGCGTCCGAGCTTGCCGTTACGGGAAATACCTCGCGCCAGTCGTAATGATATTTCAGATTGAAGCTCTCGGCAATTCCCTTGGTTAACCGCTCCGCTTCTTCGCCCATTTTGTTCAAGTCGTCGTCGCTGTTGGAGCGCAGAGTAGCCATAACTTCCGCTTCGCCGGGAGCGGTGCCGAAGGCTATCTCGCCGAGTCTCGCGTGGATTATTGTTACAGAGTTAGCTTTATTGAAATTCGTCTGCGTGTGCGGAAGCGCCATAATTGAATGAATCAAGCTCGTCATCGATAGAACCGGACTCCTGCCGTTTTCCGGATGTCCCGCGTGCGAGGTTAATCCGTTCAGTCTTGCCGCGAAGCCTTTGGACGCCGAAGCGAACGCGCCTTTTCTCGCGATAATCGAGCCGAGAGGGAACCCTGGCAAGTTGTGGAGCCCAAATATTCTGTCGATATTTAAATTGACGAACTTCCCGTCTTTTACAACTTGCTTCGCTCCTTGAGCAGTCTCCTCCGCAGGCTGAAACATTAATACGAGCCTGCCCGGAAACGGCTTCGCTTTAACAATACGGCGAGCTAATCCAACCAATATAGTCATATGCCCGTCGTGTCCGCATTTGTGTCCGACGCCGAGCTTTTTGCTTTTATATTCAAAATCATTCGCTTCGGGAATGGGAAGGGCGTCCAGTTCGGCTCGGAAGGCGACCGTCTTGCCGGGCTCGCCGCCTTCGAACACCGCCGCTACGCCGTAGCCGCCAATGTTTCTAATTATCTCGTCCGGCTCTATTTTCTCCAATTCGCCGGCGATGATATTAGCCGTATTCGCCTCGTCTTCAGAGACTTCCGGGTTCGCGTGGAGAAACCTCCTCAGCCGTATCAATTCCGCTATTTCTTTTTCTTCCATAATCCTTCCTTTCTTTTTCGCAAAAATAGCAAAATAAGCGCCGTTATTCATAGGGAAATTTTCCAATTTGCTCTTCATCCTACTCGCCAAACTCCGATTTGGCGAGGACAATTTATACTTGTTCCGTCCTCTCCCGCGGCGGTGTCCACCTCGCCCTATCTCTCTCCGTAAACGGAGAGGGGACTATTTGGTTGTTTTATCTATGTTTACATTAACCTCTTAGTTCTCTCCCCGATTTCGGGGAGAGTTAGAGAGGGGTGAATATTAATATCTCGACGTAAAGCCCGTTACGAAAACGAGGCGCCTTCGCTACCGATTCTATCTGAAACCGACCGGCTTTAGCCGTCGGCGGAAGACGCGGGGCGGGCGTCAGCTCTGGCGAAAAACGTTCGCGCAAAAATTTTCAATTTTTTTCGTCCAAAGTGAAACGTTTTGGACTTTAGGTTGTCTATACAATAGAATAAGATACAAAAAACGAAAAAACGTTCTTTGAGGAAAGATTTATTTCGCTCGTATTGACGCAATAGTAAAGGCTTTTGTATTAATAAGACGCGAATATTTTGAAAAATATCAAAAAGTATTTGGTATTCTATATATTATTTCTTATAATAATCATCAATAAGGCGTGGCGAAATGAAAACCAAAATATATATTTGTTCTGTATCAATAAAAAAAAGGAAAAGAAAATGAAACGTTTTATTCCTCTTTTAATCGCTACCTTTATTT
>CAZDXB010000059.1:0-5798 GCA_964509335.1 uncultured Hyphomicrobiales bacterium | reverse complement strand
ATAGAGTCAATGATAGAAAAGTATTGAATTAGGTGTTTATTCTATAAATTTGGGCTGTAGTTGAGGCGAACAATGAATAAGCAAACTATCATAACTCTATAAATCCTTTTTTGCAACTTTTTTGGATTTTATGTGTTATTCATAGGGAGAAGCAAAATTCAAATATCGAAAGAATGAAACAATGAAAAAGTTATTTTCGCTATTTTTCGCTTTAGTTCTATTCGCGATTCCCTTTGGGAGGCTTAACGCCCAGTATCCGAATTTAAAGGATACTGCGGCAATTATCTATGACGAGTACGGCGTTCCTAATATTGTTTCGGAGGACGAAGAGGCGCTGTTTTTCGGATTGGGATACGCCGCCGCTAAAGACCGCCTATTCCAAATGACTTTGGCTCGACGACTCGTTCAAGGAAGGCTGGCGGAAATTTTCGGCGCAGATTACTTAAATAGCGATATTAAAGTTCGGACATTGGGCTTATATAGACACGCCAAGAGAACGCTTCCGCTATTGTCCGAGAATATACGAAAGTTTTTATCCGCATACGCCGACGGCGTAAACGCTTATATGAATGATAATCCGCGGCATTTATCTGATTTGTTCGCAAAATACGGCGGCTCGTCGGAAGAATGGAAACCTGAGGATTGCATCGCTTGCCAGATGAGGATAGCGTATAGGTTTGACGGCGGCTGGACCAAAGAAGTAAACGCTCTAAGGAATTATGAACCTCTGGCAAGAGAGGTCGGGCGCGACTCGGCGATTAAGTATTTGGAGGCTCAGAACAAAAATATCGACGACTCTTCGGCTATCGTTTCAAGAGAGGAATTTGAATTGTTTTCGGAAAAATTAGAAAATATCAATACAAAAAATGAGCGCGACGATAAAAAAAGAAACGAGCAAATGCAATCGTCCGGTTGGACGCCGCCTAAGATGAGTCATAATTGGGTCGCTTCTGGAGCGAAGACCGCTACGGGCAAGCCTATTCTCGAATCGGATCCTCAGATTCCAGTGGAGGCTCCGGCAACTTGGTATGAGTTTCATCTGCACGGCGGAAGATTTAACGTTAGAGGGATTAGTATGCCCGGCTCTCCCGGTATGCTAATAGGTTTCAACGAAAATTGCGCTTGGGGGCTTACCGCTTTGGGCGGAGATTGCGCGGATTTGTTTTACGAAAGGGTAAACGAAGACGACTCCACTTATCTTTGGAGAGACGAATGGGAAAAGCTAAACGTTAGAGAAGAAACGATAAAGGTCGCCGGGAAGAGGGATTATAAATTAACTGTTAGCGAGACCGGACACGGACCGATTGTTAACCATTTGTTAAACGGCGTTAAAAGAGACGAGTATTTTTCGATTCAGTATTTAAACGTCAAAGAGCCGGCGACTTCTATTGAAGCGTTGTTGGATATGATGGCGGCGACCGACTTTATTTCTTTTATGGACGGTATGGAAAAGTACATCTCGCCGGCTGTTAATTTAATATACGCCGACAAATACGACAACATCGCGTATTACGCTTTGGAAAGAGTTCCATTGAGAGTTCACAACGCCGGAATCCCTTTCAATGGCTGGTCGGGCGAGGAAGAATGGCGCGGCCTAGTTCCTTTCGATTCTATGCCGAGAGCGTTAAATCCCGAAGCGGGGTTTATCAGCACGGCTAACAACTTGCCAATCGGCTCTTGGTATCCGTATTATATTGGAGGCGCGATAGGACATAACTCTAGAAGTTTTCGCTTGATTGAATTGTTAACCGAAGCCGAGAACCTTGAAACGTCGGATTTCTTCGATATTCACAGAGACGCCGTTAATCCAATAGCGAGAGATTTCGTTAAATACGGAATAATGGCGGTTGACGAGGAAAATCCCGACAGCGAAGACGCTAAGGCTCTCGCCGATTCGCTCAGAGATTGGGATTATCGGATGCTTACTTCCTACGACAAATACCATATTGTTTCCCAAATTCCGGTTATAATAAAAAGAAGCTTAAAAAGGACGCCTCTTGGAGAGACTTATTTAGGAAGCGACGCCGGTTTAATTCAGCTTTTCAGAGACGTAAACGCGTATTATGATTCGACTTCCAGCTTACTGCCAAACGGGGATTTTAGAGATTGGATAATCGACCAAATGGGCGAGGTTTATCGTCGAACGGACGCCGGCTCCTCCGGCGATAACAGACCTTTGACTCGCAAAATGCTATATCAAAATAATTTGGAAGGTTACGGGTCGCTGGCGAGGGAATACGATATCACTTCGCCTCCTTTGTATTGCGGCGTTACGCCGACTATTTGGTCGCAAATGGGCAACAGTTATTCGCAAATTGTAGATTATTCCGACGTGGATTTGTCGTATTCTATTTTACCGCCGGGCAACTCGGAAGTACCCGATGATCATCATTTCGACGATATGATAAATCTATGGGCGGAAGGCGATATGCACATTGCTCCTTTGAGCTTATCCGCTGTTGTAAGCATTTTGGAAGAGGAAATCAATTTATATCCCGAACCGTCAAGGGTGAACGAAAGTAAAAATCTTCCAGGGAGCCTCGTATATCCTAACCCCGTGGAAGACGAGTTGTCAATAGATTTGGGAGACGGCATTTATTCTTTTTCCATCGTTAACAACTTAGGCGAAATCGTAAGAAGCGAAGACTATTCGGTAAAAAACGTTAAAATAGACGTTTCGGATTTAGCTCCCGGAATATATTTCATAAGGCTTAATCGCCGAGACGCTGATAAATTCAATAGCGTTAAATTCATAAAAAGATAAATTTGGCGATAAGAGCTTAAGAGTCAAAGTTGAGCCTGCCTAATATTCTATTTCATTATATAGAATAATCTATAAGCGGCGTATTTTGCGCCGTAATTAAGTTTGATATTTGAATTCCATCCTATTATTGAATAAACGCTTCTAATCGTAAAAATAATCCGGGAGTAAGAAATTGCTCAAACGCATTTTAGTAGTCGCTTTAGCCCTCTCCTTTCTGATTCTTTCCTACCTGATATTCGACCTTATTTCATACAACAACCAACGTAGTCGTTTAAGCCTTAAAAAAGGTAAGAACGTTACCGAAGAGATATCCGGTCAAATAGACGAAATCCTTCGTGAAGTTATGAAAGAAGGTTCTAAAATTGCGAGTTATATGGGGAAAAACCGCCCGTCCAAAAAAGAATTGTTGGGTTTACTAAAAGCCAAATCGAAAAGTATGCGCTCGATTTTGGGCGTAACGGCGGCTTATGAGCCTTATCAATTCGATTCGGAGATTAGGCTTTTCGCGCCGTATTACGATAAGAACAGCGAGGATTATATTTATATCGAGGACGTTTACGATTATACCAATCCTAAGCTGCAGACAAGCCAATGGTACGTTCAAGCGAGGGACCGAGGCAGAAGATGGATTGAGCCGTATTACGCCGAAGGCGCGCAAACAATGGTAGCCGATTACGGAGTTCCATTTTATTAACGTAAAATCGCAAGCGGATTTTGGATTTAAATCCGGTAACAAAACGACAAATTCGCCCGTATTGTATTTTAACGTCAGCATTAGAAGGAATTTGATTAACGCTTTCGTATCGCATCTTATACCGATTTTCGTAGTAATGACGATGATGTTTATTATGGTGTATAGCAGTTCGAAGTCGAGAGATTTGAGAATTGGCAGGATAGGGATGGTGGAAAGTTTGGCGGCGTTCTTTTTCGTTTTGATATTCTCGCATATCGATTTGCGAAGAACCGTTGATACGCCTCAACTAATGTATATGGAATATTATTATTTTATTTCTTATCTATTGCTTATCTTTTGCGCTTTTAATTTAATAACTTACAGTCGGCGAGACGACATCGCGCTATTTGAGTATCGCGAAAATCTGATAATGAAAGCGTCCTTCTGGCCCCTGTTTTTAGGCATTGTATATTTAATAACCCTTCTTAAATTTTATTAATTCCGATTAATTTCAAGATTCGACTGCGTTTATGGCTTTCATCGACATGTTTAAGAGAAATCGCAACCGGTTATATATACTAGTCATAGCGGCGGTATCGATAGTATATTTAACCAATTTAGGACCCTCGGAAATACAGCCTTGGGACGAAGCTATCTACGCTACCATGGCAAAAAGCGTCGTTAAATATGGCGCTTGGTTAGACCAAACGGAGTATTCGCTTGGCGGTTTGCATTCCGGCGCTTATCCTCCGCTTTACGTATGGCTGACGGCGATAAATATCCGTTTGTTTGGAGATACGCCTTTAGCTATTCGTTTGTGGTCTATGATTTTCGGAGCGGCGACTTTGTTTATCGTATTTTTTACGCCGGCGAACCGTAGAGTCGGATTTTTCTCCGCCGTTATTTTATCGCTCGTTCCCTATTTCTATTTCTATTCTCGTCAAGGACAATTCGACGTAACAGTCGCTTTTTTCGTCGCGTTAAGCTTTTTTTTCTGGAATAAATACTCGCGGACGAATAGATTCGTTTGGCTCGTTCATGTAGGCGTTAGTTTTGGCTTATCCTTAATGAGCAAAATCATGGTGGGCTTCTTTATACCCATTTCCTTCGGATTGTTCTTTTTAATTCAAGTTGTTTTCGGGGAAAAGAAGTTTAAGACTTTCTTATATCAATTCCTTGTAATATTCGGCGTTGGAGCTATCATTGCTTTGCCTTGGCATTCGTATATGATTTATAAATACGGATACGATTTTATAGATTATTATTTAGGTTTTCATATTTTTGAAAGAATGTTCCAAGGAATCGACAATAAAATAAGTCCGCTCGGAGCGTTCTATTACCCAAATCAGTATCTCGTTATGATGTCGGCGGCGTCGATATTAGTCTTCAGGAATAAATTCAAAATCGACGATAAAGACGGCAAACTTCTCTATTTAATCGCCGTTTTGACGCCATTGGTTATATATTCGATTTCAATATCCAAGCTGCAGCAGTATATGATTATATTATTCCCGCAGATTTCGCTTCTGGCGGGGTTTGGCGTTAATAGAATAATATCAGAGAAAAAAGCGGATATTCCGACGGTTATCGCTACGGCGGCGATTTACATATGGGCTTTCTCGCAAACGCTGAGGAACGACGTAAAAGAAATGTTCGCGAGTTGCGCTGTTACCGACGCTATGATATTTAGCTTTGCCGCTTTTGTCGTTCTATACGCTATAATCTTTCTTACGAGAAAAAGAAAAATATATAATGTTTTTGTCGCGGGAGTTTTTATTTTTCTGTTTCTGCAAATAATCGTTAATCCGAGAGAAGCTTATCTCAAATCGAAAATTGAGGATTTTGCTAGAGGTTTTAAAAGCGACGATATACAACGTTTGACTTATATAGATTCAAGATATCGAGACATCTTAGTCAATCCCCAAATATCGTATTATTTCGGATTTATAGGTCGAAGTTGGGAATCGTCTAACAAGTTTAAATTTATTAACGTCGATAAAACTAAAGATATACAAGACATTAAATTCGCCGATTCGACCTATGTTATTATAGCGGCGAAACAAATGCATGAACGGAACTCGCTAGTCGAATTGCATAAAAGACTATTGCGGGAAGGGCGTTTTTCGTTCGGCGACAAATGCTATTATTATTACAAAATAATTGATTAAGCGCGGCGGTCTTAACGGCGCCGAACTAAAGAATCTTAAAGTTAAATTATAAATTCTTGACGGTATATGAGGATTTTTAAATTACTTGTTTTGCTTTTTTGCGCTATGCCTAATGTTTACGCCGCCCAGCTAAGCGACCCCGACTTCTTCCCCATTTCCGTTTGGCTTCAGTCGCCTAGCAGGGCTGAAGCGT
>CAZDXB010000058.1:0-6700 GCA_964509335.1 uncultured Hyphomicrobiales bacterium | reverse complement strand
ATTCAATTCCCTCTTCGAAATACCATTTAAAATAAATCCGAATTTATCAAATGAACTCTTATGAATATTTCCAAGGTATTCAATTTTTTTGTCTTTTCTTTTGCAAGAATTATACGAATCTGTTTTGTAATCTTTTGTATAAAGATATATAACTTGCTCAAGTTTGACATTTTTCCAAACTTTTCCACAATCGGCAATTTCATTTAAATACGGCAACATTCTTTCCTGAATTCTTTTCCAATTAGACGCGTAAACAAAAGGTTTAGGCACAATAAAGCCGTTTATTCCCTTTGAAATTAAAAGCCTTGTAGCGAAATCCATAAATAAACAAGCAGTATCGGTATTGCGTAATTTGAATTTGTTCTCAAGATATTTTCTTTCTGAATCTGTTAATAATCCTCCATACGGCGGATTGCCGACAACGCAGTCGAAGCCGCCGGAAGCAATCGGTTTGAAGGCGTCGGCGAGCGGGGTTGTATGGCGAAATATATATGATAGCGGCGGCAATTCGTGCTTCAGATGATTGTTTTTAGTATATTCAACGGCGTTTTTGATGTGTTTCTCCGTGTCCAGATAGGTTTTACTGAAGCCTTTTGCCCAGAGCTTTTTCCTCGTTCCGTCGGAATATTGCGGCTTGTCAACCTTCGGGTTTACGCGTAGGTTCTTGTTTTTTGCGCCCTCAGGATAAACCCTGAGGTTGACGTCGTTTGAATCGACGTCTTTCTCCCCGTTTGGACTGTCAACCTTCGGGTTTACCCGAAGGTTCTCGTTCAGGCGGCGGTTTTTTTCTCCGGTATCCTCGAGATTTCCATTTTCGTCTTCCTGTCTATCTCTCGTACCCTCTGGGTGAACCCTGAGGTTGACGTCGTTTGAATCGACGTCTTTCTCCCCGTTTGGACTGTCAACCTTCGGGCTTACCCGAAGGGGCGCTCTACCGTTTGCGTCGCCAACATCCGCATAGTATTTGTGCAATTCATAGCTAGTATAGCCCTTCAGTTGTCCGATAATTGAGCTCAATTCAGACTGCTCGCAAATCAATACGCAATGAACGTGGTCCCGCAAAACGTTCGCCGCGAGAACGCGATAGTTTTCGGATTTCATTTTTTTATCTAATAACTCGGCTAGCTTTTCTCTGTTTTCGTCGGAAAGAACTATGTCTGAAGCGCGGTTTTGCGGCGATTTGTCTCTGCTATTAAAGGTAGGCCAAGTAACGTGATACGCCTTTAGTTCTTTCTCCTTGAATATTTCCGGGAACTCCTCCTCCCAGTCGAAAGCGTTTATTTGATACATCTGTTCTTCGTCGAACAGGGTCATATCCTTTTCAGCGTAAAAGTCCGAGCCGATAAGCGAGTTGCCGCACTTTACGTTGTCTCTTAGGTCGGGCAGCGCTCTCTCGGCGAATTTCAATTGATATTGCTCCGTAAGCCCCAAGGACTCTTCGGTTTCGTTTTCGAGAACTTTCAACAGTAGCGAGAGCTTGGTAACTTCCACCGCTTGGGCGTCTTTGTCAACTCCGTAAATGTTGTCCGTTAGTATTCGCTTTTTCTCGTTAGTCGTAAGCCGGTAATCGTTTTCGGAGACTTTGTAAATACTCGTTTTTTTGCCTTTCATCCACTTTTCCGGATTCTTAAGGTATTGCTTTATATGCCAATCGAGCAAATATTGATAAGCTCCGAGCAAAAACGAACCGGAGCCGCACGCAGGGTCTAATATACGAAGCTCCTCGGCGGCTTTAATTTGCTTGCTCAGCGACGTTTTGAAGCGCTTTTCTATTTCCTCCAGCTTTTTGCCGACTGTATTTTTTACGATGTAATCTACAATATAGGTCGGGGTGTAGTAAACGCCGCCGGCTTTTCGGACTTCGGGCTTTTCTTCTATTTTCGCTTGATGCGAGGGCGTCAGGCGAATGACTTTGCCGAGAAACCGTTCGTAAACGTGCCCTAAAATATCCGCCGGCAACGCCGAAAACTCGTATGGGCTTTCCGGGTAGTAGAGCCGCTTGATTATTTCCTTGAGCGGTTTGTCGTCTAAATTAAGTTCGAGCGTCCAGTTGTCGTATTCGTCCCTGTCTTTTTCTTTGCGAAAGTGGAACAAGCCGGAATTATATTTATTGTCGGCTCGCAGGAAAATTTGGCGCAATCGCGAATATATTTCTTTCCCGTTCAAAAGGCTTTGCAACTGACCGTATTTTTCTATTCCCCTGTCTTCGCAAATTCTCAGGAAGACGATACGGTCGATAGTTTTTTGGACGGCTTGGTTCAAGGCTCTGGTGGATAAATCTTTGTTTCGCAGGGCGAAGTTGCGAGCTAGAGCGTCGCGCCAGTTTTCCATTTCGTTAAGAAAAGCGTCGTCAACTTCGGCGGTTCCGCGCATTTTTTTAGCGGACGCGGCGAATTTATCGAAAGAGCCTTTGAGTATAGATTCGTTTGCGAAAATCTCGGCGATTTCGTCCCATCGCTCGACGTATTCTTTGTAGTTCAGATACATTATTCGCGCCGTCGAAGCTTTATCGTTTTTGTGCGGCTTAACTCTACAATCGTAAATTGCGAATTCCTCGAAGTCGGTCAGCACGCTCAGCGGCAGTTTCGCCGACCAAGCGTAACGCCGCAGTTGATACGCCGGATGTATATCTTCTTTTATATGAACGGACGGCTTTTTAGCTTCGAGAAAGAATTTGCGCCGACCGCCTACGCGGAACGAGTAGTCGGGCGCTTTTACGGCTCCCGCTACCTTGAGAGCCGGTTCGTGAACTACTTCTTTGTAGGCTTCCGCCCAGCCTTTTTTGTTGTAAACGTCCCAGCCGAGCGCTTCGAACATAGGATTGATATATTCGAGCCTTACTTGAGTTTCGTTATAAGCGCCTCGTTTGTATTCTTCGACGTGATAATCGAATCGCTCTACCAACTTTTTTATTGAATCCGGCGCCGCCATAAGTCGCTTTTATTTATTTGCAATGAATAATGTCCTTAATTTCTTAAAAATTTGGCAAAAAACCAAGAGAATGATAGATTTATCGCGAAGATTCGGCGACGGCGGGGACGGAAGCCGAGAGCGTGTCGCGAGGGCGCGCTCGGCAGACGACTGTGTCTCTGCAGACGGCTGAAGAGGCTGTCTAAAAACTCAATTATATCGATTATCTAACCCTTCGGGTAAACCCGAAGGTTGACGTAATTTCACAACTGGCGCGTGTTTTCAAGATTAAGTCAACCTCAGGGTTTACCCTGAGGGCAGTAAAAACATAGTTATTAGACAGTCTCTGAAGCCGTCTGTTTCCGGGGTGTGGGGTGCCTCAGAGCTCGCTTTCCTAACCGACAGCTTCAGCAGTCGGCTCGCTCACTGCTGACGGCTTGTTCTGTTCTCGGCGCTCCCGCCGCTCAAATATATCACTCTTCCCGTTCGTATTTGTCTTTAAAATAATATATCTCGCCGTCGGGGGGTATTTGGAAGTCGATTCCTATGCCGTAAAAGCGCTTGTTTTTTAGCTCTTTTCGTTCTGCGTTGGTCGGATAGAATATTTTCGCGCCGTCGCCCATTCGCTCGTCTTGAGTGGTTTGCATCGTCTCTACTTCTATTTGCTTGTAAACGTCGTCGCCGCCGACGTCGGCGAATACGCTTATTTGATTACTGTATAAATGATACATCGCGTTAGGCTTCGGGTTTGACGATTTTTTGTAGTTGTTCCAGCCGTAATTGTCGCCTTTTTTGCCGGTTAAATATATGTCGTTTCCGTCCAAATCGAAGAAGAATATTTGCGACATGTTAATAGCGTATCCTAAGCCGTTTTCCTGAAGTTTATAGCTGTCGTCGCCGCCTTTGTTGAGAAAGAGCGAAACGACATAATCATGTCCGAAACCCATGCCGACGCCTCGTTCGTACCATATCTCGAATTTGTCGTCGCCCCATTCGTCGATTAGACCGCTGATTCCGAAATGCGCGCCGGAAGCCATCGACCAAGTCGTACTTTTATATATATCGTTGCCGTTTTTATCGTATAAAAAGCCCATGCCATACCAGTAGCCTGAACCCTGCGACCAGTTGCCGGATATGTATTCGTCGGCGCCGTTAATGTCGATTAGCGTTCCTATGCCGCCAGCCCAAGAGTGTCCGTCTGTGATGTCGCCCCTTCTGCCGACTCCGCTTCCTTGGCAGTATGTGTAATTATGGACGCCGTCTTTTGAGTGATAGTCGGGACGATGGACTTCCTCGGATTTGTAAACCGCTTCGTAGCGGTCGTCGCCGTTGATATCGACGAGCGCTCCGGCGCCGCCGACTCCGCCGTATCCCTGTCCGTCGCCCCATAATTTATATGCGTCCTCGCCGTTAACGTCGATAAGAGTTCCGACGCCGAAATAGGCTCCGCCCTGACCGGACGTTTGCATTTCGTATTTATCCGCGCCGTTCATATCCGCCAAAACGCCGAAGCCGAACATTGCCGCGCCTTGCGAAAGCCGCGTGGATTTATATATATCGTCGCCGTTCATATCCAAAAGCAATGAAGCTCCGAAAACCGCCGCGCCTTGCGCGGGCTTTAGCTCGTCGTCGTTAATATATTCGTCGTCGCCGTCCATGTCTATATACAGAGAAACGCCGTTGAATAGCGAGTTCGTCGCTCCGGCGGAACCGTAGTATTTGTCGTCGCCGCCCAAGTCGAGCGAGAGCAGAACGTCCTCGTCCCTGTGAACGTCGTCGCCGCTCCCCGATATTACTATTTTGCCAATCGGCGTGTTGAAATTGGCGTTTTGCTTCGTCCAATCAATCTCCAGAGTGTCGCCCGCCAGCTTGTCGATTGCTTTTACCAATATTTGCGACGACTCCAGCAGTTTATAACCGGCGTAAATAATCGAGTTCAAATCCAAATTTTGCGCGCAATCTTCCATATACGGATAATATTCCATTCCGTCGAACTGCGTTTCGCCGAGCTTGCGGACGCGCCAACAATCGACCGCGTCCTTCCAATCGACGTTTCGCATAGCTATTTGCCTGAATTTATACGCCGACAATAGATGGATTAGCGTCGGCGCGAGAGCCTCCCTCAGCTTCGGATGCAAGTTCTTTAGCTCCGCTTCGTATTCTTCCTCGACTAATGGGAAATCCGCCGCCTGCCCGAATCTATTGAAGCGCCACTCCGAACGTGAAAATCTGTGTATTTCCTTCAGCGCTGAAATCATCGGCTTCTTAGCGTCCGGCTCCGCCCACAGCGAAGCGTTATACGGGCGAAACTGCGAAGTCAAATGCTGCACGCCGCAGTAAAAGACAGTTTTCAGCAAGCCGGTCGTATTTTTCTCCATAAATTCGGGCGCTAAGTAATTTTCAGACGCCTTCGCCATCGTTTGAACGAAATCGTATATGCGTTGCGGCTCGCTCATCAAATCGTCGAAGGAAGTCATTTTATACGGAATATCGCTCGGGACGGGATACCGCGTCCAGTATCCTTTGGGGCGGTAGCCTAAATCTTCCGCCGTTAAGTTAAGCTCGCTCAAAATCATTTCGAAAGCGTCGTTCGGCTCGTCTTGCGAAAACGAGCAATTGAAGCCAAGAATAGCGACAGTAAGCAAAACCAAAACTTTTTTCATAGCCAAACTCATTTTTGTTTTTAATCTCATTTATAATTTTTATCTTGTATAAATATATGAAAATTTTTAAACTTAATGATTAATAGTATGAAACTGATTTTGATTTTAACGATTAACATAGCGCTGGCGTGGGGAATAGTCGGC
This sequence comes from uncultured Hyphomicrobiales bacterium, assembly GCA_964509335.1. Lineage (GTDB taxonomy): Bacteria > Bacteroidota > Ignavibacteria > Kapaibacteriales > UBA2268 > CAZDXB01. Next base: position 983 of record CAZDXB010000058.1, on the reverse strand, counting down.
GCTTGCGCTAAAGAGAAGCCGAAAAAAAACGAGAAGGAAACTATGACGCAAAAATCAACCGAGACAATCGATTTGCCGGAACCGAGCTACGAGGGCGACAAGTCGCTCGAAGAGTGCATCAAAGAGCGGCGTTCGGTTAGGTCATACGCCGACGAGCCGCTGACCTTGCAAGAAGTTTCGCAGTTGCTCTGGGCGGCTTACGGCATAACGAAGCCGATGCACGGCGCGCCGTCGTTTTTGCGGGGCGGGCTGAAAAGCGCGCCGTCCGCTGGAGCGCTTTACCCTTTGGAAATATATCTCGTCGCCGGCGAAGTAAAGGATTTAAAAGCGGGGATATATAAATACGACTCCAAAAATCATAAGCTGGAAAAGCTCGAGGAAGGCGATTACAGGCGGCATCTCTCAAACGCCGCTCTCAGCCAAACGATGATAGAAGAAGCGCCTATCGACTTGGTTTACTCGGCGGTTTTCGAGCGAACTACGGGCAAATACGGCGATAGAGGCAGGCAACGATACGTGCCGATGGACGTCGGGCATTCCGGCGAGAACGTGTATCTGCAGGCGACCGCCTTAGGCTTGGCAACCGTTTCGGTCGGCGCGTTTTCCGATTCCAGCGTCAAAAAAGTAATCGGAATGCCCGCCGAAGAAGTCCCGCTATATATTATGCCGGTGGGGCGGTTGAAGTAGGAAAGAAGAAAATCGGTAGTTATTTTTAATATTTCTTCAAATCGTAAGAGAGTAAAAATTCGTCTCTATTTCTAATATCCGATAATTGCGCTAATAAATATAAAGTAAGTTATAAAATATCAATATCTTATTTTAATTTTCGGTAGTATATCCGAAAGAAATTTAGAAATAATTTGGATAATAATTTATAAATTTTTATCTTTCGAAAACAGACGTTTAGATATTAAGAGTAATTCAATGAAGAGCTACAGAGCTACAGAGCTACAGAGCTACAGAGCTACAGAGCTACAGAGCTA
>CAZDXB010000057.1:0-8880 GCA_964509335.1 uncultured Hyphomicrobiales bacterium | reverse complement strand
AATACGCTTATATCATACTCCCCCATACCTCACGCCCGTCAAGCGATGCATATCGTAATCGAAGGTTGTTAGGTCGTCGAGGTTGAATTTGGCGACGTCGTCGTAGCCGCAAGCGCGGGCGATGACTTCTATTAATTGTTTCGAGGCTAAGAGGAAGTTCTTCAGTTGCTCGGCGGATTTATCGACGTTCAGTCTGGCTCTCAGTTTTTCGTTTTGCGTGGCGACTCCTACGGGGCAATTGTCGGTGTTGCAAGCGCGCATACCTAAGCATCCAACCGCCTGAATAGCGGCGTTGGCGATAGCTACGGCGTCGGCGCCCATCATCAGCGCTTTGGCGAAGTCTTCGGGAACTCTCAAGCCGCCGGTTATAATTAAGCTGACGTCTTTGGCTCCGCTTTTGTCCAAGCGCTTTCTGGCTCTGGCGAGAGCGGGAATAGTCGGAACGTTTATGTTGTCCCGCAAGATAGCCGGCGCGGCGCCAGTGCCGCCGCCTCTGCCGTCCAATATAATATAGTCGGCGCCCGCCTCCAGAGCGAAGTCGATGTCCTCCTCGATTCTGCTCGCCGCCATTTTGAAGCCGACGGGAATGCCGCCGGTCATTTTTCTTACTTCGTCGGCGAATTCGGCGAAATCTTTGGGCGTTTTTAAGTCGTCGAACGCGGCGGGCGAAATCGAGTCCTCTCCCGCTTTGCCGCCGCGGACTTCCGCCAATTCCTTGGTTACTTTGTCGCCGGGGAGGTGTCCGCCCGTTCCAGTTTTCGCGCCCTGCCCCGCTTTGAAGTGCAGCGCTTGAACTTTCTTTACTTTCTGCCGCGAGAAGCCGAATTTAGCGGAGGCGTATTCGTAAAAATATCGGGAGTTTTCCGCTTGTTCTTTTTCCAGCATACCGCCCTCGCCGGAAGCTATGCCGGTTCCCGCCGATTCCGCGCCTTTCGCCAAGGCGATTTTCGTTTCTTTCGACAAAGCGCCGAAGCTCATATCCGAAACGAATATGGGCATTTCCAGCGTAAGCGGCTTTTTCGCTCTCGGACCGATAACGGTTTGTGAATTTACTTTGTCGCCGTCCTCTAAGGGGCGCTTGGAAAGTTGGGCGGGCAGAAATTGGATATTTTCCCACTTCGGCAATGAATCCCTGTGAACGCCCATAGCCGCCAAAGGTCCGTGCTTGCCGTGATTTTTCAGTCCGTTTTTGGCTAAGTCCTGTATGAGCATTGTGAAAGGCTCGGCGCTTTCGGGGGCTGTGTCGGCGTATGTCCCCAGATACTCGTCTCTTTTGAACTGCTGGGGATTTTCCTTCTGGAACTCCTTTATTTCCTCGCCGTCGATATAAACGTAATCGTCTTTAATCGCCGCGCTGAATTTATGCAATTTCTCTTCGTTGTTGTATTCGGATACGCCCGTGTCGTAGCGGTAATCCCAGAAGTGGACGCCGCATATTAAATTGTCGCCGTCGATGAATCCGTCGGACAGAAGCGCTCCCCTGTGCAGGCATCTGCCGTATAGAACGGAAGCGTTCTCGCCGTAGCGAATTACGACCAAATCGACGTTCCCGGCTAAATAGTATTCCGGCTTTTTCTCTTTTAAGTCGCTAAATTTTAATGTCTTAATCGGCTGTTTGAACTCTTCGATTGTTTTCATCTTTAATCCCATTATTTATCATAAATACTATTAATTCGCTACGCGACTATATTCCTAACTATATAATAAGATAATATCTCGCCCTCACAATTAAATTTTATTCATATATTTGGGGAACTTTCTCAACGACTGTCCGATGTCATTACCGCCCATTCCAGCCGAAATTGCCCGAACTTTCAATTAACTTTATAATATAAGCGCGAAACTTGTTATTTTCGTATATTATTACTTGTTTGCGAAATTATTATTTGAAAAAATAGGTATTGAAAACAAGGTTAACGTATGAAAAAAATAGCTTTATTTGAAAGTTCGGATAAACCGGAAGCGTTAAAATGCGCCGAGGTAGCGGCAAAAAGGATAAAGACGCTGGGTTTGGAATGCGGCGCGACGCCTGAGCTGATAAATAAAATAGGACCGGGTTTAAAAGATTTCGTCAAGCCGTTCCCTTACGAAGCGTTCGAAAAATACGCGGATTTGGTGATTTCTTTCGGCGGCGACGGCACTATGCTCGCGGCGGCGAGACTGCTGGTAAACACAAATATCCCGCTTATGGGCTTTAATGTCGGTAAACTCGGCTTTTTGGCTGAGTATTCCGTCGATAACATCGACGAGGCTATTAAGGATTTAACTAACGGGAATTACAGGGTAATCGACAGGGCTATATTGCAAACAAAGCTCGACGACGAAGTAATCTACGCTTTAAACGACTTCGTAATTGAAAAGAAAGATTCATCGCGTCTGATAACGATAGACGCTTACTCGAGCGAGCATTTTATCGGCTCTATACGGGCGGACGGCATGGTTGTAACGACTCCGACCGGCTCGACGGCTTATTCGCTTTCTTGCGGCGGACCTATTATAACGCCATCGTCTCCGGTAGTTTGCTTAACGCCGATATGCCCGCATTCGTTAACGCTCAGACCAATCGTTGTTCCCGACTCGAATGAAATTACAATGAAAGCTTATTCGCACACGGGCGAGTCGATGCTGGTAGCCGACGGGCAAATTAAAAGAGTCCTTACAAACAGCGACGTTGTCGTTATTAATAAATCCGAGGAAAGAGTCAAGCTAATCAAACCGAAAGACAGCACGTATTACGACCTGCTGCGTAGAAAGCTTCTTTGGGCGGCGAACTTTGGAGATGTCGGTAAAGAAAAACTTAACGATTGCAAATAATAACGGACGTCAAAGATGAATATAATAGCCGAGTTTTATTGGAACATCGATCCCGATATTGTTAATATTGGACCGATAACAATTAGATATTACGGACTTCTTTTCGCCTTGGCGTTCGTCGCCGGATACCAAATTATGTATTGGATATTCCAAAGAGAAGACAAGAACCTAAAGGAATTGGAATCTTTCACTATTACTATGATAGTCGGGGCGGTAATAGGCGCGCGGCTGGGGCATTGTCTTTTTTACGAACCGTCGTATTATCTTTCGAATCCAATCGAGATATTAAAAATATGGCGGGGCGGTCTCGCCAGCCACGGCGCGGCGATAGGGCTTGCTCTCGCGCTCGTAATATTCCTAAAAACCAGAAAAAGAGACACGACTTTCTTCTGGCTGGCGGACAGAGCGGTTATCCCGATAGCTCTCGGCGCGTCGTTCGTTAGAATTGGCAACTTGTTCAACTCTGAAATTATCGGCGAACCTACGGATTTGCCCTGGGCTATCGTTTTGGAAAGATTAGACAATATACCGAGGCATCCGACTCAAATCTACGAATCTTTAGCTTATATAATAGTGTTTATAATTTTGCTAATAGTGTATAAAAAATGGTCGTCGAATTTGCCAAAAGGGAGAAATCTCGGTTTGTTCCTTACTCTGCTGTTTTCGGCGAGATTCGTTATAGAGTTTTTCAAAGAAGTTCAAGTCGGTTTCGAGAAGAATTTAGTATTGGATATGGGGCAAATACTCAGCCTTCCCGCAATATTAATAGGGATAATCTTAATAGTTTGTTCCTATAAAAATAAAACCGCTAAGCGCGGGGAGGTTGCCGACTTGGAATGAAGCGCTTAGCGGCGTTTGCCCTTTTCGGGCTTAACATACTTCTCTTTATATTTATCGGTTAAATTGTTTCCTTTTTTAATCTGATTACAAAAGTCGACTCGAAACAATATAAAGAAAAGAAATCTCAAAGTAAATACGTGAATTCCCCTAATTTTAATTGACATTATCTACTTTAAAATCAAGATTCCCCTTATCGCTAAGCTTTCTCAAATCTATTTATGAAAATTGCCTTAGGTCTTAATTAGCGCCAATAACCCCTTTTTTATTTTATTAGAACAATTGGTTTCGCTATTTGCCTTTTTCCGTTAATTATCGTTCTTATCCAATAGTTGCCCGAAGCCAACGAGACGCTTGGCGTAAATTGCAACCTATGCTCTCCGGTTGTTATATCTCCGGAGTAAATGGCGCTTATTTTGGGGGCGGCGAATAGCCGATTTTTGTCGATACTTCCGCCGCGTCGAGTATTATTTGCGCGTAGTCGTCGTCCAATCCGTTGTCGCTCAACTCTCGGAATTTGAGTTTTAATTGGTTTTTTATCCAGTTCGGAGCTATTGATAAAGCGTCGTAGCAAAGGGAATTTAAATTGTAGTTTGGTCTTACGATTTCTATATTCTCTTCGCGTGGATTAATCTCGAACGCTAAAAATTCGTTCGGTTTGGCGGTCTCGTTTGCTTTGGCTGCCGCCAGCGGAGTAATTAAAGTCCGCGTTCCCGGAGAAACTAGCGTTTTGCGAGAGGTATTAATAACTCGAGGCGCTGAATTCAGTCGCTCGAAACCGTTGATTGTCGTTTCGGGTTTAATATTAACGGCGCCCGTTCCCGGTTTGTTCGTTCTTTCGCTTTTTTCTGTTTTGCAGTCGCCCAAGTTGATTTGCGCGATTAAGCTCGCCGTCGATAGTAAAAAAACGAGTATTGCTTTATACATTTCAAATTCTCCAAGTTGTCAATAAATTTATTTGTTTATCTAAATAGAAAGTTAAGAAAATCTTTACAATAAATAAAAATTAGCTGTTAAAAATGAATTTTAATATTATCGCGAATAGTTATATCTTTGCGTTTTTGAAAAAAGCGAAGGGAAATTGGATAAGAATCAAGTAAAAGCGGTATTTCTATTGATTTTGCTGTCTCTAATCTGGGGCAGTTCTTTTATATTAATCAAGAAAGGCTTGTCGGCTTTTTCCGCCGCCGAGGTGGGAGCTTTTCGTGTCGCTATCGCGGCGGTTTTTCTTCTTCCGTATTTGATTAAGAATTTCAAGAGCGTTAAGAAAGCCCTGACTCTCGATTTTAAATATATTTTGCTTTTCGCTTTTTGCGAAATTGGAGCGCCGCCGTTTCTTTACGCTTTCGCTCAGACGCAAGTGGACAGCTCGACGGCGGGAATACTGAACAGCTTGACGCCGCTTTTTACTTTAGTAGCCGGTTTCGTTTTTTTCAAAGTAGCCGCTAATAAATTTAAGATAATAGGGGTTGTCGTCGGCTTAATTGGAGCGGCGGGCTTGATATTATTCAGAGAAGACAATTTCAGCGCTATTAATATATCGAGCGTTTACGGAACTTTAATAGTTCTGGCGACTTTTCTTTACGGCGTAGGCGGCAACGTATTGAAGGAACGTTTAAGCGGTATGGGGGCAGTGTCGATTTCCGCTTTGTCTTTTTTGTTAATGGGAATTCCTTCGATAATATTCCTGTTCGCTAACGGAAGCGTTAACGTTTCGTTAATATCTCAACCGTTTCTTAACTCGTTGATTGCCGTAGCGATTTTGTCGATTGTCGGTTCGGCTCTCGCTATAATCATATTTAGCGAATTAGTTAAATTATCCGACGCTCTTTTCGCTTCTTTCGTTACCTACCTAATTCCTTTTGTGGCAATGCTATGGGGCTATCTGGATAACGAGCCGATTAGCGTTATGCAGATATTGGCTTTGGCGTTAATTCTAATGGGAATTTACTCCGCGAATAAAGGAACAAACTAGCTCGTTTTGTTAATGTTTCGGTTAACGAAACTTTAACTTGAGTTTTATAATCATTTCACACTCCGATAACAGTTTTGCATAAATAATCAAGCGCGCTGTTGAATTAAATATTGGAGACGTGAAATGTTAAGTTTCAAAAAAGGAGAGACATATTTAAAGACGGTAATTATAGCGGTTTTATCCGTTATTTTAGGCGTTACCTCGGCTTTAGCCGCTGAAAACGGAATCATCACGGGCAAGGCAGTTGACGCCAACACGGGCGAGCCGATGATAGGAGCGAGAGTTTCGGTTCAGGAGATTGGTAAAGGAGCTATAACGAAGGTAGAGGGCGATTACCGGATTGCCAATATCAAGCCCGGAATTTACACTGTTAGAATAACATACGTGGGCTACGCGCCCATTAAGATAAAGAACGTCGTCGTTAAACCCGGCGAGGTGAAGAAACTGAACGCCGTAATGCAGGAAAAAGGCGTTTTGAAAGACGAAGTAGTCGTAACCGCTCAGTCGATAAAGACGGCGGAGGCGGCTTTGTTAAGAGAGAGACAAAAGTCCGAATCGGTAAGCGACGCTATCGGGGCGGAAATGATTTCTCAAACGGGCAGCGGGAACGCCGCCGAGGCAATTGAGAAGATTACGGGCGCTACGACTTCCGGCGGCAAATACGTATATATAAGAGGCTTGGGCGACAGATATTGCTCGGCTCAGTTGAACGGAGCGAATCTGCCTACGTCAGACCCCGACAAAAAAGCCGTTCACTTCGATTTGTTTCCTTCCGGTCTTATTGAAAACATTACCGCCGTAAAAACCGCCACGCCCGACAAACCCGGCGACTTTACCGGCGGAGCGGTTAACATTAAGACAAAATCTTTTCCGGAAAAATTCACTTCAAAGCTGTCTTTTTCTTCGTCGATAAACGCGCAGACGACAGGCGAGAATATATTGAGTTACGGCGGCGGCGAAACCGATTGGATGGGGATGGACGACGGAAGCCGTTCGATACCCAGCGTCGTAAAGAACAACGAAATTCCAACGGTCTCGCAATCGAGGTCTAAGAGGGACGAAGAAGCGACCGCTAACGCTATGCTTTTAGACAAGCAATCGAGAGCGTTCAATGATATATACGCTCCTTCGACTATGACCGCTCCAATAAACTCCAACTTATCGTTATCCGTAGGCGATAGAGTTTCCGTTTTCGGCGAGTCTTTCGGTTATTTGGCTAGCTTTAGCTATAGCCGCAAGTTTTCAAATTTCAGCGGCGGGAAAATAGGCAAATACACTCGCCAAGGCTCTTCTTCGGAAGAGTTAATGATAGATTACTACGGAACGATGCAAAAAAGCGCTATGGAAGCCAGCTGGAGCGCTATGGGCAACTTTGCATACGATATTGATTTGAATAATCAAATATCGTTGAATCTGATGTATAATCAGAATGGCGAAACGAGCGCCGCTTATCAGGACGGTTACAAAGAATATTATCAGAAAGACACCGAGCGTAGAGTTCTCGATTTTGTCCAAAGGTCGATATCGTCGGTTCAGATGAAAGGCAGTCATAATTTCGCTTCTTTGCTCGGTATGAAAGCCGATTGGCAAATCTCATACAACCAAACGGCTCAAGACCAGCCGGATTATCGAACTTTCGACAACGAATATACGGTGGATACTTTGGGCGACGGCAGTTTGCAAAGGAGCTATACGTTAAATAAAAACGACAACAACGCTTTGCCGTCGAGATATTTTAGAGACTTAAACGAAGACTTAAACGAAGCTAAGCTCGATTTGGAGGTTCCTTTGGGCGAGGCTTTTGATTCTAAATTTAAATTCAAAACGGGTTTGCTTTACAACGAGAAAAACAGAGACTTCGCCGAGCAGAGATATGTTTTCCGACAGGACGGCGACGATATGGAATACACCGGCAACCCGAACCAGTTTATGGAGGACAGTACGGGAATAAGAGAGTGGAAGAGTCAAAACTTCTATTATTTCGGAAATTATCTTGAGGACAGAACGCAAGCCGCCGGTTCATACACTAGCTGGCAAAAGATATTCGCAAGTTACGGAATGGTTGATTTTTATCTTTTTGATAAACTAAGATTAGTCGGCGGCGTAAGATACGAAACGACCGATTTGCTTTCCGAGAGCGAAGACCCGAATAGACCAAAAGGGGAGATATCGTCGCAGGATTGGCTTCCTTCGGTAAACTTAACTTATCATATTTTGCCAAATATGAACTTTAGATTGGCTTACGGAAAAACAATCGCCAGACCGACTTTCAGAGAAATGGCGCCTTACGACTCTTATATGCCGATAGAGCGACGAACATTTATAGGAAACGACACGCTGAAAAGAACAGTTGTTAACAATTACGACGCCAGATGGGAATGGTTTACCAATCCGGGCGAGATTTTCTCGGTTGGCGCTTTCTATAAGGACTTTAGAAATCCTATCGAGTTGGCGATTATAAATAGGAACCAGAACGTTCAGCCGATAAACGTTAAAGAGGCGACCCTCTACGGGGCTGAGTTTGAGTTCCGCAAGAAATTAGATTTTGTGAGTTTTCTCTCAAATTTCCAAGCCGGCTTTAACTTAACTTTGGTTGAATCTGAAGTAACTTTGCCCGATTTTGAATACGATTTAAGGAAGAGTTACGATTCCAGCGCTTCTTCGACGCGCGATTTGCAGGGGCAATCGCCTTTCGTTGTCAACTTTGATTTAGCTTATTCTAATCAAGATTTAGGAACGAACGCGTCCGTTCACTATTACGTTTTCGGCAAAAGGCTTTCGGAAGTGGGCTTCGGCTGCCCCGACTATTACGAGCATCCCAGTCCCGAGTTGAATTTCGTTTTAAATCAAAGGATTTTCGACGGATTTAAATTAAAGCTTGGCGTCGATAACGTTCTTGATTCGAGATATTACAAAGCCGTCGAGTTTAACGGCAAAGAATACATTTCAAAAGAGTATAAAATCGGTAGGGCTTATTCGTTAAGCGTATCGTATGATATTGATTGATATGGTTTTATAATAGTTTTTTACTAATTAATAGGAGGTTTTAGGTTTTATGAAGTTAAAATTATTTTTACTAGCTTTGGTTGCCGTCGGTTTGTTTAACGTTGCGTTAGCCGACGACATAACCGTAACGGATGAATGGATTAGCGCGGGCGAGACGATGACGATGACGTCCGACAACGTATATCACTTGGAAGGCTTGGTATTCGTAGAAGACGGAGCTGAATTACACATCGAGCCGGGCACGGTAA
>CAZDXB010000056.1:813-9077 GCA_964509335.1 uncultured Hyphomicrobiales bacterium | reverse complement strand
TTTGAAAATCAAAATCCATCTTAACTGGGTTGTCCATAATTTGGGTACACTCCATCAGCTCCGTTTCAAATAACATAAAAAGAAATCGTTCTAAGCGTTCTATAGAAGGAGCCGAAAAATTCGACCTTCATAAATCGATTGTAAGGCGTCTAAATGGTCTGCTAATAGTTTTGTATGGCTCATTTTTAAATTTCGACAGCTTGAAGTTCTTTCTTTTGCTAAGTTTTGAAAATTAAGTAAAGTTAAGTATTATTAGTTTTGAAAGATTTGTAAATTGTAGAAAACATTGAGTCAGACGATGGTTTGTAGTTTAAATACAGAATGGCTCTTACTTTTGAGGCGCTGATAAGATATGAGACTTAAGATAATATTGTATTCTGAAAACAATCGGTTTCTTATACCGATAAACTATAATTACCCTCTAAGTTCGGCTATATACAAAGTCTTTTCGCGCGGTTCGCCGGAGTTTTCGGATTGGCTTCACAATCAAGGTTATGTTACGAAAGACGGCAAGCCTATGAAACTATTTACTTTCTCGAAATTGTTCGTCAAAAACGCTTCTTTGCATAATAACGCTTTAAAGGGAAAAGGCAACGTTACTCTATACTTTTCATCGCCAATAGAAAAGGAGCTGGTGGAATCGTTCGTAAACGGCTTGTTAAATATGCGCTCGATTTATGTCGGAAATCAAAATTTAGGTTCGACCTTTATAATTTCCGGCGTCCAAGTTTTGGAAGAGCCGAGATTCAAAAGCGAAGCTAACTTTAGAATGCTTTCTCCAACTACCGTTTCAACTGTTAAGGATATTGACGGCGAACGCAAGATATACTATTATAGATTAGGCGACGACGGGATAGAAGAAGCTATCGCCAAAAATTTGAAGAAGAAATACGCTCTGGTTCATAAGAAAGAATACGGCGGCAAACTAAAGGTTATCTTTGATAGTAAGTATATCAATAAATCGGGAGGTTCTCGAAGATTGAGCAAATTGATTACCTTAAAAGAAGGTCTTTCAGACGAGATTAAAATTAAGGGGTTCTTATGTCCTTTAACTTTAGAAGGAAGTTCCGAAATGCTACAAACCGCCTATAACTGCGGAATTGGCGAGCGAACGAGTCAAGGATTTGGAATGTTGGAGAAGGCAAATTAGGCGACAGAGTATGACAGTTTAAACTTTATATTATAAATACATAAAATTTTGAATAGTTAGAAAAATTTATTAACTTAAATTGTTGGCAAATAAAATAAGATAGAGCTAAATGGAAAAGAATTATTTATTACTAGCCGCTTTGCTACACGATATAGGCAAATTCTACGAAAGAAGCCGGAACGAGAAATTAAATTATCAAAATTTCAGATACGAACACGCCGCTTGGACTAGCAAGTTCTTTGAAGATTTTGGAGGTTTAATGCCGGTCAATTTGAACGAAAGTTTGAGCGACGAGCCGACCGATAACGTCAAAGGTATGGCTTCCTATCATCATAACCCCTCCAATTCATTTTATCAAATTCTTTTAAAGAAAGCGGATAATTTCGCTTCTTCCGAACGAAGTCAAGAGGCAGGAGTTGAATATATTAGCGGCAAAACGAAGTATAAACTTTTGCTGGAAAGTATATTCGATTACATTAGCTTAAATAACAACAAAAATTGGCAAGATAGGGCTAAGAATATTTATGAAATTAACCCACTCAATTTGTCCAAAGATATTTTTCCGATAAAGAAAGACAACGAGAGAATTAACAAAGGTTTTCAAAAGGAGTATGAAGCGCACTTTGAGAAATTTGTCGGAGAACTCGCTAATTTCAAAGAGCGGAAAGACGCCAAACGATGGGCTAATATTTTGCTTCATTTGATTGAAAAGTATCTTTGGTGCGTTCCGGCGTCGGCGAGAAAGGACGAAAAACAGGATATATCTCTTTACGACCATTCAAGAGCCGTAGCCGCTATAGCCTCAAGTTTATACGATTATCACGACGACATTCAAGACTTCAAAGTAAATTCGCTTGGCGATAACGAAGCTGAGAAATTCTTGCTAGTTCAAGGCGATTTTTCAGGCATACAAAGTTTTATCTTCAACGTAACTAAAGAAAACGCCGCTAAGTATCTAAAAGGAAGGTCTTTTTATCTTCAAGTTTTATCTGACGTTATTTGTAAGTATTTAATCGACGAACTTAACTTAAACCAAGTAAACGTTCTATATAACGGCGGAGGCAATTTTTATATTATAACGTCCTCTACGAAAGAAGAAAAACTAAAGGAATGTCAAAAGCATATAACTCAAGTCCTGCTGAACGCTCATAAAGGAAACCTTTATATATCTCTTGGCTGGATTCCTGTTTGCTTAGAAGATTTTAGGGATTTCGGCAAAAAATGGAGATTAGTTTCGTCGGAAACGGCAAAACGTAAAGCGAGAAAATTTACGGAGATAGATTTTGAGAACGTTTTTGAAGCTCGCGAAAGCGATTTTGAAAGAAAAGTGGATAATCCTTTCTACCAGAGCTTTAGGAAATTCTCCGAGAAGATAACCAAAGCCGACTATATTTCGTTTCAAAATACGACAGATAAAAAAATCTACGATAAATACAATAGTCCGTTTGAGGTGTTCAGTAGCTTTGGATATAATATTGGGTTCAATAAAAATTACGAATCTGAAAATTATAGATTAAACGATACCGATTTCCGAGATTGCGACGGTTTTAAGTTAGCCGTTAACAAAATAGAAACGCGAGATTTTACAGAAATATCGGAACTAGCCATTGGTTCGCCAAAATTAGCTGTATTAAAAATCGACGTAGATAATCTCGGTTTGCTTTTCTCTAGAGGACTAGACCCTAAGGAAAGAACTATATCACGCGTCGCGACTTTGAGTAGAAATTTGAAGACGTTTTTCGAGGGACATATCAACAAAATAATCGACGGCGAAAAATATCTCGACGAGAACGGCAAAAGAGCTATATACGTTCTCTATTCGGGCGGGGACGACACTCTGCTAATCGGCGCTTACGATAAAGTCGTCGATTTAGCTTTGGAGATTAGAGAGGAATTTCAAAGTTACGTTTGCCGCAATCAAGATATAACTTTATCCGCCTCCATAACTATAATCGACAATAAATTCCCCTTTCTTCAAGCCGCTAATATCTCCGAAGAAGCCTTGGACAAAGCAAAACATAAAGACGATAAGAAAAACAAAATTTCCATCTTCGGCGAAATCTTTACTTGGAAGGAATTCTACAAAATAATTCAAATTAAAGATATACTTTATGATTTGATTGAAAACGAAGACGAAAAGAAAAGAGAGCCAAGGTCTATTTTACAGAAAATATACAAAAGCGCTAAAGGATTTAAAAATTTGATGGAAAAATCGACCGCCGGATTTCTTCATATAGAGAAAATTTGGCGGTTCAGGTATTACTTAAGAAATATGAAGGACGCCAACGAGGATACAAAAAACAAGTTGGTAAAGATTTACGAGGATATTTTGATTAAAAATATCTTCGATGACGAGAAGATTGAGAATATTATGATTTTGCCCGTAGCCGCAAGACTTACGGAACTATTAACTAAGAAAAAGAAAGAAGAATCTTTGATAAATAATAAATAGGTGATTTTATGGCTCAAGAATTCAATAAAAAGTATAACTCTTTTGAAGAATTAGGTAAAAGCAAAGGCTTAAAACCGCCTCGACCGAAAAACAAAGGCGGCGGAAGAAAATCGAATCCTGAAATCATTCCTATCAATCTTATTTTTAACAGGAAATCGGAAGACGACAATCGTTTTATCGACGAAGTAAAAAGTTACGCTAAAAATAACCAGAAGGCTATTACGACTTCCCAGCTCCGAAATATTTTTTCTAAGATTAAACCGATTAAATCTTATGAAGAAAATAAAACGAAAATCAATCTTCTGCGAGTCAAGTTCGCTTATATAAGCGGTAGAAGCGGCAAAAGTGGAATGGAAAAACTTTGCGAATTTCTCGATATGCTGATTTCTGAAATCCAAAACGACACAAATTGGGACGAGTTCAAAGACTTTTTTGAGGCTTTAATAGCGTATCATAAATTTTTTGGAGGCAATAAAAATGGATAACTTAAAAGCGAAAATATTTATTAAAGGGAAAATCAAGCTAATTACCGGATTACACATAGGCGGTTCTTCAACTGCTTTGGACATCGGCGGCATCGACAACAACGTTATAAAAACAGCCAGAAACGTTCCTTATATCCCCGGCAGTTCGCTTAAAGGTAAGTTGCGAACGCTTTACGGGGTTTCTAAAGGATATGAGTCGGTGGAAGAAGACGACGAAGAGACGAGCAAGGTTTTTGGAGTGTCCGCTACCGAAGAAGGAGATAGGACGAGAATAATAGTAAGAGACGCTTTTTTGGACGAGAAGGATTTTGAAAACAGAAAAGAAGAATTCTCCGAACTTGAGTTACAATATACCGAAGCAAAATGGGAAAATACTATTAAGCGAGTCAATAGCGTCGCTAATCCGCGTCAATTAGAAAGAGTCCCCGCCGGAGTTAGGTTCAAATTCGAGTTTGTTTATAACATTTTCAACGAAAAAGATATAGACAATTTAGATATTCTTATTTCCTCTATGCGCCTTTTGGAAAACGACTATCTCGGAGCGAGCGGAACGCGCGGTTACGGTCAAATCGAATTTGAAGACTTAGAATCTGTTAAATATAAAACAATATCGGTTTACGAGGGCGACAACAAACCTATCGAGTTTGAAAACAAACTGGATATACGCGCCGCTCACCAAAATCTCTTAAATGAAATAAAAGAAAAAGTGTTATGAATAAGCAAGAAACCAAAACGTTCCCGTTAAAGTTATCTACGGTAACTCCGATTCATATCGGTTCGGGCGAGGTTCTTTCTCCATATTCCGATTATATTTACGAATCTAGGCAAGCGCATTATATAGACCAAGATAAAGTTTATAAACTCTTTGGCGAAAAACCGGAACTTATCGACAAATTCGTTAATAGAGTTAAAAACGATTCTAAAAAACCTTACTACGGAGACAAACACACTATCTCCGAACTATTCAAGGAAAATGGTCTGGACTATACGAATTACGTCAAAAATAGCGTCCCTGTCGTGGGCAGTATTAAAAGCAATCAGATTAATCGGTTCGTAGAAAGCGCGGGGAGAAAATACGTTCCCGGAAGCTCGCTAAAAGGAGCTATAAGGACGGCTATAGTTTATCATATCTTGAACAACGACGATTACAAGAGAAACCTGCTATTTGGAAATATATCGAAATTAAAAAAGTGGTTGGATAAAAAAGAGTTAATTAAAGTAAAGAAAACAATAGGCTCAATAGACGACAAGGTATTGGTATTAAAAGACAGCGACAACTATATGAGATTTCTAATGTTCAGGGACTCCGACTTTTTCGACGATTCGGATTTGAAGATTGTTTCTTGCAAACGGTTTAGCCTAAAAAAGAAATCATTAAAGTCAATTCCCTTATTTTACGAAACGATTGCGGAAAATAGCTCGGTCAATATGGGCGTCGGACTGAAATACGGCGAGCCTCCAAAAGCGAATTTTGAGTTTTTGACGCCGGAAAAAGAATCGGTAATCCGCTTGTTTAAAATCATCAATAGGTTCTCTCTTGAATGTATTGACGCCGAGATAAACAGTCTTGAAAGATTTGAAGGAGTTCAAAGTTTCTACAGAGAATTAAGGAATCAAATAGAATCGTCGCCGGAAGCCGCGTTCTTAAGATTGGGACAAGGCAAGACAATATACGACAATACGATTTTACATCTTTTCAACGAAGAACAGTTTGACATTCTTTACGAAAAAATGAGATTGAAGAAAATGAAGCGCGGAGCCGAGATGACCGACAAGAATCTATTCCCTTCGACGAGAACCGGAATTTCGCAAAAAAATAATTTTAACGGCGTTATTGGTTGGATTAAACTTGAACTGGTGTAGCTATGAAAATATATAAACTAAACTCTGAATATCCTCAAAAAATACGCGTCGGGAAAACCGATTGGAACGATATCGACGACTTCGTTCGCTCGGACACTCTTTTTGCCGCTATCGTCAATTGTTACGTTTCGCTTTACGGAAGCGACAGCGTCGATAAATTTATCCGAGAGTTTGAAGAGGGCGGTATAAAAATATCTTCGGCTTTTTATTCCGTCGATTTATATAAAAACGGCGTTTCCGACGGAAAAGAAAACGAAGAATTTATTAGAAGCGTTAATTTCTTGCCGAAGCCTTTTGTCAAATTCGGCGACGAAGAATCGGACGAGGATACAAAAGTAAATGAACGCAAAAAATTGAAAAATCTAAAGTTCGTTTCCGAAGAAATCTTTAAAGATATTTTGGAAAAATACGACGACGGCAAGGGCGAGTCGAAAACGAATCTATTGGACAAAGAGCGATATAGTTATATATCCGACGAATTTTGCCTACTGAAAAGCGAACTTGCAAACGACTTAGACGTAAATTTTAAAGGGACGGCGGTTCAAGATAAAACCCAGCTAGATAGAATAAAAGGCAAAGCGTCGCTCGACGAAAACGAAAAAGGGAAATATTACAAAGAATTGGACTTAACGCTATCGGAAATTAGAACCGACGGATTTACGCTAAAACCTAGACTTTTTTTCTTAGCCGAACTTAATTCGGAATTTGAAAATCAATTCAACGCCGCTTTGCGGCTAATGTGCGACGAAGGACTCGGAGGAGAAAGGAATTTTGGCAAGGGAACTTTCAAAGGATTGGAAATCGACGACTATAGCTATAGCCTGAACGCCGACGTTTGCGTCAATTTATCCTTCGTTAATCCGGCGAAAGAAGAAATCAATAGTTTAAAAAACGCTATCGTTAGTTACGATTCAATGCTAAGAGGCGGCTGGACGGGCAATTCGGCGCAAAAAAAAGTCAGAATGATAAAAGAAGGCTCGGTTTTAAAAAATAAAATTGAAGGAAGATTAGCCGAAGTTCAACCTGAGAGCTATACAAAACACAAGATTTACAAAAACGGCAAAGGATTTTACTTATGAGTCGATTGCTAATAGCTAATCTCGGAACTTCCGACTTCCAATACAAAGGCGGAACTTTAAAGAATAACAGTTTGCTCGACAAGCTCGAAGGAATCTCCAATTTCGTCGAAGCGATGAATTACGCAAAAGAAAACTACGAAGATATAAAAGAGGATATTAAACTTCCGATTCTCGAAACTTTAATAAAAGAGCTTTCGCCTAATAAGTTAGCGCTTGTTTACACTAAACAAGAGCCGGCTAACAAAAAGGACACTTATATTCTATTTGAAATAATAGAAAGATATTTGAAAGAAAAGTATGAAATCAAAGAAATAGTCGGATTTAAGTTTGCCCAAAATCCAACCTCGCACGAGTATTTAATTGCTTTTCTTAGAGGGAAAATCCTTAAAAACGTCGTCAAAAAAATTGAAGAATACGAAAAAATCTACGTAAGCGTAACGGGCGGAACGCCGCAGATGAACGAAGCGCTTATTTTGACTTTGTTTAACTACGAACTCGAAGAGTATATACGGGTTTATCAAGTAATAGAAAAGCCCGGCGGCGATTCTTACATTTCCGCTAATTCCTTCGTCAATTTATTAACCGCCTTAAACGCGAAAACGACATTAAAAACGGTAATTAAAAACTACGACTTCAAGTCGGCGGCGGATTTGATAGATAAATGGGGGGAGTTTATAACCAAAGACCTCGATAAAATTCAAATTTTGAAATATTTGTCTCTATTTGCGGAAAATCTATTAAACTTTAAATTTAAAGAAGCCAGAGAAAACAGGAACGACAATCTTTTGAGCTACGCTCAGATAAAAGACATAGTAAATAATTTTGAACCTGAAAACGAAAGCTGGAAAATAGTCCATTTTATCGACGTCTTGGAAGTCTTTATCGAATTGAAAAAATGGATTGACTTCGCCGCTCGAAACTACGCTTTTTGCGAAGCGCTTATCTCTCGCTTGTTGGACGAATATTTTAAAAAGGAAAAAAACTTCGACTTCCAAACCGATAGCGGAAGACCAACCGACGAATTCATTGAATTTTACCGAGAGAAAAAATCATTGCAAAGCAAACTAGAAGAGAGCTTAAAAGGAAAACCGGAGATAAGCAAAGAAAAGGAATTGAGTTTGCCGCTCAAGTATTGCGTTTATGACGCTTTGCAAATTAACAAAGACGTTTCTGAAATTTTAGACAAAATGATACGATTCAATATAACCTATAGGAATAAATCGCATATAGCGCAC
>CAZDXB010000056.1:0-803 GCA_964509335.1 uncultured Hyphomicrobiales bacterium | reverse complement strand
AAAACTTCAAAGAACTATTAGACGAAAACGATTATAAACGACTTCGCAAAGCGATAGCGTCCGAAGAAAAGGACAGGTTCAATAAGTTTAGGATTATAAAAGAAAAATTAATGAATTTAATCGAATAAAAGAAGACGCGGCGACGAAAGTTTGACGGAAAGTCGCTAAAGAAAACCTTCGTAAAAGAATCGCTCTTTGAAAATCAAGTTAAATTGTCCACGCGCGAAAGCCGGCGGAAGTCGCTCCGATTTTTTAAAAGAAAATCGACGAAATATCTCAAAATTTTCTTGAAAAAAACTTAAAAAAATCGTATCTTTGGAGTGAAAACAAACGCCGAATGTCAAATTTTGGAGGCAAAATATTGCGTAATGTTATAAGCTCCATAGACTTTCAAAACACCAGTTTTAATCGAACTATATTAGTATTGTGATTACACCTCTCTTGTAGGAACGCAAGAGAAATATAGTTTTAATCGAACTATATTAGTATTGTGATTACACCAAGCGAGGGATTCTAGCGATAGCGACTACGGTTTTAATCGAACTATATTAGTATTGTGATTACACCAGAAACCTTTCAATATTATTTTTATTTTAGTTTTAATCGAACTATATTAGTATTGTGATTACACCGTAATATCCGTTTCATTTATAAAACATTTAGTTTTAATCGAACTATATTAGTATTGTGATTACACCAAAAATACCCCAACGCTTCAACAGATAGGCGTTTTAATCGAACTATATTAGTATTGTGATTACACCACAAAATTGTCTTTGACAACGCTCCCAGCCGTTTTAATC
>CAZDXB010000055.1:0-10037 GCA_964509335.1 uncultured Hyphomicrobiales bacterium | reverse complement strand
AGCGTAAGCGAGAAATACGCCGAATACCTCTGGAACACCGGCGAAACGACGCGAAGGATAAGCGTCGACGAAGGCGGGTTGTATTCCGTGGAAGTAACCGACTCGAACGGATGCGAAGGTTACGCCGAATTTGAAGTAAAAGAGATAATAATAGATTTGAGCGGCTTAAGAGACGTAGATTTCGGACGTTTAAACGTAGATAACGAAGATGAGACAACTTTAACGCTAACAAACGAAAGCGGCGGGGAAATAACGGTAGCCGATATATATTTGAAGAACGGAAGCGAAGAATTCGATATGCAAGCGAAACCGGAGCCGCCGGTAGATTTAAGCGCCGAGGGAACAATAACGATAGAATTAACGTTCAATCCTAGCTATATAGAGGCTTACAAGGACAGTTTAATAGTCGAAGTAACCGAGCCTTGCGAAGAGAGATTGGGCGGTCGAGTAACAGGAATTGGGACGTCGAAGCTATTAGTGTGGTTGCCGGATATAAGCTCGATAATCGACACAACGTTATGCATACCGTTATTCGCCAAACTAGAGAGCGAAAGCGTAACGTTACGAGAAGAATACGACGCGGAGATAAGCTACGACGCTTCTGCTTTCAACGTTGCCGGACAAAACACGATATCGAGAAACGAGGCAAGGATAAGTTTAGTTGACAAGAGAGTTGAAGCGGGAATCGACACGACGAAGATAGGCGAGATATGCGGCAAAGTATTGCTCGCCGACGAAGCGACAAGCGACTTGCGGATAGACGCGTTTGATTTATCGAATCCATACTGCGAAGTAGAGACAAAAGACGGCAGTTTGACGGTATTGGGCTGCGCTATAGAATTAAGCCGAATAAAATTATTCGAGCCGACGTCGGTAGAGTTAACGCCCAATCCGGCGGAGGAAGAGTTGGAAATAACGATAAAATCCTCTAGTAAGTCGTGTAATTTCAATATGATAATATACAATAGTCAAGGCTTAGAAGTAAAAAAATATGAGATAAAAGAGGACGGCTACAGAAAAACCCTAAAATTAGACGTCGGAGATATACCGACGGGCGTATATTGGGCGCGAATAGTCGCGCAAAGCGGCGCGAGCGTCGTTAAGCCGTTGGTTATAGTTAGGTAAAGATTATTAATCCGAAACGATTATTTTCCCGTTGTCGATAGTAACTGAGTAATACTTTTCGTCTTCGTATGTTAGCGTTATTTCTTTCGTAGGCTCGCCGTCGCTGTAGAATATCGGCTTGCCCGTAGTGTCGATATACATTGTGAATTCTTCGCCGCGAAAATCGAAGGTCTTTTTTCTTTCGCCGGTTTCTTTCCAATGCTCGATAAGTTCGGTCGAGCATACTTCGATTTTGTTTTTAATCTCGTTCATTTCGGATTTTGAATTGCATCCGTAAAAGAACGCCGCTATTATTACAACTATGACAATTAAGCTTAAATTTGTTTTCATATTCTCCGTCGTTGTTTATTTTCCAAACGCTTTATTTAATATTTCTTTTTGCTTTTTAGTGTGTATTTTCAGCGAGCCGGTCGCCGTGGAAGCCGATTCGTCTCTTCCGACGTACTCGACTTTTTGATTTTGCCGCGCCATTTCCCTCAATCTCGGCGCGATAAACGACCAAGCGCCCATATTTTTCGGCTCTTCCTGAACCCAGACTATTTCTTTGGCGTTCTTGTATTCGCTTATATATTTAAGAGCCAACTTCGAGTCGAACGGGTATAATTGTTCAACTCTAACAATTGCCGTATCCTCGACTTTTAGTTTTTTCCTCGTTTCCATTAGCTCCCAATAGATTTTGCCGCTGCACATTAATATGCGTTTGATTGAGCTTGCTTTGTCGGCGGCGACTGCGGGGTCGTCTATTATATTTTTGAATTCGCCTTCGACGAGATTTTTTAGCGTCGATACCGCTTTTGGATGCCGCAGCATACTTTTCGGCGTCATTATCACGAGCGGTTTACGCGGTTTGGTTACGGCTTGCCGCCTTAGCAAATGGAAGTATTGCGCGGGCGTCGTCAGATTGCAGACTCTCATATTATCTTCGGCGCTAAGTTGCAAAAATCTCTCCAGCCTCGCGCTGGAATGCTCCGGTCCCTGCCCGTCGTAGCTGTGGGGAAGAAGCAACGTTATGTTTGAAAGCTGTCCCCATTTAGCTTCGGCGCAAGCGATGAATTGGTCCGTAATAGCTTGCGCTCCGTTAGCGAAGTCGCCGAACTGCGCTTCCCAAAGCGTTAATGAATCTTCCGCGATAACGCTGTAACCGTATTCGAAACCGAGAACCGCCAATTCCGAGAGCGAACTGTCGTGTATTCTGTATTCTGCCTGCCCTTCCTCGATATCGTTCAGCGGATTATAAGTTTCTTCGGTTAAAACGTCCACGAACTCCGAATGCCTTTGGCTGAAAGTTCCTCTCTTGGAATCTTGACCGGACAAGCGAATATCGACTCCCTCTAAAAGAAGCGAACCGAAAGACAAAGCCTCCGCCAGCGACCAATCTATTAGCTCTTTATCTCGCTCCAGAGCTTTTTTCCTTTTTTCTATAAGTTTCTCCAGCTTTTTATGTAAGTGAAAATTCTTTGGGAATGTAGTTAGAGCGTCGATTACTTTTTTCAGATTGTCTTCAAACTCTTCGCGATTTATTTTTTCTTTAGGCTTTTCCTTTTTTGTTTCGTCCGTTTCGCTTAAGGGCGTGAATTTTTCTTTTTTGTCGAATAACTTCTGCAGCTCGTTTTTTTCTTCTTCGTATAATTTATCGACTTCCGCCGCCGAGACGACTTCTTCTTGAATCAATTCCTTAGCGTAGATTTTCGATATTTGAATCATCGACTCGATTTTTTTGTATAAAAGCGGTTGTGTGTATGACGGTTCGTCGGCTTCGTTGTGTCCGTATTTTCTGTATGAGAGAACGTCGATAACGATGTCGGTGTGGAATTTCTCTCTGTAATCGTAAGCAAAATCGGCGGCGTTGATAACGGCTTCGGGGTCGTTGCCGTTGACGTGCAGAATCGGCGACTGTATCATTTTAGCGACGTCGGTGCAGTAAACAGAAGAGCGAGCTTCCTCAGACGTCGTCGTGAATCCTATCTGATTGTTGACGATTACGTGTATTGTGCCGCCAGTTTTGTAAGCGTCTAATTGCGATAAATTCAATGTTTCCGCTACTACGCCTTGGCCTGAAAAAGCCGAATCGCCGTGAACCAATACTGGCAGCGATTTAATATACTTGTCGTCGCCAATTCTATCGTCCTCGGCTCGCGCCATACCTTCGACGACGGGGTCGACAAGCTCCAAATGGCTCGGATTGGAAGCTAACTTTACGGGAATGGAATTGTTGGAAGGGGAGACGTAAACCCCGCTGTGTCCCAAATGATATTTAACGTCGCCTGAACCTTGATAAGATTCAGAGTCGATATTTTCTTCGAACTCCCTAAATATCGCCGCCGGCGATTTGCCGAAAAGATGAGTCAGAACGTTTAATCTGCCGCGGTGGGGCATTCCCATAAAAACGGCTTTGAGATTCCTATCCGCCGCTTTTTCGAATAATTTGTCAATCAAGGCTACTATTGTTTCGCTTCCCTCCAGAGAAAATCTCTTATGTCCGATGAATTTGGTGTGCAAGAAGTTTTCGAATAGCTCCGCTTCAATCAATAGCCTCAAAGTTCTTACTTTATCGGATTGTTTGAATTCATTTTCATCTCTTCCAGTTTCTAATTTTCTTTGAATCCATAACTTAGTTTCGGGGGCTTGGATGTGCATAAACTCAATTCCAATTGAGCCGCAGTAAGTTTCCCTGAGCTTTTCGAGTATTTCCCTCAACGGAATATTGTTGTTCTCCCAAATATCGGAGGCGTGAAAGATTCTGTCTAAATCCCAAATAGTAAATCCGTAGAAAGCGGGGTCGAGTTCGGGATAGTAATAGGATTGGAAGCCGAGCGGATTAATATCGGCGAGCAGATGCCCGCGAACGCGGTAAGCGTTAATCATCATCATAGCGTGGGCGGCTTTTTCTATTCTTTCCTGTTCGTCGAATTCGCCCGTTATATTTACTTTGGATTTGTCTAAGCGCCATCTCGCCGGCTCGAACGGTATCTTAAGCGCGGCGAAAATTTGGTCGTAAAACATATCTTCGCCGATGAGTAGTTTGTTTATGTATTGGAGAAACTCCGCCGATTGCGCTCCTTGGATTATCCGGTGGTCGTATGTGCTGGTTACCGTGAATATCTTGGAAACGGCGAAGTTCGCCATTATCTCCGGCTTAACCGCTTGGAATTCCGAGGGGTAACCGATAGCGCCCGTAGCGACTATCAATCCCTGTCCTTTCATCAATCTCGGATTAGAAGCCGTCGTTCCTATCATCCCGGGATTGGTAAGCGATATCGTCGTTCCGCTTAAATCGTCAATGTCCAGCTTGTTGTTCTTGGTTTTATATATTATCTCGTCGAAAGCGACAATAAATTCGGAAAAGTTGTATTGCTGAGCGTCTTTTATATTTGGAACGAGCAACAGCCTGCTCCCGTCCTTTTTAGTAATATCGACGGCTAAGCCTAAGTTAATAGATTTCCTTTTTACTATGTGAGGTTTGCCGTCTTTTATGGTATAAGCGTAGTTCATTCCGGGATACTTAATTAAAGCCCGAACAAGCGCCCACGCCAATATATGCGTGAACGAAATCTTCGACCTCTTCATTTTTCTGAGATAATTATTGATTATTCGGCGGTTTTCGTCCATAGCTTTCACGGGAATTTCTCTCGCGGAGGTAGCGGTGGGGACTTCCAAGCTCTCTTCCATATTTTCCGAGATTAACGACGAAATTCGCGGTAGCGGTTCGACTTTCGCTTCCTCGTCTATGTATATTTTATCGTCTTCTTTTACTTCTTTCTCTCGCTTTGCCTCTTTCGACGAAGGCTGCTCCGCGCTCTCGAAATCTATCTTTTCAGCTTCCTTGTCTTTGAAGTATTTTCTCCACTCGGGGCTAACGGATTCGGCATCCTTAAGATATTGGAAGTATAGCTCGTTTTCGTAAGCTTCGTTTAAATTTAGCATTTAACCGCCGTTTTATTCAACAAATAATTTTTGTTCTTGACGTATATTCGCCTATAATAATATAAAGAAACGTCGGCAATATTCGTAATAAAAGCGACTTTTTTTTATTTTTTATCTAAAATTTGAAAATAAGTAAAGTATATATAGGGCGAAAGATAACTTAATGAGTTCCCTTTAAGCGGCGAAAAACTCGGCGAGAGCGCTTTTTACGGTTTTTACAAGTCGTATTTATAGTATTTGCTTACAATTATCGGCGCAATTTTTTTAAAATTTTATCTTTTAGAGTTTAAAATGAAATTTGTAACTTCAAATTCTGAGTATTGGCAAATTTTGTATCGAGCGAAATAGGGGAAAATCGACAAATGTGTAGGACTTACGGCTATACTATATTTATATTGACGCTCGGGGCGGCGCTGTTAATAGCCGTCGCGCCGCTTCTGTGCGACAAATCCTCCGCTTCCGACAGCGCGGCGAAAGCTGAAGCTTTCGAGACAGCCCCAAAGAGCGATAATTAGTAATCAATAATCAGTCTAGAACGCCCGCTCTACTTTCTTTCCAATCGAATTACCGGTAATATCATTTCTTCCATCGAAATTCCGCCGTGTTGAAAGCTGTCTCTGTATTTTTGTAGGTAATGATGGTAATCGGTCGGATAAACGAAATAAAAGTCTTCTTTCGCGATTATATTATTAACGGTGATTCCCTGTGAAGGAAGCTTAAAATCTTCTGGATTATGAACCTGCATAGCGTATCTTTGTTCGGCTTTTACGTTTTTTCCGAACTTATATCTCAAATTAGTCGATGTCTCTTTGTCGCCGAAGACTTTAACGCCGCGCATACATCGTATAGCGCCGTGGTCGGTGGTTATTATTATGTTGACGTCTTTATCGGCTAGTTTTTTCAGCATTCCGTAAAAGCTCGAATGCTGAAACCAAGATTGAGTCAAAGAACGATAAGCCGATTCGTCCGGCGCGATTTCTTTTAATATAGAGAAATCCGAACGGGAATGGGCTATCATATCTACAGCGTTTATAACTATCGCCGATAAATGGCTGTTTGATAAGTTGTCTATGCTTTTCTCTATTTTTCTGCCGAATTCGGTGTCGTGAATTTTAATATAGTTGAATTTAGTGTTTAATTTAACTTTTCGTCTTTCAAGCTGTTTTTCGAGCAATTCTTTTTCGTGAGCGTTAGCTTTGTGGTCTTCGGTGTTCATTTCGTCCGCCCATAATTCGGGATAGTATTTCTTTATATCGTATGGATACAGACCGGCGAAGATAGCGTTGCGGGCGTAAGGCGTCGCCGTTGGTAAAATAGAGCAATAGTAATCTTTATAGGAGTAATAATACTGCCTAAGGATTTCTTCCATAGTTAGCCATTGGTCTAAGCGCATACAGTCTATAACGAAGAAAACCGTAGGCTTGTCGTCTTTCAGTTGGGGAAGCAAATATTTCTTAGTTATATCCGGCGACATAACGGGCGACTCATCTCCGCCTTTAATCCATCTCGTGTAATTGGATTCGACGAATTTAGAAAACGCCGAGTTGCACTCGCGCCAATGGTCGCGCAATGTTTGGTCGAAACCCAAATCGGGGTTTCTATCCAATTCCATCGACCACGCGGTCAATTTTATATATATATCTACCCAATCGTTCCATTCAAGCGGTTCGAAAAGTTTACGCGAAATTTCGTTGAAGCCTTGCAGGTAATCCTGAGCGAGCTTATCGCTCCTAATTCTCTTAGAGTCGAGAAATTTCTTGCAAGCCGCTAATATTTGCGGAGGATTTAGCGGTTTTGTCAGATAGTCGTCGATGTTGGCGCCCAAAGCTTCCTCCATCAAGCTTTCCGCTTCGTTTTTGGTCGCCATAATAATAGGAGTGGAGGGGTCGATTTTCTTTAGCTCGGGAAGTATATCCAACCCGCTTAAGCCGACCATCATTTCGTCGAGAAAAATCAAGTCGTAATGTTTCCGTCTGACCATCTCTACGCCGTCTTCGCCGTTCGTGGCGGTTTCAACGTCGTATCCTTTTTTCTCGAGTAGTATTACTTGCGGCTTTAAGACTTCTATTTCGTCGTCGATCCAAAGGATGCTCGCTTTTCTTTCCATTTTTTCCTCTTTTTTATTTTGAATATACGAAAAAACGGTATCAACGACGAATATACACGCTCGGTTATGTTTAACAAACAACTTATCTTTATAAGATGAACAAGTAAGTTTTTTATTGTTAAGATGGCGTCCATACAATAGGAAAAGGAATTTTTCGACTTATAAATTAAGTTAAGATTAATAAACAAGCGGATGTAAGATGATTAATTATCAGAAATTTACTTTAAAATCGCAGGAAGCTATACAAACCGCCGACGAGATAGCGGAAAGTTACGGTAATCAGTCAATCGAGCCGATACATCTGTTGGCGGCTTTGATTCAGGAAAAGGAGAGCGTCGTTTCGCAGATTCTATTGAAGCTCGAAACGGATTTGGATAGCTTAATGGTTAAAGTAAACGAGAAGTTAAACAAACTGCCAAAAATATCCGGCGGCGTCGAGCGCCGCTACGCTTCGAAAGATTTGTCGAAAGTTTTAGACAACTCACTTAAAGAAGCGAAAGAGATGGGCGACGAATATATAAGCGTCGAGCATCTTTTGTTGACTATAGCCGACTCCAAAACCGACGCCGGAAAATTATTAAACGAGATGGGCGCTACGAAAGACGCCGTTTTGAGAGCTTTGAAAGAATTTAGAGGAACTCACCGAGTAACCGACCAAAATCCCGAAGAGAAATACCAAGCATTATATAAATACGGCAGAATTTTGAACGACGAAGCGAGAGAGGGCAAGCTTGACCCAGTTATAGGTAGGGATGAAGAAATCAGGCGCACAATACAAATACTATCCCGCAGAAAGAAAAACAATCCGGTACTGATAGGAGAGCCGGGAGTAGGTAAGACAGCTATAGTCGAAGGAATAGCTCATAGGATTATTTCCGGCGACGTTCCGGAAACCTTATCGACGAAAACAGTGGTGGCTTTGGACTTAGGCGCTTTAGTGGCGGGAACGAGCTTTCGCGGTCAATTCGAAGAGCGATTGAAAGCGGTCATTAAGGAAGTTTCAGAGTCGGCGGGCGAGATTATCTTATTTATCGACGAGATGCACAATTTAATTGGAGCGGGCGCGACGCAAGGTTCGATGGACGCGGCGAATATACTAAAGCCCGCGTTGGCTAGGGGAGATTTGAGGTGCATTGGAGCAACCACGCTCGACGAATACCAGAAACACATCGAAAAGGACGCGGCTTTAGAGAGACGTTTCCAAAAATTGCTAGTCAAAGAACCCAGCGTCGAAGACACTATTTCTATCCTACGCGGATTGAAAGAAAGATACGAAATGCACCACGGAGTAAGGATAGCGGACTCGTCAATCGTCTCGGCGGCTGAACTATCCGAAAGATACATAACCGATAGATTCCTTCCCGATAAAGCTATCGACTTAATTGACGAAGCGGCTAGCCAACTTAGAATTGAAATTGATTCTATGCCCGAAGAATTGGACGATGTCAATAGAAAAATCAGACGCTTAGAAATAGAAAAACAGGCGCTGCTGAGAGAGTTGGGCAAAGAAGAATAAAGTAAAATCTAAATTATTTCTTCCTCGATTTCTAGAAAGGAGCTTGAGGAAGACGATAATTCTATTATTAACAAGCTATTAAAAAAAAATGAAAAAGTTTGAGACGATTTGGATATTGATGTGTCTATCTAGGTAGAAGTTAAATAAGAATTAAGTTTGAAAATAACTAAAAAAAAAAGAAGTTTTTACTTAATAATTAATTTTGTTATATTAGTAAACTAGGTAGGATATATAATAAAAATAATTAGGACAATAAATTTTAAAATAGTTTTTACAAACAATCGAGGAGATTTATTATGTTAAGCAAATTGCTTACGCGTTTCGCTATTGCTTTAGTTTCAATATTATTTTTATTTCCGTCGCAATCAGAGGCTCAAAATTGCGACGCTATTCAAGATTTGGACTTTGAACAGGACGTAGCGAATTTCGAAACGATAAACGATTCTTACACAAGAGAGTGGACTGGCTATGTTTACTTCTATAGAAGATATAGTGTAAATTTGCCTTGGACGTTTTGCTACGACGGGAGAGATTACGATAGGGTTTATTATAGCGGAAACGGAAATGTTCAGTTCCGTCCATACGGTCGCCACGGAAGTTATTACTATTACTATTTCCGCAGATTTGGAAGATACGACAATTTAATAACGGCTTTTGGAGGTAGGCTTTACGGTAGCGGTTCGTACTACGGACGCCAAGCTGACGCCAAAAACGGTTACGCTATTTTGGGTTCTTCCCCCAACAGAGTTATTGTTTTTGAGTGGTACAAGAATGTTTTCCATTATACTACAAACAGTCAAGTTACATTTCAAATAAGGCTACAAGAATCTACCAACCAAGTAGTAATCCATTATGGAGAAATGACCGGTAGAGGCAGGTCCTATTATTGGAGTTATTGGGAAAGATATACATGGGGTTACGCTTACCTGCCCTTTATTGGCTTATGCGGTTGGGAAGACGACGGCGAAAGCACCGACGGTTACAGAGACGATAATTGGATAAACGTATTCCCGCCAAACTCCCCAATGGGCAACAGCGAATGGGAAGCTCATTACTCGAAGAAAGAAGGAATACCCAGCGACAGATACAGAAGACCGCAGTGGGGAACAAACGCAAACGTTTACGCTAACGCTTTTCACGGGAATCCCGGAGTTAGGCTAACGTTCGGATCCGCTAATCCGGAAATAGTAAACACCGTTCCTTACGACGGTCAAATTTTGCGTAAAGGACAAGTTTACGGCGGAACCGACGACGAAGAGAACCACCCCGCGGTATTCGTTAAAAGAGAAGGCGGACAACCGGAGATAAAGATACTATACAGAATATACGGACCGGGCAAGGAAGACGCTTACGGCAGTCAAGTTA
>CAZDXB010000054.1:5127-11109 GCA_964509335.1 uncultured Hyphomicrobiales bacterium | reverse complement strand
CTCCCCGCTTGCGGGGAGAGTTAGAGAGGGGTAAATATAAATCAATTAACGACGGGCTAAAGCCCGCCGCTAGTAATGCTTTTGATTCTCTTTTATCTTTGAAAGAGCTTTCTAGTAATAATATGGACAGGTCGCGATCCGTCCATACGCCTAACCTATTCACTCTAAATATTCTAATTTCTTTTTATTGTTTCTTTTCCTTATCTTTATTGTTTTTAGTTATTTAATATAGGAAAACATTGAGCTGAATGAGAAAGGTTCTTATTATAACGTATAATTTCCCGCCGGACGGCGGACCCGCCGTTCAGCGAGCGCTGAAGTTCGCGAAGTATTTGCGCGAATACGGTTATCAGCCGATTGTCTTGACTTCCAAACATAAACTAAAGAAAATCGACAAGGACCTCCTCAATGAAATCCCCGACGATTTAGTAGTATATAAAACGAGGGACGTTATTAGTTTTATTCCGGGAGAAATCAGGAATTTAGCGCTAAAGCTGTTTTTGCCGATGGATAACAAATACTTCTGGCAGAAGTCTTCTTTCAAAACTGCGAAAAAGATTGTTGAGAGGCATAATATCGACATCGTGTTTTCTACTTCGCCGCCTCACTCGGTTCATATATTGGCGTCGAGGTTGAAGCGGGAGTTCGGTTTGCCTTGGGTAGCCGATTTCCGAGACGAGTGGAGCCAAGACCCTAGATTTTGCGGAAACGAAAAGACGCTGAAGCTCGAAGAGCGCTTGCTGAAATATTGCGACAAAATGGTTTGCGTTACAGACAAAGCCAGAGCGAATTTTAACGCAATAGCCGGAAAAGACAAATGCTCGACCATTCGCAACGGATTCGACCCGATGGATTTCGACGGCGCAAATACGGATATTGAATTCGATAAAAGCAAAATGAATATAGTTTACGCCGGCAGGTTTACGGTTAAAAGCTCGCCGCGAATTCTATTCGAGGAGCTGGACAAAGCGCTGGAGAGCGACCCCTCGCTAAAATCGAAATTCCACATTCACGTTTTCGGCAAAATGAAATCCGGCGGCGATAAATGGCTGTCGAATTTGAACGCCGCGAAAGAAGCGGTAACGAATTATCCTTACGTTCCACACTCGGAATGTTGCGCGATACTGAAAAAAGCGGACGTTCTACTGCTTTTAAGCTCGAATTTAGAGGGCGGAACAATCATTCCCGGCAAAGCTTACGAGTATTTTTATACGCGAAAGCCGATTTTCGCTATTGAATCGCATAAAAGCGAGTTGACGGATTTGCTCGAGGAATACGGCGCTTCGTACGTATGCTGGGAGTCGAACAGGGAATCGATTATGCGAGAGTTCAAGAAAGCTCTAGGCTATTTTAGCCCCCACAATTTAAACAAGACAATTAATTATGATTTTATTAATCAGTTTAATCGCAAGGAGCAGGCGAAAAGCCTCGCCGGAGTTTTCGACGAATTATTAAACAAAGAAGCGAAATGAAAGCGATTAATCAAAAAGACGAATTTGATTTATGAAAGAGCAATGCAAACATAATAAGGATATTATATACAACATTTGGTCTGCGTCCAAAAGCTCTAAAAGATATAAAAATGAAGTTTTAAGGTATTTACAACTTATCGAGCTTATGCCTGACGGAGTTAAGGAAGTTCTCGATTTGGGATGCGGAACTGGGTATATGTCGTATTTATTGGCAAAGCAGGGTTTTAACGTAACGGCTGTCGATATTTCCGAAGAAAGATTAAGCTATTTAAAAAATATACCAGATAGGCAAAGGCGCCGAATAAAACAAATAAAAGCCGATTTTTTGAAAGAGAAATTTTCCGATTTCGATTTGTTCATTTGTCAGGAAGTTATTGAGCATATAGAGGATTACGAAAGCGCTTTAAATAAATCGAGGGAATTTTTGAAGGATGGAGGATACGCGATAATTTCTGTTCCGTATAAGGAAAATCTCGCGGCGAAAACGAAAAAATGTCCGATTTGCGGAGAATACTATCACACTAGCGGGCATCTGCACAGCTTCGACGAGAAGAAATTGACGGGTAGCCTGAAAAAAGCTGGATTTGAAGTAATGGAAACTAGATTAATAGTTAGCAAACGCTCAAATAAATGGTTCGCTCGATTTCATATTCCAATTAACCGTATTTCGATAAAAATAGATAGATTGGCTAATAAAGCGTTTCCGTATAAAGCCGCATATTTATCCGTATTAGCGAGGAAATGATACATGAATATTGCTTACGTTCATTCGGGAAGTTTTCCGTCTAAGTCGCCGAGCCAGACTTTCGTTCTATATAACGCGGTCGGTTTGGCAAAGAGCTTCGACAAGGTTTATCTGTTCCTGAAAAAGAACGAAAACAAACCGGCGGGAGAGATATTCGAGGAGAATATGGACTTTGAGAAACCGGATAATTTGATATTCGAGGCTTATTCGTCGATAATGCAAAACTCGACTAATCGTTTGGTATATAGGAAATATTACAAGCGCTTGAGCGAGCTTTGCGAAAAGAAAGAAATTGACGCGATTATTACGCGACGCAATACCTTTCTGCCGTTTCTCGCTAAATTGAAAGCGGAGTTCAATATTCCGACTTTTTTCGAGACGCATGACTTTTACGCGGACTTGTCGAAAAGAGACGACGTTAACGCCAACAAAAAGAAGAAAGAGGAAAAATTCGAGAGGAATTACATACCGGAAATATCCGGCGTTTTTTGCTTGCAGGACGCGCAAATGGAACTATACAAAAGCGTATTCCCAGACGCGAATTTCCATTTACTGAGGACGGGCTTGATTCCGCGCCCCTCGACCGATTCAGCCGAAAAGAAATATATAGCGTATATCGGCTCTTTCGGCGAGCGAAAGGGCGTCGATACTTTATTGGACGCTTTGCAATATATTGAAAAGGAAGTAGAAATAGCTCTTATCGGCGGGAAAAGCGAAGAAGAAATTGCCGCGACTCAAAGCGCTATCGAACGAGCGGGCGAAGGAAATCGAGCGAAGATTACCGGTTGGCTTACGAAGCGCGATTTAAACCGCTATTTGGAACGTACATTGTTGGGAATACTGCCCTTAAGGGACTCGTTTTTTAACAGACACCTTACGTCGCCGCTGAAACTGTTCGATTACTACGCTTATTCGATTCCAGTCGTAGCTTCCGATTTGCCGAGCTTACGAGCGTTGATTAAGGAAGGCGAAACGGGTTTGTTCTTCGAACCGCAAAATCCTAAAGAATTAGCGACAAAAATAAATCGTCTGCTAAGCGACGAGAAAAAACTAAAAGAAATGCGCGAAAACGTCGCCGAATACGCCCAGGAATTGACATGGGACAAAAGAGGCGAAAAGACGCGAGAGATAATCGGCGATTACGTTAATCGGGAAAAATCGGGTAAGCAAATATGATTGTATCGCATAAATACGAGTTCGTTTTTATAAAGACAAAGAAAACCGCCGGCGCGAGCGTAGAAATTGCTCTGTCGAAATTCTGCGGCGTCGAGGACAGAGAATACATAACAAAAAAATGCTCGCGAGAGATTGACTTGTTGGGTTATACTTTCGGGAGGCGATAAAGTAGCGATATGTTTTTAGTAACGGGATTTCCAAGAAGCGCCACGAATTATACTAAAGCTCTGCTACGAGAGATAGAGCTTGAGATAAGAGGCGAGCAGTTCGGCAGAATTAGAGACATAAGCGAGGAAAAGACGCCCGACGGAGTAGTTTCATGGCAACATCTCGATTTATTTAAAGACAGATTCACTACAGTTTTACATCAGTTAAGGCATCCCCTGAAAGTCATATCGTCCTCGCAAACGCTATTAAACAACACTTTCCGGCGGATTTTCAAAGCGACAGGCTCGCCGAGAAAATGGAGCTATCAGCTTCATCTACGGAGATTCTCGCTCATTAGCGACGAGAAAATTATTTATTGGACTATGTGCTCTTGGCTTGGCTGGAACGAGCTAATTGAGCGAGACGAACGGACGGCGCTAAGGTTCAGGATTGAGAATATCGAAAACAGATGGGAAGAAATATCGAAGCTAATCGGCGTAGAGAACAAGGAGATGCCGGTAATCAGAAAGGACGTTAACACGCGCAAAAGCCGATACGATAAGCTCGATTGGCGGGATTTATACGAAATATCTCCCAATTTAACAAAAGAAATAATCAAAAAAGCCGAAATATACGGCTATGAAATTGGAAATGAAATATAAACGGTAAAATGAAAGACATCAGAGTATTACATATCGACGTAGAAAACAAGTGGCGGGGCGGTCAGCGGCAAGCTATGTATCTTTACGAAAGCTTGCGCGAGCGCGGCTATAAAACGCATATGTTTTGCAAGCGCCATTCCAAATTACATATGAAATTAATCGAGCGCGGCGCGGCTCATACGGCGATTGACTACTTGGGCGAATTCGATTTAATAAGCGCGGGAAAAATAGCCAATTACGCCAGAGCGAACGATTATAATATAATACATTGTCACTCGTCGCACTCGCTTTCGCTGGGGCTTCTCGCCAAGTTCTTTTTTCCGAAACCGAAGCTTATCGGCGTCAGGAGAGTCGATTTCCCCATTTCCGGCAACTTCCTTAGCCGCTGGAAATACAATACGAAAAAGCTCGACAAATTAGTTTGCATATCCGACGCTATAAAAGAAGTTATGAGCGGCGACGTAACAAACGAAAACAAGCTCGTTACTATCCGCAGCGGCGTCGATATTGAAAAATACAAGGAAGCAAACGGACGCCCGGTAATTGAGGAGTTCGGCTTGGCGGGCAAAATAGTAGTCGGAACAATCGCCGCGTTCGCCGACCACAAGGACTACCCGACATTGCTTGGAGCGGCGAAAACCGTATTGGAGCTGCGTAGCGGCGTCGTCTTCTTGGCGCTCGGCGACGGCGAGAAGCTCGAAGAAATGAAATCGCTCGCTTCGGAGTTGGATATAGCGGACAAGTTTATATTCGCCGGTTTCAGGGAGAACGTCGGCGCTTTCTTGAAGGCGTTCGACGTTTACGTTATGAGTTCGAAGGAAGAGGGATTAGGCACGTCGATATTGGACGCCATGGCGCTCGCCTTGCCGATAGCGGCGACGCGAGCCGGCGGCATACCGGAAATCGTAAAGGACGGCGAAAACGGTATTTTATGCGACATCCGCTCGCCCGAACCGCTCGCCGAAGCGATTATCAAGCTAATCGACGATGAAAAGCTCAGAGCCGAATACGGCGAAAATTCCCGCGAATTAGCCAAAAACTTCGCCATAGAAAAAACCGTCGAGAGGAATTTGGAGCTGTATGGGGATGCACTACGCGACCATTCGACAAGTTGAGAAAATTTGGAAATTTTACGTTTATACGTTATATTATAATTGGATTTTGATATAAATGTTATATGATAGAATAATATATTAACTAGTATAAACAATAAGAAATTAAAGAAATGAAACTTTTTGAGACGCTAGAGCAACAGCTAAAGAAAGAACCCAACTTCGTAACCGATGACGGAGAACTGAAGAAATGGGTGGTAATGAACAAAGCGCAGAATTTTGATGAAGAACTGATTGGGTTACTGCTCGACAATGACGACTTGAAAGAGAAGTTTTTTGTGAAGATAAAAGATACTTTGGTATTTAAGCAAAACCTGTTTATGCGATTTTTGGAGCAAAAAAATTACCTAAACGACAGCTATACCCAATACAAAAACAAAGTTGGACTGACCATTGACGGGAAATACCTTAAACAACGCAACGAAGTAGCTTTGGTTTGGCCCTTTAAAGACTGCATACTGGAAGGCGGACAAAGCCAGGAGGAACAAAAGCGGGAAGAAATATTCTTTAACGAGACACTTGCACAAGATGAAATTACGCAATTGCTTGAGCCAAAAGTATTAACGAATGCTAAATCCTATGATAAAGAAGGTGAACACCCATTTGAAAAATTTAGTCGTGATGCTGACTTGAATAAAAAACGGGGATTGCCGGAAGATACAATAACT
>CAZDXB010000054.1:4370-5117 GCA_964509335.1 uncultured Hyphomicrobiales bacterium | reverse complement strand
TAACTGATAATCTTCTCATTAAAGGGAATAACTTATTGGCTTTGCATTCTTTAAAAAAAGAGTTTGCCGGGAAAGTGAAGCTTATTTATATTGACCCGCCTTATAATAGAAACGGAGATAGCTTTCAGTATAATGATAGGTTTACACACTCGTCCTGGTTAACATTTATGAAAAATAGACTCACAGTTGCACGTCAGTTGCTAAGAGACGATGGTTTAATCTTCATCCATTGTGATGATAATGAACAAGCATATCTAAAAATCTTGCTTGATGAAGTATTTAGTCGAGATAATTTTATTTCAAATATTGTTCGCATAGCAAAAACAGGTGGGGGACATGATAGCCATATTTTAGCAATTGAATACGATTATATATTATCTACAGCAAAGAATAAATCAAAATTAAAGACTTATCTAAAGATTATTGATATTGAGAATGATGGAAAATATAAGTATGAAGATAAACACGTTAAAAGGCGAGGTAAATATTATCTGCGTGATTTAGATTATAGAGGAAGTTATTCGGAAAGTCTTGATTACTCAATTAAATTATCAGAAGACAAGGAAATTTACGCAGGTGGAAAACTTGGAAAGCCCAATACATGGAGGTGGAGCCAAAAGAAATTTGAGTGGGGAGTGGAAAATGATTTCATAGTTATAGATAAAGAAAAGGAGAAGGTCTATATAAAACAATACCAATATGTTGATAATAACGATAAGAAACGAATACGAAAGTTGCCATTCAGAG
>CAZDXB010000054.1:1628-4360 GCA_964509335.1 uncultured Hyphomicrobiales bacterium | reverse complement strand
GAGCTTTAACGAAGAATCTTAACACAGAAGGGTCAAAAGAAATATCCAATTTATTTGGGGATAAAGAGTTCGATTATCCAAAACCTGAAAGTCTAATTAAATATCTGCTCGATTTTGCAACAACTAAAAATGATATTGTCCTAGACTTTCATATAGGAAGCGGCACTACCTCGGCGGTAGCCCATAAAATGAAACGTCAGTATATCGGTGTTGAACAAATGGATTACATTGAATATGTTTCAGTTGAACGCTTGAAAAAGGTCATTGAAGGTGAGCAATGTGGTATATCAAAAGCAGTTGATTGGAAAGGCGGCGGTTCATTTATCTACTTCGAACTCAAAAAATACAACCAAGCTTTCATTGAAAAAATAGAAGAAGCAAAAGATAGCGAAGCCCTATTGAATATTTGGGAACAAATGAAAGAAAAATCATTCCTGAATTACAACGTGGATATCAAAAAACGGGAAGAGCATATTGAAGAATTCAAACAGCTTGCATTAGAACAGCAAAAAGAGCATTTACTTGAATTATTGGACAAAAACCAATTGTATGTAAATCTTTCATCGCTTGAAGATGAAGATTTCGCCTGCACAGATGAAGAAAAGAAAGTAACCAAAGATTTTTACCGGATAAAGGAATAAATTTATGGCAATGCACCCGGAAAAATATCAGGAATTTTTGCTATACAAAGGACCCGACGGGAAAGTACATTTCGAAGTATATTTAAAAGATGAAACCTTGTGGCTGACACAAAAAAAAATGGCTGAGCTTTTTGACGTCAATGTTCCCGCTATTAGTAAACACTTAAATAACATATATAAAGAAGGCGAATTACAAAAAGAATCAACTGTTTCCAAAATGGAAATAGTTCAAAAAGAAGGCAACAGAGAGGTTAAACGCAGCAAAGATTTCTACAGTCTGGATGCAATTATAGCGGCGGGCTATCGCGTAAACAGCAAACGCGCTACGCACTTTAGAATTTGGGCAACGCAAGTGCTCAAAGAATATATCATTAAAGGCTTTGCTATGGACGATGAGCGTTTGAAAAATCCGCAAAATGTATTTGGCAAAGATTACTTTGAGGAACAGCTTGCCCGCATCCGCGATATACGCAGCAGCGAAAGACGTTTTTATCAAAAAATTACGGATATATACGCTCAGTGCAGCGCCGATTACGATGTCAACGAACAAATTACCAAAGATTTTTTTGCCACAGTACAAAATAAATTGCATTGGGCTATCACTGGACAAACAGCGGCAGAAATTATCCATTCACGAGCCGACAGCAAGAAACAAAATATGGGCTTAACCAACTGGAAAAACGCTCCAAAAGGGAAAATCCGCAAAACAGATGTGAGTATTGCAAAAAATTACCTCAACAAAGAAGAACTGGACGGCTTAAACCGCATCGTAACCATGTATCTCGATTATGCTGAAAATCAAGCTCGTAAAGGCGTTGTGATGTATATGAAGGATTGGGTAGAAAAATTAGACGCCTTCCTGAGATTTAACGATGAAGAAATCCTTCAAAACAAAGGAAAAGTAAGCAATGAAGTGGCAAAGGCATTGGCAAAAAATGAATTTGAAAAATATAAAGCGATAAAGGAGAAACTATATGAATCGGATTTTGATAAAGAAGTAAAGAAAAAACTAAAAGGAAAGAAATAACTCTATGGCAAATCTACACGAAATATTCAACAATCCGTTTGCACGTAAAGCGCTGGCGCAAGTAAAAATGCCCGAATACATTACCGGTAATCTGAAATTTCCTATTCGACATTATCAGAAAGAAGCATTTAAGCGTTATATCTATCTTGATTCCGAAGATTTCGAAGAAAAACCCAATAAGCCGCTTCATATTCTTTACAATATGGCTACCGGAAGTGGGAAAACCTTAATAATGGCGGGGTTAATTCTTTATTTGTATGAAAGGGGGTATAGAAATTTTCTGTTTTTTGTAAACAGCAACAATATTATTAACAAGACAAAAGATAATTTCCTGAATCCACAAGCTCAAAAATATCTGTTTAACAATAAAATAGTTGTTAACGGCAAAGAAGTACACATAAAAGAAATAGACAATTTTGAAGAAGCAGACGCTGAAAACATCAATATAAAATTTACCACCATACAACAGTTGCATATTGACCTTAACGACACCAAAGAAAACAGCGTTACATACGAGGATTTTCAGGACAAAAAACTGGTTTTAATAGCGGATGAAGCTCATCATTTAAGTTCGGGAACCAAAAGCAAAAAAAAGAACGGAGACTTATTCGGAAGCTGGGAGCATACCGTCAAAAAAGTACACGAACAGAATTTTGATAATATTTTGTTGGAATTTACCGCCACCCTTGATTACGAAAGTCGTGAGTTAGTAAATAAATATCAGCATAAAGTAATTTACAAATACGATTTGGCTCAATTCAGAGTGGATAAATATTCAAAAGAAATCAACCTTATTCGTTCATTTTACGATGAAGAAGAACGAATCATACAAGCTTTGTTACTCAATCTATACAGGCAAGAATTAGCAACAGAGCAAAACATTAATTTAAAACCCGTTATTTTATTTAAGGCTAAGCGTACAATCAAAGAATCTGAGAAAAATAAAGAACGTTTCCATAAATTAATTGAAAATCTATCTACCGAAAAAATCACCAAAATACAACAAACCTCTACCGTTCCAATTGTTCAAAAAGCATTTAATTTCTTTAATAAAAACAATATCA
>CAZDXB010000054.1:0-1618 GCA_964509335.1 uncultured Hyphomicrobiales bacterium | reverse complement strand
TCGCTTACGATGAAATTGTAAAACGGATTAAAGCAAATTTTAAAGAAGAGAACTGCCTGAGCGCCAACAATGATAAAGAAGCTGAAATAAATCAAATACGCTTAAATACACTTGAAAATGAGAATAATCCAATCCGTGCCGTTTTTGCTGTTCAGAAACTCAATGAAGGCTGGGATGTGTTGAATTTATTTGATATAGTCCGGCTTTATGAAGGCCGAGACGGCAGAGCAGGAAAACCTGGGAAAACAACAATTTCAGAAGCACAATTGGTAGTCAGAGGAGCCAGA
Organism: uncultured Hyphomicrobiales bacterium; assembly: GCA_964509335.1. Lineage (GTDB taxonomy): Bacteria > Bacteroidota > Ignavibacteria > Kapaibacteriales > UBA2268 > CAZDXB01. The sequence goes on along the minus strand of CAZDXB010000054.1, from coordinate 1,331 downwards.
TATTATCCGTTTACTTTGGAGAAAGGACAAGACCCCTATACCCGTAAATTTGATGATGATAATTCCAATGATTTAAAAATCCTTGAAGAATTGTACTATCACACAAAAGAGGATAGCAAATACATCTCTGAATTGAAACACGCCCTTGTTGATACAGGTGTTTACGTTGATGAAGACGACCTAGAAACGAAACAACTTCAATTAAAATTAGACTTTAAAAAGACCGATTTTTACAAAAAAGGGAAAGTAGTTTACAATAAAAAAGTTGAAAAAGATTATGGAAACGTGAAATCCTTTGATGATTTAGGCGTTAAAAAGAAAAATCATAAACATCAACTATCATCAGGATTTGGAAAAGTTTCCAGCGCATTTTTTGAATTAGAACAGGAACACGAAGCAGGCATACAAAAACAAAAGGACATCAAATTATCTGAAATACCAAAACACATCATTCGTTTTGTACTTTCCCAATATCCATTTTTTCATTTTTCAAATATTGTAAACTATTTCCCAAATATTGGCTCTTTGTCAAACTTTGTTGAAAGTAATGATTATCTTGGCGGTTTAGAAATCACATTCAGAGGAACACAATCGAGATTAAACAATTTAACAAACCTTGATTATTTATATGCTGTTCAGAGTTTATTTGAATCAATAGAATCTGAAATAAAATCAAATCTTACTGAATACGAAGGTTCAGATTATATCAATGATTATGTTTGCAATGTGTTTAAAGACAAACAAATAAAAGTTGAGAAAAAAAGTGAACGTTCTAATGGACAAGAGGAATTGGTTGCCAATGAACCCTGGTATGTTTATAATGCCAATTATGGCACAAGCGAAGAAAAACGGTTTGTTGAAATGTTTGCCCGTAAATTTGAGCTTTTAGAGAAAAAATTGGAAAACATTTATCTTATCCGTAATGAAAGGGAATTGAAAATCTATGATAAAATAGGACGCTCTTTTGAACCTGACTTTATTTTGTTCTGCAAACAAAAAGAAGGGGGAGAATTAACTTATCAGGTTTTCATTGAACCCAAAGGCAAACATTTGAAATCGTATGATAAATGGAAAGAGGAATTTTTAGAAGAAATCCGAAAGGAATCACGCACTATTAAAATTGATACAGATAAATATTTTATAACCGGCGTTCCTTTTTACAACAACGAAAATGAGAATGAATTTAAAGAAGTTTTTGATAAGATATTTTATGATTGATAATATATAAAGGCATCAAAATATTTCAAAATACCCCTCGTAATCCCTAACTACTCTATCGATTGTGAAATGGGTCTCGACTCTTCGTTTGGCGTTTTGGGCGAGGCGGCGGC
>CAZDXB010000053.1:1324-11245 GCA_964509335.1 uncultured Hyphomicrobiales bacterium | reverse complement strand
GACAATAGCGTTCATTTAATGATTACGTCTCCGCCTTATAACGTTGGGAAAGAATACGACGATAATCTCACTTTGAATGATTATAGAATGTTTTTAAAAAGGGTATGGGGTGAAGTCAAAAGAGTTTTAGTTCCCGGCGGAAGGATTTGCATTAATATAGCTAATTTGGGAAGAAAGCCTTATCTTCCTATTCATGCTTTTTTAGTCGAAGATATGTTGGATTTAGGATTTTTAATGAGGGGCGAAGTTATTTGGAATAAGGCGTCCAGCGGTAGCCCTTCCACTGCTTGGGGGAGTTGGCTCTCTGCAAAAAATCCTACGCTTAGAGATATTCACGAGTATATATTAGTATTTTCCAATGGATTATTTAGCAGAGAAAATTTGGCGCGGGAAAGCACGATTACTAAAGAAGAGTTTCTTGAATATACTAAAAGCGTGTGGACGTTTTCCGCTGAATCGGCTAAAAGAGTAGGGCACCCCGCGCCTTTTCCGGTCGAATTACCATATAGATTAATTCAATTATACACTTTTGAAGGGGACGTCGTTCTCGACCCGTTTATGGGGAGCGGACAAGCGGCGATAGCTTCGATAAAAACAAATCGTCGTTATGTGGGATATGAAATTAGCGAGGACTACATCGCCCTCGCCAAAAGAAGGATAAAAGAATTTCAATCGAGATTTAATTCGCCGAAATTGTTTGAAGTTGAGAAGTAAGGCTGCTATTTTAATTTCTTACCAAATTATCGAAAATCAAAAACCGCTTTTGGTTTTTTGCGGGAATACTCATCCGATTACTTGAAATCGTCGGATGAATTTGTTGTAGGCGTTTATTTAAAGATTCCCGCTTTCGCGGGAACGACGGGCGGTTGTAATTTCGCCGGAATTACGCGCGCAGGTAGATTCTTTCCGAATAATTCGTAATTTGAAATTCGTAATTAGTAATTAGCGAAGCGTAGAGCGGCGTCCGTTCTACTGTTTTATTCTTCGCTTGGTTCGGGTATTTCGTCCTCGTCGGGTTTTCTTATTGGTATTCTGAATGAAAAAGTGGAGCCTTTCCCGACGGCGCTTTTTATCCACACTTTGCCCCCGTGTAGCTCGACGAGTTTTTTCACTATCCATAGCCCAAGACCGGACGAATGCTCCCCTCCCGTCGGTCTGGCGCTTAGTTTGGAGCCGCGCTTGAAGGCTTGTTTAATGTCCTCTTCGGACAAGCCCTGTCCGTTGTCGCTTACGTCCACTACGACGCAATCTTCTTGCAGTTTAGCGCCGAGATAAACTTTGCCTTCTTCTGGAGTGAACTTGACGGCGTTCGAGACGAGATTGTCCAAAACGTCGTCGATTTTTATTACGTCCATTTCGCATTCGGGAAGCGAGTCGTTTCGTTTGAAGTAAAGCGTTATGGATTTATTGTCCGCCGCCGGTTCGTATCTTCTCGCTACGTCGGCTAATATATCGTTTAAGTCCGCTTCCGTGTAGTTGAGCTGCAATCTGGAACTTTCGAGCGATAGTATTTTTGAAACCTCCTGCGAGAGAGTAACGATTTTCGAAGTCGTATTTGATATGTCCTCTATTATTTCTTGTTGTTCAGTCGCCGTTAAATCGTATGATTTTAGCAATTCAACGAGGCTTTTCATTAGCGAAACAGGATTTTTGATGTCGTGAACGATCAACGCTAATAGCTCGTTCTTTTGCTCCTGTAAATCCTCCAACTCGTCTTTACTTTTGGATAGTTTGCTAATGTTTTCTTGTAAATCTTTGTTCTGTTTTTTAAGCTCTTCGCTTCGCTGCTGCAAATTGCTAATTTGGTTTCGCAGCGCTTCCGCCTCGGCTTTTAGTTTCGCGTTGTCTTTCATAATCGTCTCCAATTCTAAGTCGGTTATATCGTATTCTCCTTTAAAATCTTCTTCTGCAAGACTTGTCTTGCTTTTGCCTCTCTGCTTTTTGTTTTTCGTTCCGTTTACGGCAATAAAAGCAAATACCGTTCCAATTGCCAAGCCAATTATCAAAGAAAACAGGTCGAAATTATCCCAAAGACTAGTTATTTTTTCTTCTGATTCTTGGTTCTTCAGCTTCTTTTCGAGCGTTCTTATCTTTTTCCTTAGCTTAGCTTCTTCGTCGTTAACTCTAAATTTAACTATGGCGGGTTTAGTGTTCCATTGTTTTTTCGGGCTGAAAGCTTTTATTTGAAGTTTATAGTTTGTTTGCGGCAAATCGGTGTAGAAAGCGGTTCTTGCTCTTGTCGCCGGCGGATTGGATTCTCTCTCTTTATTTTTCAGACGCAACTTGAATAAAATAGGGACTTTATTGGCGCCGTTCGCTTCGCAATGATAGTGGAACCGGATTGAGTCGCTTCTGCCGATAACTATGTCTTTTCTCTCTTTTTCGGTTATCTCGCGTCCGTTTACGGTTATTCTGTCAACTACTACTTTGTATGTCGAATCCTTTTCCGCGAAAGCCGTAAAGCTCATCGCGATAAACAGGATAGCAATTTTAACTAAAACGATATTTGTTTTCATTTTCATATTTGTTTTTGTTTAACTTTCTTGTTTATTCAGTTTCGAACGCTTTGTATCTAAGCAGTTCCGCCTGCCTCCTTTTTTTGATTCCTTTTTTCGGCAAAATATCCTTAACTGTTCTATAAACGTCGAAAAAGGAATTAAAAGGATAATGAGGCAATTTGTTTTCGTTGCAATAAGCGGCTAAATCTTTTTTAGCGAATATTATGTCCGAATGCTCGGCGGCGCAGTAGTCGGAGTAGCCGTCTCCGACGAATGCTATCGCGGCGTCTTCGGGAGCGTTGGAAATAACCGAGTTTCTCTTGCAAGACGCGCACAGACAATCGCAAGACTCCGAAGCGTATGGATAAAAAGGCTCCGGTTTGCCGCCGTTGAATATTGCCTCGTTGCAATAAACCGGAAGATTATCCAATCCGAGCTTATTCAAAATTGTGTTTATATATATGTCGAAGCCGTCGCTTACTATGGTCAAAGGTATTCGCTTTTCGAGGCAGTAATCGGCGAATTTTTTGAAGTATGGGTCAACTTCGATTTCTTCGGCGAATTCTTGTATTTCTTTTTTCCCGACTCCGGTTTTGAGCGTTTTGAAGATTTCTCTCCAGTAGTCCTCGATTTTCAATTCGCCGTTTCGGAGCTTTGAATGCAAAGGCTCTAATTCGCCAAAGACTCTAAAGAGTTCGTCGCCGACGTCTTTTTTCGTTATCGTTCCGTCGAAATCGACGAAAACGTATAAATTTTTGATATTTAAGCTCTTTTTCTTCAATTCTTGTGAATTTTATTTAATTTTGCAAAGTTACAATATTAAACGTAAAAAAAATATTTGAATTGCGAATGAATTTTTATTTTTATAATTAGCGTAATTTAAGAAATAATATAAAGAGAGAGAAATTGAGCGAGTTGATTAAGAGAATAGTAGTAGCCGTAATCGGCGTTCCTTTGGTTTTGCTGGTCGTTTATCTCGGCGGATGGACATTCTTCGCCGTCGTAACCGCGTTGTCGTCGATAGCGCTTTGGGAGTTTTATCGTATTACTGAGAAGAAATTTGCTTATCCGCATAAGATACTTGGGATTATAGCCGGCGCGGCTATGTTGTTCATAGTAGCTTATTTTCACTTTTTTAAGGCGGCGATAATTATTATGCCGTCGGCGTTTGTTTTTATAGCGATTGTTCTGATAGCGGAGATGTTTTCCAAAAAGCCTAACGCTACTTTGAGCTATTCCGTTACTGTCGCCGGAACTTTCTATATATCGCTATCCTTTTCGTTTTTATTGGCTTTGAGGAATTTCGCCAACTTAACGCTTGAAATGCAGGAAGGCGGATTTGGGTCGAGGTTCTTTAATTTTGTCGAGAAGCCGTTGGTTGCGTCGGATTTGGAGTCGGCGTGGTTTGTGGTTTGCGTTCTCGCTTCTATTTGGATTTGCGATACGGCGGCTTATTTTATCGGCTCAAAGATGGGCAAACATAAGTTGTTCGAGCGAGTCAGCCCGAAGAAGACGGTGGAAGGCGCCGTAGCTGGATTTGTTTTTGCGATTGTTAGCTTCTGGGCGGCGGCGGAGATATTGCTGCCGGCGTTTCCGCTGGGGCATTCGCTAGCTTTGGGAGCGATAGTCGGCGTTGTCGGTCAGCTGGGCGATTTAGCCGAATCGCAGTTCAAAAGGGACGCGAAAGTCAAGGACAGCTCGGCTATACTTCCCGGACACGGCGGTTTGTTCGACCGATTCGACAGCATACTGTTCGTAATGCCGGCGACGTATTTTTATTTAATGGCGGTTACGGTTTTTTAGAGGCAAATTCCAAAACGTCGTTTGAATTCCCTTTTCTCGCGGACGGCTGAAGCCGTCCGTTTCCGTTTGTGGAAAGACGCGCCGCGAAAAGACTCAGAATCGCGTTCCCTTATCGCTTAAAAAAAATCAATTTGCCTTTTTCAAATTTATCGCCAGCTTGTAGAATGTAATAATAAACGCCAGCCGAAAGTCCTCGCGCTTCAAAAGTCGCTTTTACTTCACCTTTCGGTTTGATTTCGTTTAGGGGCGTAGCTACCTTTTCGCCGAGAGCGTTTTTTAGAAGACGCGGAGCGTCATAGTATGCGTTCCGCCTCGGGAGCGGTCGGAATGAGTTGAAATGAGTGTAGGGGCTTAAGATTTTAAGCCCCTACGAAACATTCGTAGAATTGGGTTGAACAGCCGTATGTTCATACGGTTATTTTACCGGTTCCATTTTTACTCTCCTTCCCAAATTATAATTTGGGAAGGAGGATAGGAGGATACGGGACGAACACGCAGGTTCGCCCCTACTGGCGCTTTACCGATTCCATTTCTTAATATCTATTTCCGTCGGTTGGCGTTCTTTGCGGAGGACGAAGGAGCCGACGACGAACGTATCCATCTCCGTTTTCATAAAGCATTTGTAAGCGTTTTCGGGCGAGCGGACAATCGGTTCGCCTCTAACGTTAAAGGAGGTGTTCACGACGAGCGGAACCCCGGTTTTCTCTTCGAATTTCTTTATCAATCGATGATACAAAGGATTGTCGCTTTCTTTGACGGTTTGTATTCTGGCGGAATAATCTACGTGAGTAACGGCGGGTATTTCCGAGCGAACGAGGTTTAGTTTATCCAGACCTTTTATTTCGTTGTCTTCTTGAACGTTTTTTCTTCGGCGCTCTAAGACGTCGGCGACTAATATCATATACGGGCTGGGCGCGTCTAAGTCGAAGTATTCCGCCGCCTTTTCCTCTAATACGCTCGGAGCGAATGGACGGAAGCCTTCCCTGAATTTTATTTTGCGATTTATTTTGCTTCGGGCTTCTGGCGAGCGCGGGTCGGCTAGTATACTCCTCGCTCCCAAAGCTCTCGGTCCGAATTCCATCCGTCCCTGAAACCATCCGACTATTTTCTGATTCGCTATTTCCCCGGCGGCGAAGTCTATTAGCTCATCTCTATCGGCGATTGTTTCGTATTTGGCGCCGTATTTATCTAAAGTTCGCTTGATTTCTTCGTCGGAATACTCGGGACCGAGAAAAGCGCTTTTCATTTTATCTTTTTTCGAGACGCTTCTTTTTTCGCTAAACTCTTTATAGTATAAAGCTAACGCCGCTCCTACCGAACCGCCCGCGTCTCCTGCGGCGGGCTGAATCCATATTTCGTCGAATATGTTTTCCTTGAGTAATTTGCCGTTGGCTACGCAGTTGAGAGCTACGCCGCCCGCTAAGCATAAATTCGGGCTTCCGGCAATTTTTCGAGCGTGTCGGGCGGTTTTTATTATCGCTTCTTCCGCGACTTCTTGTATGGACTTGGCTATGTCCATATATTTTTGAGTAAGAGGCGATTCCGGGCGTCTCGGCGCAATTCCGAAAAGCTCGGCGAATTTGTCGTTCGTCATCGTCAAACCGACGGTATAGTTGAAGTATTCCATATTCAGCTTTAAAGAGCCGTCGTTTTTTAAGTCGATTAACTTGTCTTTTATTAAATCGACATATTTCGGCTCTCCGTAAGGAGCCAAGCCCATTAGCTTGTATTCCCCGTCGTTAACTTTGAATCCGCAGAAGTAAGTGAACGCGGAGTATAATAATCCGAGGGAATGTGGGAAGTGTAGTTCTTCCAGAATTTCTATGTCGTTTTTGTCGCCGAAAGCTATACTGGAAGTCGCCCACTCGCCGACGCCGTCGCTTGTAACGATTGCCGCGCTATCGAACGGGCTGGGATAAAACGCAGAAGCGCAGTGCGAGATATGATGCTCGGCGAATTTGACTTTAGCGTCGATTTCTTTTTTCGACAAACCGCCAATACCTTTGAGTTCGTCGATTATAGATTTTTTCAAGAACAATTTTTCTTTGAGCCAAACGGGGATTGCTTTGCGGAACGATTTGAATCCTCTCGGCGCTTCGTTTATATAAGTCAGAAGCAGCCGCTCGAATTTCAGAAACGGCTTATCGTAAAAAGCGACGAAGTCAATATCGCTCAGCTTCAGATTGGCGTAGTCGAGGCAAAACTTCGCCGCGCTCGAGGGGAAGTCGCTGTAATGTTTTTTTCGCAAGAAACGTTCTTCCTGCGCCGCCGCGATTATTTCGCCGTCTTCAATTAACGCCGCCGCCGAGTCGTGATAATACGCCGATATCCCGAGTATTCTCATATTATTCCGCTTTTTTCCTTCCAACTACGATAAAAAAACCGCCTTCCCTTGCGTTCGTGAACGTCATTAACGCTTCGTTTATCATTAGCTCCGCTTTGCTCGGTCGCTCTCTTTTTTCGAAAAGTTTGTCCAACTCGTATTTTTCGAACAGCCCAGGCGCCGGTATGCTGGAAATAAACTCGAAGCCGTTTTTTTCGAGCCATTTAATCGATTGATTAATCGTGTGTCTCGTTTCTTTCAAATTCGCGAACTGGTCGTTTATCCAAGCCTGTTTTTTCGCTTCGCTAACGTTTTGCCTTTTTAAGGTTCCCGAGTATAAAAAATCTTTCGGACCGAATAACTTATAAATCGATCTCTTGATTCTTTGCAGGATTCTGCCCCATTTATGATAAAGCCCGAAAACGAAATAACCGCCGGGCTTGACGAGTTGGGCGCATTTTTGGAAAGCTAAGTAAGCGTTGAAAGTATGATGCAATACGCCGAGCGAAATTACGAAATCGAAAGACTCTTTTTTGAAAGCGGGTTTGAACAGGTTCATTTGCGCGAATCCCGCTCTGGCGCATTTTTGTTCGTTGGCGAAATCTTTGCCTAGAAGCAAGGAAGCGAAAGACGCGTCTATGCCAATTGCTTTTCTGTATGCGGAGCTTAAGTAGTTAGTCATTTGTCCGGTGCCGCATCCTACTTCGAGAATTTTCGCGCCGAAAGGAAGATTGTCGTCCAGAGCTTTTGCGAAGACGCTCTTCTTCGCTTTTGAGATGAGCGAGCCTAAAGAGTCGAATTCGTCGTAATCGGGAAAGGGCGTTTCTTCGTAGAAGCTCTTAACTCTGTCGGACAAGTTTGATTTTGAAGAGTCCGAAACGAAAAGCTCCGGAATTTCCTCTCTTATGTCAAATGCGGCGTCGCAAACGCCGCAATGCAAAGCGTCGCCGGTTACATTCAGATTTCCGCCGCAGGACGGACATTGCGTCAATTCGAGTATATCTTTGTCAAAAAAAGCGTTCATATTAAAAAATCGTATATATGAAAGGAGCCACAACCGAACCGCTGGTTAACACAATCAATAGTCCGAGAAAAAGCATTATAAGAATAATCGGCAGAAGCCATAATTTCTTTCTCTGCCTCAAAAACGTTAATAATTCGCCGAAAAAAGACATATTTATCTCCTAAAATTGATTATTCATTGAACCGGGGTTAATTTTTCTTTTTTCCCAATAAGTTTCCGCTTTGGCGTCGATTTTTTTATCTAAGAAATCCCTGCTGAAAAGCTTAGCTATTAAACCAATCGGGACGAAAAGCAAATAGAACATTAGAAATATTACGACGTTGGAAATCAGCAAAGATATCGTTTCGCCGAGCTTAATCCATAGCTTGTAAGGAATTGTTAATATTCTCGGAACGATTAAACTAACGGCGCCGAAAAAAGCCGCCGCTCCGACCGCCCAAAGCCTCGCTTCGTTTCCGAAAAATATCGGAAAAACGGCTATAGCGGCGAAAATCACCGTCCAAATAAAACCAAATATTCTAATTTGCTTAATCATAAACTCTCTCTGTGCAAATATCGGAAAAAATATACGCAATTATCGTATAAACAAAAAGAAAAAATCGCTAAAAAGTTAAAGTATTATTTCAGTTTAACCGATAATAGAAAATGGATAGTTGTTTTTATTAAGAAAAACGCGAGTAATTTTGGAGCGTTTGGGTTAAAAGGAATATAAATGAAAGTTCCCGAAATAAGGTATAAAGACATAGAGATAAAACCGAGAGATGTCTCCCAGTCGGGAACCAAACAGCCTAAGTCTGACGATTACCTAAACAGAATCTTACCGAATAACGGCGGCGCCCCGCCTAAAACGAATGATTCATTTGAGAAAACTCCTAAAAAGCCCCCACAAAACGAAAATTACTCCGATATAGGAAAAACTCCTTTAGCGTTCGTCCCCGAAACAAAAGAAAAGCCGAGAGAAACGGATAAAACTAGGGAAAAAGCGAACGAAAGCGCCGCTAAAGTCAAAGAGGAATTAACTTCAAGCGAAAGAAAGCTCGTTCAAAATCTCAAGAGAATCGACCAAGCTGTGAAAGCGCACGAATCGGCTCACAGAGCGGCGGGCGGCGGTCTAGTCAGGGGCGGCGATTACGTTTACACCGTAGGTCCCGACGGCAATCGATACGCCGTCAGCGGCGAAGTAAAAATCGATATGTCCTACGATTTAGACAATCCCGAAGAAGTAATAAGAAAGATGCAACAGATTAGGCGAGCCGCTTTAGCTCCGGCGGATCCCTCGGCGCAAGACAGAGCCGTCGCCGCGAGCGCGTCCTCAATCGAAGCGAGAGCGAGAGCCGAGTTGCAAGGACAAAGGAACGAAAATATATCCCAGCGAATACAAGGCGATTTCTCGCCGGCGAGAGCTTACGAAGAACAACAAAACAGAGCGACCGAGAAAGGTAGTCTTGTTAACTTAATTAAGTGAATCTTATCGCTCAATTCGTTTTATGAAAAGCAAGATAGATAAACATAAAAGAAAATCTTTGCGATTGAAAGAATACGACTACTCAAAACCCGGATATTATTACGTTACCGTATGCACTTTTAATAAGCGCAATTTGTTCGGAATGATAGAAAATGACAAAATGAAATCAAACCGCTCTGGACAATTCACGGAAAAATGTTTGAAAGAAATTCCATCTCATTTTAGTAACTCTGAATTAGATTATTATGTAATTATGCCTAATCATATACATTTTGTAGTAGTTATAAAGGGACAGAACGTAGGGGCTGAAAATCTTCAGCCCCATAGTTGCTCATCTCTCAATGAATTCCAAAATATAATACCGCGCTCATTGGGTTCAATAGTTAAAGGATTTAAAATTGGCGTTACAAAATGGTTTAGAAGAAACACGAATATCCATAACGTATGGCAAAGAAATTACTATGAGCGTATTATTCGAAACGATAAGGAGTTATATGAAATCAGAAAATATATCGAACAAAATCCGCTGAAGTGGGCGCTCGACGAATATCATAATAAAAATTACACGGTTTAGTATTTATGTAAAAATATACTCTTACAAAAATGTTGCGGTACTGGGTTAAGCGCTGAAGAAGTAGGGGCTGAAGATTTTCAGCCCCTACAAGGTATTATGTATTTTTCCAAACATATTTTTAGCGTTGATATGTTTGTCTTTATGGATAGAAGTAGGGGCTGAAGATTTTCAGCCCCTACAGATTTTCAGCCCCTACAGATTTTCAGCCCCTACAGATTTTCAGCCCCTACAGAT
>CAZDXB010000053.1:0-1224 GCA_964509335.1 uncultured Hyphomicrobiales bacterium | reverse complement strand
TTTCAGCTCTAATGACGCACAATATATATTTTTCTTAGCTTAGTTAATTCTCGGAACTAACGGCTATCCCTCGTAAAACTATCGAACCGGAACGAAACGCCGAAAAACGGGTTTATTCTGTAACGCATCGTGTGCAATTGCTCGTAATCTAATATTTCGCTTATTATATCTCCTTCGGAATACCTGCCGTGCAACTTGCTAACTTTGTGGACTAAGGCGCCGAAATTAAAGCTAAGAACGCAACGATAAGTCATAGCGACGCCCCATAGTATGATAGGATTGTCGGAGTCGAAACCGACGCCGCCGGCTACGCTGATATTCCAATGTTTGTCTTCGCCGCTCATTGTGTTCCAGTGCAAAAATATCGACGGAATGAAACGGATGTATTCGTTGTCTCTCATTTTATGTATCTCGAATTTGCCTTCTACCGAATCGCTTGCAGCCGTGTAATATCTCTGTGCCGTCGAGAACATAATGGGATACGAAAAACCGTAGCTTATCATCCATCTATCGCCCTCGGCGATTGTTCTGTCTTTGGATTTCTTTTTCGTCGGCTCGCTTACGAACTTCACATCCCATTCTCTTTCTCCCTTGTTTTCTTTTGTGGGCGGGCGTCTGATTTTTACGCTCGCCGCGAGGTCGTATTCGGCGCCGCTTTCAAAAACTACCGCTGAAGTCAAAGCGTCGATTGAATCGGTATATCTGGCTTTTTGCGATTCGCTTTCGCAGTATTTCTTTATATTGTCGAAAAATTTGTTTCTAATCATCGAAACGACTTTTTCGTCGATTTCATAGAACAGATTGAATTTTTCCGCTTCGTAAAATTCGGCGCATCCTTTGGCGTCTTTGTTTACCGACAATGTCTTTGGCTTGACGGAGGCGGCGTAGCCGTCGTATTCGATTATATATTTCATACTCGGCAGAATGTTTTTTAGTTTTATGACGAACTTGTCGCCTTCCTCGAGATTAACGCCAATTTTGTTCGTCGATTCGAGTTCCAGCTTCGACATATTAATCTCTACCGTTTTAACCTCGCCGAGCGCCGTCGCCGTAATCGCGAGCGCGACAACCGCCAATATTATCGTTCTTTTCATCGTTTACCTTGTTTTATTTTTCCAATAACAAATCAATGTTGTCTCTTTATTTCGCAATCAATGTTATCTCTTTATCTCGCTCCCAAATTCTTTCCTTTTTCCTCGCTCCCAAATTCTTTCCTTTTTCCTC
>CAZDXB010000052.1:0-12563 GCA_964509335.1 uncultured Hyphomicrobiales bacterium | reverse complement strand
ACGCTTGGCAAGTCGGCGAAATTACGTCGTATAGCAATACGTTAGGACCGTTCGAGGATGACACTAATTATTACGGGGGCTTGGCGTTTGCTTGCTCGGGAGGACCTACAAGAGCGGAAGCGAGTGCCGGAGTAGTTGACGTAATGTATCTATACGACAAAAAAGTCGGTATATGGCAACACGACCCGAAAGAAAAATTGCACGTCGGCGGCTGGATTCGCAGCGACAGCTTGGCGGGCGGCGATAGTTTAAAGCCGCTTTACGCGGACGTTGACGGAAATATAGTTTACGACGAAGGCGCCCAGCCTTGTGAAGCGCCTTGGTGCACGAACGGTAACGTATTAAACTACGCCGACGGTTCGGAATTTCTAGGAACATTAAACGAATATCCGCTAATAATAAAAACCGACGACCGCGAAAGGATGAGAATAGACGAATATGGCGACGCCGTTTTAGGTAGAGAAAATTGGGCTGAAACGTATTTCCCGCCGCTAGGAAGGCTCGACGTAAACGTGGGATGTTGGAATCTTCAATCGTCGAAAATATCGTTCGACGTAAGAGGAACTTATACTATGGGAAAAAGAGACGGAGACTACTTTAACGTAGATTCTATGGCGCCGTCTATACGATTTTACAGACCATTTGTAGCCGGCGACGATAACCCGAGAAGAGCAGGCAACTATTGGATTGAACACGAATGGGTCGAGAAAGAAGACGAAACGCCGGTAGGTTTTGCGCTCAGCTTTAAAACCGAGTCGAGTTCGTCGTTTACCGAAAGGGAAGCAGCTTGGCCCATTATGGGAACGGAAGAACCGAGAACTACTGTTAGGTTTATGGAAAACGGTAATGTAGGGATTGGCGACGAGATTATACCGGAGGAGAAATTACACGTTGACGGCGATGTAATGATAAACGGACTTGCGGGAGCAAACGATAAAATTATTTTGGCTAATTTAGACGGAAAACTTACAAGAAGCGACAAAAGCATAAGTTCGTTTTGGTCTTTAGGAGGGAATTCGACTTCTTCCGGCGATTTTATAGGAACGACTAACGACCAAGATTTGATTTTCAAGAGAAATAGCTCGAAAGTAATGGAATTAGTATATGATGATAATTACAGTATTAATCAAGTTGTTATCGGAGCGGAAACCATAACGTCGGGCGACCACGCCGACTATAAATTAAGCGTGGACGGCAAAATCGTCGCTAAAGAAATAATTGTAACGCTAAGCGATTGGAGCGACTACGTATTCGAGGACGATTACAATCTTAAGTCCTTGGAAGAGGTCGAAAGCGAAATTAGAAAATATAAGCGCTTGCCCGATATGCCGTCTGCGGAAGAAGTAGAGAAAAACGGCGTCGCGGTCGGCGAGATGCAAACGAAACTGCTAAAGAAAATCGAGGAGCTCACGCTTTACGTGATTGAGCTTAAGAAGGAAAATAAGGAGATTAAAAATGAACTTAAAAAATACGAAAATAAATAATATATTGATTTCATCAACTATTTTTTTATTTTTACTTTTTCTACTGATGGATTGCGATAATGGTATTAAAGTAGGTCCGGATTTTAAAATTGGCTTTATATACCCTAATCCTGTGAGCGTCAAAGATACATTGACAATTTCAACGGAAGGAGCATACGGAACTGGCACTTTAGACTTTTCCGATGTTATAATTAGATTATATTCTGGAAACAATCCGATAGACACATTGAAAATTACTGGGATATATCAAACTCACAATAAAATTGGAAAATTAAAGAAAGACAAAAATATTGAACAGATAATTCAAAATAGCACTTTGGTAATACAGTGTTCCTTTGATGGTATAAAGCGCGGATATTATATTATCGAAGTAATTGTTCTACATCTAAAAGATAAAAGCGATAGTAAAATCTTAATATTTTAAAGGTGATGATATGAATTTAAATAAAACAATATTATTTATAATTCTATTAATTATATTTATTGTATCTAATTCATATAGTCAACAATATAAGTTTAAGTATCTAGTTGAATTGGATTCAATAATGAACTTAGTGAATTTTAAAAACAGTGAAAATAATATTGACTTAGAAAAAATTGATTCGGTAAACGAGGAAAACGCCGGAAAGGATTATTATAAAATTCTAAAATTAAGGAGTCTAATCAAAAACATGAATGCCGTTTCCGCTCGTAAGCTTATGAGAAATTTGCCGGATACAACGCGTTACTTAAATACAAGACAAGGAAGAAAAGTTTCAATTGAACGTTTTCAAAGAGTTTTTGTTATAGAAAGTTTCGATTCACTAAATAAAGAAGAAATGAAATATTTAAAAGAAAATAATGTTAATTTACTAAATATTGATTATTCAGGTTATGTAAAAGTATCGGGATGGCCGCCGAACGATCCATATTATGATGAGCAAGAACAATATTATAATACACCTTATAATATCGACTTGCCGAGAGCATGGCACTATACAAGAGGCAATTCAAATATTAAAGTAGCTATCGTCGGTCATGGCGTATCATATACTCATGATGATTTAGGCGGCGGAATAGGAGAGGGATATAGAATACGAGGCGGTTGGGATTTTAAAAGCAACGATTCAGATCCGCTACCAGTATTTGACGGGAATAAAACAGAAGGACATGCCACCCCAATCGCAGGTATAATAGGCGCGCTAAACAATAATTCTACCGGGGTTATCGGAATTGCAGGCGGTTGGGAAACGATTCAATCAGGTTGTCAAATATTTTCATTTAGAGTTACTTCAGATAATGTTGATGATGACAACAGACGTCTTATAGAAAAAACGCTTGTAATAGAAGCATTGCCAGAGATAGCTGCAGATCCCTCGGTTAATGATGGTATTGGATATGATTGCGACGTGATTAACTGTAGTTTTGGCGGAATGTGTTACACAGATGATTATGTTCTTATAGATTGGCATACTTGTAATGTTTGGAACTGGGATAATTTAACATCCCAATTATTTTATGAGTGTTTCTTAAAAGCGTATTTACTTGGCGCTACTATTGTCGCTAGTAGAGGCAATGAAGGTAACGACATACCCCTTTATCCTGCTTCTTACTCAAATTCTGGAGCTATAATTTCTGTATCAGCTTTAAATAATTATGGCGATCATTATAATTGGAGCAGTTATGGAGCTGGAGTAACTATTTCTGCTCACGGTATACTAGGTTTAACAACAGGCGTTAATTCTATGGGGAACACTTACGATGGTTTTGGCGGTACTTCAAACTCTGCGCCGTTTGTTAGTGCAACCGCCGCTTTAGTTTTATCAAAATTGCATAAAAGAGAAAAAGAAAGTTTGCCTGACGATATAAGAGAAATACTAAAAATTAGTTCAGACGATGCCGGAGATCCAGGTTATGACGATTATTTTGGTTGGGGACGTTTGAACGCGGGTCAAGCTGTTCATATAGTAAGCAAACCTTTCAATCTAGAGCATTATCTATTAGAAGATAATTTAGATGTTGAAGAAGTTGATTTCCCAGGCGATGATGATATTATATGTTTTCGTTATCCATTTAACTGTTATATCGTTAAGAAAGCGTATAGGGTAAGAGGTACTTATACCGTGCCTGATAAATATGAAGATCTTGATAGTGTCTGGGTTTGGTCTAATGATTATTATACTTGGGGATTTCCTTGGGGTAATCCTTCTTGGGGTATTACTGGCGGTACTTTATTTGAAAAAGATGGAAGTGACTGGACATTTGAAACATATGTTTACAAGTTATTAACATTAGATGGTTCTACAACATTTTGGCATCCTCGTCATTATAATAATTCGAGTATAGCTTTATCTATACTTGGTAAAGATAATTCATGTCAAGCAAACGTTTCACTTACAGATATAAACATTAATGAACCTGATTGTTATAAAGCAAAATATAAATTAACTGTAGGCCCTAATGTCGAATTACAATCAGAAAGCAGCGTTTTATTAACTGCAGGTGAAGAAATAGAGCTATCCCCGGATTTTAGCTCTCAATTGGGTAGCAATCTAGTCGCAAAAATTGAAGATTGTTATTTAATTGAAGATCAACAATTAATTAGACAACCCGACTCATTAATTTCAAATTTTAATGATTCACAAAATAATATAGAAGAAAATGAAATGATTATTATTCCTAATCCCGCTATATCAAATATTAAAGTAAAATGTAACTTTCCTGATTATGAAGATGTTAGCATTACTATTTTTAATATATATGGCGAAGTTTTAAAAAATCTGTTCTATAAAAATTTCAGCGCTATCCCTAACATAAATGTCAATGATTTGCCCCCCGGCGTTTACTACGTCGTTCTGCGCGCCGGCGGCGAAGTCCGAAGCGAGAAGGTTGTTGTGGCGCGGTAGAAAAATTATTAGAAGACGCGCCGCGCCTCGATGGCGCGGCGCGTCTGAAACACAGCTTTAAATCACTTTCTTATCCACGAATTTGGAGTGCATCAATCGAGCGGCGCCCATATAAGACGGCATAAAAGACAGCTTGCCGCCGACGTTGTGCTTTTTCTTGCCGTTTTTCGTCGTGTTCGAGCCTAAATCGTAAACTGTTAAATCGGACGTAGTGCCGAAAAACTCGACGTCCTTCTCTTTCGGCGTCAGTTCGTCGGTATCGACGTCCAACGCTCCGAAATCGACTAAGGCTCTGTAACTGCGCTTTATCTCGGCGTCGTCTTCGAATTCGGCGGCGTGTCCTACGTTCCCCGGAGCTAACTTGCCGTCGGGTATGTTCTCTTTTTTCTCTAATTCAATGATGTTCGCCTTGTATTCAAAAGCGGCGGTCGAAAGGTTGTTGTATTTTTTTCCGGTAAAGGGCGTCGTTCCCAAAAATACCGCTTCGCCAATTCTAAAATGATTAACCGCCTTTGGAATTTTCTTCCTGCCGATTAGCGGCAAAGTGATTGAAGAACCGCCGGATATTAACTCCAATTTCTCGTCGAACATCGCCTCGATTATGCGTTTGTAAAGCGATAGTTGAACCAATTTGTCGTACGTCGGCTCCACCCCGTACATACACCCTAGATTCGTTCCTATGCCGATAACTTTAATGTTTTCGAGTTCAAAAATCCTTTTATATATATCGACTACGTTCTCTCGCATCATCCCTTCTCTAAGCTCGCCCAGCTCAATCATAATAATGATTCTGTGAACTACTCCTTGCTTCTTCGCCTCCTCGTTCAACGCTTCGATTGTTTTGTAGGAAGTGTTATACGATATATCGGCGAATTTGACGATTGACCGCGCGAGATTTATCGACGGCGGCTTAATGTAGCTGGTTACTAAATCCGGCATCAACTTCTTGATTGTTTTCAGATTCGAAAGCCGCGACTCGCCTATCGAGTGAACTCTTTTGAGCTCGGGAGACTCTAGTATTTTCGCGAGAGCCTCCCTATGTCCGCTCAGCATTTTCGTAATTAAGCTCCACTCGATATCGTGCTTTTCCAGATAGTCGTTGAGCTTCTTTATATTTTGGATGATTTTATCGGTTTTAACGACTAGTTCAGCCATAGATTATCCTTCGTCTTTTATGTAACGCATTTCGGCGTATTTGTTTGTCATACCAACTCGTTCGTATAACCTTTTTGCGGGATTGTCGTATTCGACGTGCAGCTTAACGTCGCCCTCGGACCATTCGAACGCTTTCTTCATTATTTTTCCGCCAAAACCTTTGCCTCGCGCGTCTCTGTGAACGGCGATGTAAACTAATACGTATTCAGGTATGTAGCCGACCATTCCGGTTCTATTCATCAAAACTTCGCCGATTAGCTTGTCGTCGTCGAAAGCAAGTATCATATAGCCGCCGGCGTATTCGTTGTCGGACAAAGCGTAGTCTAGACATTTGTCTATATATTCCCACTTATCGCCGAATTGGTCTAGATGCTCGTAAAGAAAATCTACGAAATCTTTTCTCGTTATACCGTATTTCTCGAAATCTTTTTCCGAAGTTAATTTGTGAATTTTAAGCATAAAATCCTCTCTTTATTTAAGACAAACATAAATAATTGATAATCCGTAGAGTTATGATTAATATTACAAAAATATCAAATTAGGCGTTCGAAAGCTTCTCAGGGGGCTGGATTTGCTATAAACTTTTCTTACTCTTTGCATTATTTATTTTAAATTTTATTAGTTATCTTACTTTAGACGCCAAACAAAACGACAAATTGTTTTAAATAATTAACAAAGCTACAAAATAATGAGCGGAAAGAAAAAAGGAGCCAAAACGGAACAAGAGGAAATACGGCTGAACAAGTATATAGCAAAATGCGGCGTAGCCTCTAGGCGGAAAGCCGATAAGCTGATTGAAGAATGCGCCGTGAAGGTTAACGGCGAAGTTGTTACGGAAATGGGCGCCAAAATAAAGCCGAGCGACTCGGTTTCCGTTAACGGCAAACCCGTAACTACCTTCGAGAAGCCAACTTATGTCTTGCTAAACAAACCGAAGGATTGTATAACGACTGTAAGCGACCAAAGCGACCGCAAAACTGTAATGGACGTAGTGAAAAGCAGAGAGAGAATATTCCCCGTGGGAAGGCTCGACCGCAACACTGCCGGAGTTTTGCTCCTGACGAACGACGGCGAACTTACTCATAAACTCGCTCATCCAAGCGGACAAATTGAAAAGATTTACAAAGCGGGATTAGACAAAAAGCTAACTAAAAACGACGCCAAGAGAATCGCCGAAGGGGTGGAACTCGACGACGGCAAAACAGCGCCTTGCGAAGTTATTATCAACCCGCAAGACGCGACGGAAGTATTCATAACTTTAACCGAAGGGAGAAATCGAGAGGTTAAAAGGATTTTCGGCGCTCTCGGATACGAAGTAAAAAAGCTGGACAGGAAATTTTTCGCGGGGCTTTCGGCGCAAGGATTGAAAAGAGGCGAATACAGACGATTAACGGACAAGGAAATAGCGTATCTGAGGAAAATCGCCGGATTGAAGCGGCGGTGAAGCCAAATGCGGCGGCTTACGTTAATACGCTGTATATAGTTTTAGTAAATTATCAAGCAAGAATCTCTTAAGAATGGGTAAACAATATTTTTTATCTTGGTTAGTTTAATATTTAAATAGGTTATAAAATAAAGGACGGAAGATGAAAATAAGTTTTTTACTTTTGTTATTTTTTTTCACGGTAAACGTAACTCTATTTGCTCGGGAAAGCGCTACTTTTAACCCCCAAACAGACAGTTCGTCTCAGGACGCATACGAAGAAGAGGAGTTTGAAACAACCTCCGGCGAGATTAAAAGTCCGCCCGAAAACGTTACGAATAAATGCGAGAACTTTTTCGAATCGCTAATGAACGAGTCCGCCGACAAAGCTTACGACAAACTCTTAAGGGGCAGCCCGCTGATTATGAACGAAGACAAAGTAAAAAATCAAGTCTTGCAGACTTTGAAAGCGATTGACTTATACGGCGCTGTTAAGGGCTACGAGCGCTCTAGTATTAAATTTATATCGCCTTCTTATATGAAAGTTACTTATCTAAGCTTGCATTCCTTAAATCCGTTGAGGTGGAAGTTTACTTTCTATAAATCGCCGACGGTAGGCTGGATTGTGTTGAATATAAAATATACCGATTTATTTTAAATAACCGGAGTGAATATGAGTTCTAATCGAAGAGATTTCCTTAAAAAAAGCGGTTTTTTAGCCGCGACTGCGGCATTCGCGTCCGCCCCAGCTTTTAACGCTATCGCCAACGACGAAAACAGAATCAAAAGTCCTTCCGAGCATAAACTGCCGGAACTGCCCTACGATTACGACGCCTTGGAACCGGTTATCGACTCCAAGACGCTTCATTTGCATCACACAAAGCACCATCGAGGCTACGTCAACGGACTTAACAAAGCCGAAGCGGAAATCACTTTGGCGCAGAGCAAGAAAGACTACTCTTTAGTTCAATATTGGTCGAGGAAACTAGCTTTTCACGGAGCGGGAAATTTCCTGCACACGCTCTATTGGAATTCTATGTCGCCCGACGGCGGCGGAACTCCTCCAGCAAAACTTTTGGACAGAATAAAAATCGATTACGGCTCGTTTGAAAAGTTTAAGGAGTATATCTTCTCCGTCGCAAAAAAAGTTGAAGGCAGCGGCTGGGGAGTATTAGCGGTAAGATTAAGCGACGGAAAACTACTTACGCTCCAAGTCGAGAACCATCAAAAGTTGACGGTTTGGGACGCTATCCCGATTATGACTATCGACGTATGGGAACACGCCTATTACTTAAAATACCAGAACAGACGCGGCGATTACATTAACGCTTGGTTCGACGTAGTTAACTGGAAAAACGCCGAAGCCAACTACTTAGCCGCGCTCGACGGAAATAAATAATTCGGATGAATATATAACCGAAAAGATGGGTTACACCCTGAAAAATCACTAGCCGCGTCCTTTATGTCGTGGATTGGTTTATTTAATATTCTTATTTATCTATCTTTACTCGTCTCGACGCTCCCGCGTTGGGACGCATACAGCCGCGCTCCTCCCGGCAAAAGCTCAACACAAGAAACACCTCTCTAACTCTCCCCGCAAGCGAGGAGAGAACTAAAAAGATTAACGTAAGCATATTGATATTAACCTGTTAGTCCTTTTATCTCATTCCGAAATTCCAATTTCGGAATGAGGAAAGTGGGGAGAGGAAACTATTGCAGCCTAATTCACAAACTCCAACACCCTATACTAATCCCCAAACTCCATTTATATAATACCTAATTCCCAAACTCTTTTTATATACCGCCTAATTCCCAAACCCCGAGTCTGTGTAAAAATCTAAATTTGGGAGCATTTGTTTTTTTAAAAATTGCAACAAAAATTCGGCTTTGAACTTATTATTCTCCAAAATTTTTCTATATGAGCTATTAATCGTCTTATTTTCGTTTTTGAAAGACAAATATTTAAATAGAAAGAGGATTTTTGAGCAAGAGCCGCTACTAATCCTTTGTATCCCATGATATTTATCACTCTTTTTACGTTGTAAGCTAAAACTGACAAATCAAATTCCGTATTTACTTTAGCTAAGCCCTTTGTTAAGAAATATCCGTGGTTCATTGTCCGTTTTAAAGCGCCAAAAGGATGTTCAACTAATCCCTTGCGCTTGTTAATTATACCCGGATTTGATTGTATTTTTTTATTCATTTCTTCTATTACCCTTTTGGATTCCCATCTATAAACGCTTCGTCCATATTTTGCCGTTGTGCATCTCCTCCTTAATTTACACCCTTTACATAGCTTTGTTTGATATACCCGCTGTCTCTTATTGTATTTAGTTACTGTGTACTTGTATTTTAATTTTTTGCCTGCCGGACAAATATACGCGTCCTCGCTAACGTCGTAGAAAAAATCTTTATCCGTATATAATCCTCTTCTTCTGTTTTGACTCTTCCGCTGTTCGGGAACGCAGCAGTCTATATTATCGTCGTAGCATCTTTTTACCTCTTCCTTTTTGAAATATCCCTTATCAGCCAATACCCTTATACTTTCAACGCCCAAAGACTCCTTCGCTTTTGACGACATATTATACAACTGTTTATAATCATTTATGTCATTGCAAACTTCGTGTGCCACTATCAATTTGTATTTGTCGTCCACCGCTATTTGGCTATTATAGCATACCTCCCTGTTTTGTTGATTCTTCATCATTCTGCTGTCCGGATCGGTCAAGCTTATTTGCGTCTGACCGTTCTCGTCCATCTTTTTTATCATCTTGTCGTATCTGTCCGACTTTGCTTTCAACTGCGCTATCTTCTCTTGAAGTTCGGCTTTTGATAATTCTTTTACATCGACTTCTTCTTCGTCTTGTTCCTTAACGGCTTTTAGATATTCTTGAATCTGTCGGTCTATCTTCTCTATTAATTTCTTGAGTTTTGATTTTGAATAATTTTTCTTGTTCGCGTTTACTGCTCTGAATTTGCTCCCGTCTATACCGACTAAACTTGAACTGAGCAAATTCATCGTTTTACACTCCAGTATAAATTCTCGACATACTTTTTTGATTGCTTTGCCGTTATCCTTTCTGAAATCGGCTATCGTCTTAAAGTCCGGCGCCAACTTTCTAAGAAGCCAAATAACTTCTACATTACGGTGGCAAACCTTTTCCAACTCTCGACTTGAACGAACTTTATTCATATAACCGTATATATAAAGTTTTAGTAAGTCGGCTGGATTATATGGTTTCCGTCCCGTTTTCTTTGGCTGAGAATGAGTGAAAGCCATCTCTGACATATCAAGAGAGTCAACGAAAGCGTCAATAAATCTTACGGGATTGTTCTGTTCAATATAATCGTTGATTTTTTCTGGAAAAAGTATCGCTTGGTCACGGTCTTCGCCTTTTATATAGCGCATTTTATCTATCGTTTTTGTTACCCAATAACTTCTCAAATATACGAATTATTGTGGTTTTCACACAGCCTCTACAATTTGGGAAAGAGAAAGAGAGAAATTTGGGAAAGAGAAAACGGAAACGAAACGCGGTAGAACAGGCGTTCCTTCCCTGTTACAACAATAATAAAAAAGCGGAGAGGCGTTTTAAACTGACCTCTCCGCTACTCGCGCTATACTCGCTCGACTATTGGATTAGTCGATTTTTACTTCTTTTTCCTTAGGCTTCGACGGCTCGACTTTCTCGAGCGTTATCTCTAAAACGCCGTCGTTGTACTTAGCCTTTACCTTGTCGTCCTTGACGTTATCCGGCAACGCGAACGAGCGAGTGAACTCTCCGTAACCTCTTTCCATTCTAATGTAATTCTCGCCTTTGTCTTTCTTCTCTTTCTTCTTCTCGCCTCGGATTTGCAAGACGTTGTCGTCGTTTACCGTTACCTTAACGTCTTCTTTCTTTAATCCAGGCAATTCGGCTTTGATGAAGTAGTTCTTGTCGTCTTCCTTGACGTCCACGCTTGGATAAAACGTTGGTTTGTCGAAACCGTAATCCTCGGTGAACGGGTCGCTGCCAAAGTCGCCGAGCCAATCGTTCATTCTCTTGCTCAAAGCGTCGAAACCTCTTAACGGATTATACCTGACTAAAGCCATAGCTCATTCCTCCTTTTGTTAATTAATTCAACATATTTATTTATTTGAACAAAAACTTTTTAGAACCAAATCGTCAAAATCAATTTCACTATATATACACAAAAAAAACAGCGCCAAATCGCTTTGAACTGCCAACATTGCATATAGTTGCGTCATATTTTCAAAGTCGATATATAGAGCTGTCAATTTTTCTGTTCGCGAGCGTCAAAATGTCAAATCTTTGGTAAGGTCGGATTCGGAATTCGCTTTAACGTTTTTTAAAAATCTAACTCGTTTCGACGCTCCCGCGTCAAAACGCATATATAGACGCTTCGCGTCGGTCTTTTTGTTGATATATAATATTTATCCCGTTAAGCCTTGAATTTTGATTAAATTTGTCTCAAAAGCTATGTCTACAGTACTGCGAGCCGCCCTATAACCGATAGCTTTAGCTATCGGCTTGCGTTCAGGAATGGCTGCCTAGAGCCGAGAGAAAGACGTCTGCTTTTCGCGGCGCCTTCGCGGACGGCTAAAGCCGTCTATTTCAGTTATTGCAGCAGGGCGATAGCCGCTTCGGGTAAACCCGAAGGTTGACCGCGGCGATTCTGGAGCGCCTTGCAAAGCCGAAGCGACGCTGTATGTCGCGCTCTTACAATTATTATTATCCGTTCCTATTCCTCCGCGTCGGGTTTCTTCTCGTCGTCTCTGCCCAAAACTTTCACGGCGGAAATCTCGCCGAGGTATTGGCGGAAATAAAGGAAATGAATGATTTGCTGGAGGGCGTTCTCTATTTCCGGGTCCCACTTCCACACTAACGCTCCGAATCTTGGAACGGTATTAATTTCGTCGCTCGGCGGTTCGTCGATTCTTTCCTGTCGTTCGCCTGCGGCGGCTAAATACTTCACGATTTTGTCGATTTCCTTCGGATGTTCTAAAGCTCTACAAGTCCACACGCCCAGCGGCAAGGGCATATCCGACCAATCGAACCACTCCTCGCATACGTCCAAAGCTCTATCTTCGCCGCCGCTCGCTCCCCAAACGACAGCGGCTTCGTTTTTCGCCAGCAAGTCCTTCAGCTCGCCGTGTTGCTTTTTAACTTTCGGCTCCATACCGTATCGTTCGCTCAGCATAAGCAAGCCGACTTTAATGAGGAAATCGTCCGAGTCGGGCGCGGCGATTGTGTCAATCGAGCTTAAATCGCCCCTGAAGAAAATCGACGCGAACTTCGAGTAGCCAATCGACGTTAAGCAGGGACCGGGAATAATCCTGTAGTCCGCCTTATCGTAGCCTAAGCCGTAGCCCAAAGGCGACAGCAGAGCCGCGTCTACTCGATTGTTCATCAGCAATTCCGAGCATCGCTTTTCCGAAGTCCTAATCAAATGTATATCGTAGCGCTCGGAAACCGCCTTCTCGTTCGCTACCAGCCGGTCGAATATCTTATTCTTCGGAACCGCTATTTTTCTCTTCATATCTAATCCTCGCTATTATCAAAATTTCAATCTCCGTAATAATACTATAATCGCGGAGAAATCCAAAGGGGAAAT
>CAZDXB010000051.1:0-12757 GCA_964509335.1 uncultured Hyphomicrobiales bacterium | reverse complement strand
ACCAAGCGCAAGCTACGCGCTTGCAATACAAGCAGAGCCTGCGCTTCGGCGTCGTATTGGATATATGAGCGAGCAAGAACTGATGAAGCTACAAAAGAATTGTCCGGACAATTTGGCTCTTGACAGACATTATAGTTTTATTTATATTGGCGTAAGTTAAAAGAAAGAAACGGAAAAAGACGAAGGAAAGGCAAATCGAAGTAAAGCGAGGGACAAAAGACCAGAGGAATCGAAGCGTTCTTTGGCAACTGAAAAATTTATCGCCGCGGGCGAGGTATTTCATCGGGGCAAGCCCCGATGCGTCCGGTCTTTGCTCTCGTCACCAAATTCTCCTACTCATTCCCAAATTGTAATTTGCGAATGAGTAGGCAAAGTTCCAACGACGAAAGACTCAACCGAGCTTTAGGCGATAATCATATTTTTTCTTCTCCGTCGCCGTCGGACGTTTGTCTCGCGCTTGCTTTAGCGGCATAAAGTTAGTCGCGATTCAAACAGAAGGCGGTATGCCGGGGCGGGGAAGAGTTTTATTATTTGTTAACTTAATTTAAAGGTATTTGAAATGAAGAGAAAAATTATTAGAATATCATTATTTATTTTTTGCTCAATCGTTGTGATGCCGATGAGTCTGAGGCTTGCTTTTTCAGGAGATTATGAGTGGGTTATACCTGGCGATATTATGGATGTAAAGTACGCGGAAATGTCAGCCAACGGCAAATATTTTGCCGTTGGCGGCAGATTTAACGGGATTCATATTATTGAATTAAAAAGCGGACATCTTAAATATGCTTTTAAAGGAGAAGCTTTTAAAAATATACTTTCGTACAAAAATATATTTAAGTTTTCAGATAAAGGAAATTATATATGCGTACAGAAGTCTAATGATAATGATTATGAGATATGGGGTTTAGAAGGAGAGCTGTCATTAGAAAAGAAGGGTTTTCTTTATTCAGTTAAAGAAATATTTTATTTTGAAGATGAATATGTTATTACATTATCTACTGGCAACTGTTTTTATTTTTGGGATAAATCAAATTATCAGTTTCTTTTTAAAAGAGACCCTCAAGTGGATATTGACGGATTTTTATATAATTGCCGAAATCAAACTATTATAGGAAAAACTTCGGAAAATCTAATAGTATATTCAATCGTCGATTTTAAATCTATTCTGACTATTCCGTTAAAATATAAGGACAAAGAGGTTCGTAAATTTTATTTATCGCCCGACGGCAAGTTAATATATATTATTTTCAGCGACGAGAACGATGATAATTCGTATATCGTCTTTTACAACGCTATATCGGGAAATGAAGTGAACGAGTTTAAAGACGGGTATAAAGAAATAGAAAACATTTGTATTGCGGAAGATTCTAAATCATTCTATTATATAAAAGGTGATTATTTAAACAATTCATTAATGTCGAGAAATATTTATAACGGAAAAAGAGAAATTAAAAAATCAATAAAATTGCCAATGATAAGTCATGTTTACAAAATAAACGATGGGATATTTATTTATTCATTGTTTCTTAATCGAGGTTCGCTTTTAGACAGTAACAATTACAAGGAAACCAATAGATATTTTGAGTTTGAAGAAAGGATTCACAACATAAACTTTTCATACGACGACCGCTATTTAGGAGTTTGGGAAGGCATAAAGAGAGATGAAAGTCGCTTAAAAATTATTGAAGTTGAACGTGGAAAAGCAATAAAAAGATACGACGTACATAACGACGCTTATTATTGGTTTGAATTTTCTCCTAACGAAGAAGAACTTATTTTTGCCGATAAAGATAATTATGATATAATTTTACTAGAATATCTTACTGGCGATACCGCTAGAGTTCTTGACGGTCATAAAGACATCGTAACATCGGGCAAATACTATAAATCCAAGTCAAAGAGTATCGAAAACAAATTACTTTCCTTTAGTTTAGTGGGGACATTAATAACCAGTAGTTTAGACGGCTCTATAAAAATATGGAATCCTAAAAGCGGGGATATAAAATATAATTATCAACATAGCAAAGGCGTTATTTATGCCAGCTACACAAACGACCCGACCAAAGTATTCTTTATGGAAAAAACTGAGAATGATTCTACCGCTCTTTACATATTAGATATTAAACAAAATGAAATCATATACAAAAAAGTTATGCTATGCGATTATGGTTCAATTTATCCAAACCCTGCTGAAACATACGATAATGAATTAATTGCATTTATATTGTATAAAATGATAATATTTAAGAAAGCAGATTTGCGTTTGTATGATGAATTTAAATACGACCTCGATATTGGATTTTGGTCAAATGCCGAATTTAGCACAAAAGACAATAATATTATAGCTTATGGCGTTTATGATACAAGTTGTGTTGTTGTTAAAAACATAAGGAGCGATAGCGTATTATGTATCCTAAAGGATTATCCTTTTATTAAAACAGTAAATCAACAAAGCATGTCGCATTTAAGATTTTCACACGATGGAAAATACTTGGCAACTTCAAATAACCAACGTAGCCTAATCCTCTGGAAAATACAAGACATAACCGGCATTGAAGAAAATGGAAAAACCAGTTTCGATAACGAATTAAGCATATATCCTAATCCTTCTTCCGATATTATTAATATCCGAACAAAAGAAGCCGGCGGCGGTTTTGCCGAATTGATTATATTTAACAGCATAGGCGAAAAGATAAAATCAGAAAGAATAGATTATTTTGGCAACGAGTTTCGATTCGACGTTTCGGATTTCGACACAGGACTATATTTTGTGCGAATTAAATATAAAGACAAAGAATATTATGATAAATTCATTAAGTATTAATATTAATCATAAAAAAATGGTGACCACTATGAAAAAATTAGCGATTTTATTTTTGTTGCTTTTTACGACTTCATCGGGATTTCTTTTTTCAAATAGCGTTATTAATTATCAAATAGAAAAACCTGGGGGCGGCGAAATATATTATTCTAACGAAGATATTGTTATTGAATGGTCTTGCGTCGATCCTGACAGCGTATATTTTAACGACGCCTCGACTACTTTTACTATCGACGCAGATATATACTATTGGAGTTTATCTAGTCAAACTTGGACAATGATTGCAGACAGCGTTCCTTTTTCCGACGAATCATATACTTGGACTACACCGCAAGACACGCTTGGCGATTATTTCAGAATAATGCTATTCGACGATAATTTACATAATCATATTGGCAATATTAGCAAAACTTACTTTAGAATTCACACTCCCCCTCAACAGTCGGGAGGTCCTACAATAGTTGAAGACAAAAAACAAAACGACGAAATTAAAATTTATCCGAATCCTACTAGCGATAAGTTAATAGTTAAAGTATCAGATTCATATAAAAAGCCAGTATATCGACTAGGAATATACAACTCACAAGGTCTTAGAGTTAGCAAAGTATTTAAACCGGACAAATATAATGAAATCGACGTAAGTTTCTTGCCAAAAGGAGTATATTTCGTAAAAATAATAATTGGCGGCAGATTAATAACAAAACCGATTATTATATTAAAATGATACAGTAATACACTTTCATTACTAGACTTCCGCTACAACCAAGCGCAAGCTACGCGTGCAATACAAGCAGAGCCTGCGCTTCGGCGTCGTGTTGGATATATGAGAGCTTTATGTTTAAGACGGACTCCGCATCGGAAGCGGAGTCCATCTGAACAAACTTCCATATCATTCGCTCTTGTCGGGATACGACGGAACTTCCGGTATCTTCGGCTTGTCGTTCGTCTTTATCTTTTCGAGTATTACTTCTATCGCCTTGTTTAGCTGTTGGTCAACGCCTTGGTATTCTTTCGCGGGGTGGTTATCTACGACGATGTCCGGCTCCATTCCTTTACCTTCCAAAATCCACTCGCCGTCGGCTCCGAAATTGGCGAACTCCGGTTTATATAAGTATCCGCCGTCCAAAAACGGCAGCGAGCCTCTTATACCGATAACGCCGCCCCAACTGCGCTTGCCGATTAAAGTTCCGATTTCCGCTTCCTTGAATTGATAAGGAAACAAATCGCCGTCGGACGCCGAATATTGATTCAACAAGCAAACGATAGGTCCGGTCATTACCGCGCTGGGATTCGTGAACACTTTCTCCTGATTTCTCGCATTCTTCGCCACTAATAATATCCTCCTTAGCCGCTCGATTATCATAGGCGAAACGTTGCCGCCGCCGTTGTATCTATCGTCAACAATCAGAGCTTCCTTCCTTACCTGCGGATAAAAATACTTGACGAACTCGTTCAAGCCGTCCTGCATCATATTGGGTATGTGAACGTAGCCGACTCTGCCGTTCGTCGCCTCTTCGACTTTCTTTCTGTTTCGCTCCACCCAATTGTAATATCGCAACTTCGCCTCGCTCTTGATTGTCTTCACGTCGTATTCCTTAGCGCCGTCTTCGTTCGGTTCGTCGTTTACTTCAAGCCTGACGTATTCCCTGACTTTGCCGACCAGCGCTTTATACGGATGCAAGCCTTTCGTCAGCTTCTCGCCGTCGATGGAAATTAAATACTCGCCTTCGTTTATATCGACGCCCGGCTCGGTCAGCGGCGAACGTGTTTTCTCGTCCCAATTCCTGCCTTCGAAAATCTTCGTTATTTTATAATAGCCGGATTCTTCATCCAATTCAAACTCGCAACCGAGCAGACCTAGGCCTACACTTTCGACTTTCGGCATATCGCCGCCGCCGACGTAAGAATGTCCGCAGTTCAGTTCGCCTATCATCTCGCCGATTATATAAGTCAAATCCTCGCGATGAACGACGTAAGGAAGCAGTTCCTCGTATTTCGCTTTCACGGCTTTCCAATCGACGCCGTGCATATTCGGGTCGTAAAAGAAATCGCGCATTTGACGCCAGCTCTCGTCGAATATTTGTTTCCACTCTTTGCTTCGGCAAATTTCCGTCTTCATATCGCCTAAATTTAATTTGCCCTTACCGTCTTGAATTTTCGAGCCGAGCTTTGCGATGTAATACTTCTTTTTCTTCGAATATAATATCTTATTCCCGTCATGGGAAATTTCGAAATTGGAAAAATCGCCGACTTTTTTCTCTTCTTTTTCGTCTAGGTCGAATCTCCAGAACTTGCCGTTTCTCGAATAATATAGGTCGCCGTCTTGAACAACGCTGAGATGCGAGTATTTGTCAGCCTTTACTGGCAGTTCAAAAACTCTGTCTTTTATTCCTTCGATATCTATTTGAATGCTTGCGTCTTCCTCTTCGTCCGCTTTTTTCTCTTTGACTGATTTTTTCTCGCTTTCGCCTACTTTATCCTCTTCGAAAGCGAATGGAGATTCGAGCATGTCTTGCAAAGTTACGCCGTATATCTTTGTCATGTCTTCGTAAAAGAAGTTCCATTCAACGGCGTTATATTTCGGTTTATAAGTTCTATCGGAAAGGAAATATAAATATTTTCCGTCGGGCGAAAAAACGCCGCCGGAGCTGTTGAAAAATTCGCTTGTAACCTGATAACTTTCTTCGTTTTCAAGAGAATATAAATTAACTCTCGGCAAATAATTATTAATAAAATCGGTGTAAACAATCCATTCGCCGTCGGGAGACCAGTCGAAATTGCGAATCTCCCAAATTTCAGACTTCGTTACTTCGTTAGCTTCGCCGCTCTCGACATCTAAATAATACAGGCGCATAGTTTTATCCGAGAACATTATTTTCTTAGAGTCGGGAGACCATATCAATTTCCATAGATAAGATTTTGAACTGTCGGTTAATTGCGTTAATTCCGAACCGTCGGGCTTCATTTTATATATTTCGTTTTCGCCGTCCTTGTCGCTGATAAAAGCAATCCTCTCGCCGTCGGGAGACCAGACGGGATGCCTGTCGTGAACCGCAGGCGTTTCGGTTAAATTATATATTCTACCTTTCTTCTCCGGAACTGTATAAATATCGCCGCGAGCGCAGAAGACCGCTCTTTTACCGTCCGGCGCGATATTCCATGAAGTTATTTTGTCCTTTACGTTTTCTATGCTTTTTCTCACCCATGGGAAGTCCTCCGCTATTTCTATATTCAGCTTTTCGGTTTTCTCCGTCGCCAAATCCATTAAATAAATATAACCGCCGTTCTCGAACGCTATATGCTCCGCGCCGAGCGATGGAAACTTAATGTCGTATTTGTCAAAATTCGTTAGTCTTCTGGTTTCCTTCGTTTTAATATCGTAAACGTAAAGATTCATAAAATGTTCTCTATCGGAAAGATAATATATCTTGCCGTCTCGAAACATCGGAATAATGTCTTGAGCGGGATTTTCGGTAATGTTTTCCAGCTCTTTAGTTTCGAAATCGTAAATCCAAATGTCGTCGGCTTGACCGCCGCGATATCTTTTCCATGTTCGGAATTCCCTGAAAGTTCTATTGTAAACCATCTTTTTGCCGCCGTCGAACATATAAGCGAAGCCGCCTCTGGGAACGGGTATTTGCTCCGGCATGCCTCCGTCTTTTGATATTGAAAACAATTGACCGACCCAAGCGTTCCAGCTTTCATGGCGTGAGCGGTATAATATATTTTCTCCATCTTTTGTCCATTGCATTATGATTCTATCGGGCCCCATTCTAGAAGGCAATTTGCCTATATCCATCAAATAAGTTAATCTTTCGGGCTGACCGCCTTCGCTCGGGACTATATAAACTTCTCTGTTGCCGTCGTGCTCGCCGGAAAACGCTATTGTCTTCCCGTCGGGCGAAAAACGCGGGAATATCTCAAATCCGTCCGAAACTGTTATTCTTCTCGCTAAACCGCCTTCGATTGGCGCGACGTATATATCGCCGCCGTAACAGAACGTTACTTGCGTCTTGGAAGTATTGGGATACCTAAGCAAACGAGTTTCCTCTGAATTCGCCTCCGTAAAAGCCGCTATAGTTAACGCTAATAAAAATATTATCGTAAAATTTCTCATCTTAAAATCGCTCCGTCTTAACTTAACATACATAAATAAAAAATTAAGACGTTCGGCGATTAGATTTATTTCGGAACTTCAGAGCCTAGTCAAAGCTATAATATATTTTTACTTCGCCCGTGAACATCATACGAGCAAGCACAGAAGCCGGTTCTAAAGGAACGTTCAATAAAAACGTAAACCTTATTAAACCATGGTCGTCCCTAATAATCGGGTCTTCGAAATATAACGTCAGCGGATATTTGCCGTGATAAATCGTAGTCTTGCCGCTGACTCTATCTTGAACGTAAACTTTTGACTGTATAAATCTATTGTCGTTCATAGTTCTGTATTTATAAAACGCCGGCGTTTCGGTAAGGCGCAAATCAAACCGGACGATACGTTCTAATCGCGGCGAATTAATAGTGTCGGATTCTAAATTTCGCCCCAAAACCAAATTCATATTTATCGTAAACGGCGAAGACGACGTATCGACGGAAGCGGACGAGTCGAGAATAACATGCGTCCAGGATGTTACGTTCGTGTCCGTTCTCATCTTCGACCTCGACAGTTCAAAGAAATTCATTACGATGGAATCGGCTCCGAATACTGTTTGCGGAACGTCCTCGCCGCCGCTCGTGTCGTCCGGCGTTTCGTCGCTAATTTCGCTAACTAAAACGTTCTTCTCAAGCCCTAAAGGGTCTTCGTCGCATCCTATAAATAAAAAAGACGCCGCAAACAAAACCATCATTATAGCAATTGTTATTCTCATATCTAAAACCTCACAGACACTCCATAATTCAAATCGTATTTCAGCGAATTAAACGCCGAGCCGTCGTGCTTATACATTAAATCGCTCGCCTCAAAACCGACTAGGAAATCCACGTTTGGATAGGGCGAATAAACGGCTCCGCCCATCAATCTGCCGATATAGCCAACGTTCGTTCCGCCAAAAGAAGCTTGCGCCATAGGATAAACTCCCCATAGATTAAAGTCTTCGTCGGCGTATCTTACGACCAAAGCTCCGCTAGTAAAATTCGGCTGCTGCTCGTAGCGATAGCTTACGCCGAGCGCGTCGTTCCCTTCGAAGCTCTGGAAAAACGTTTCTTGGCGAATCTCGCCGCCGACTTTTAATCCGTCCGTTATTTCGTATAAAGCCGTCAGCGAAGTGTTGTTAAACTTATTATAATTACTCGGATTAACGCTTGGATACGTATTATGCCAAGTCTCCAGCTTCCTTAATTCAACGTTAAAACCAAAATCCCGCCTAACGTTCGTCAATTCCGAAAAATCGGATGTTTTCGGATATTCAATACTCGAACGACGACTTCTCTTAAAATCGCTTATATATAAATCTCCCGGATAATTTTCAGCCGCAGAAGCGTAAGTTAATTCCGAGATTCGTTTCTCGTTCAATTTCGCAATTGGCGTTTCTTTCGCGACGGTTTCGTTTTGCTGAACTTTCTTCTGCTTCAGATAAACGTATTTAACAATCGGCTCGCTCGGTTTCGAGCGTTTTTCAAGCGCTTTTTCAAACGAAGCAATCGACTCGTTCGCTTTGTCCATCTTTTGAGAAATTGCGTTTAAATCGTTTTTCAGAGACGCCTTTTCGCTCCGGAGCGCGTCGAACTTTGGCAAAAATATCAACGCGCCGACCAAGGCTACAAGCGCGGCGGAAACAGCCGCCGCCACCGCCGGAAAATACTTGCTTCCGAAAAAGCCGGCTTTCTTGGGCGTAGCTCCGCCTTTAGAATACGCCGCTCCCGCGCTCAATCCCAGAGCGGAAAATACCTTCGACGTCGAACGAGCCGACGGGACAAATACGCTCTTATCGCTTTTTACGGCGGATTTAATCGCCAATTGACGCTTAAATTCCGCTCGACTCTCCTCGCCGGACGAAAGCTCGCCGAAAAGACGCTCTTCTTGCTCCGAGTCCAAAGAGCCATCCAAAAAATCGTGTATGTTCTTTTCGTAATCCATTGTATATTAATTTATTGTGTATATATTTTTCATTTTGTCAATTCCTTTAAATAAGGATTCAATATTTCTTTTATCTTCTTTTTCGCTCTGTAAACCCTCGATTTCGCGTTGCTTAAAGTCGTTCCCGTTATCTCCGCTATCTCCTTGTAAGGCAATTCATTATATTCGCGCATTATAAACGCTTCCTTAAATTCAAAATCGAGCAAATCCAGAGCTAAATCAATCAACTCCAAAAGTTCCCTTTGTTCGTAATCTTGAATTACATCGCCTCGCAACTCAATATCGTCGAGAGACACGTCCGGCTTTTTGTCGCGCTTATAGTTCAAACATAAATTCCTCGCTATAGTCAGCAAATATCCTGGAACGTTGGTTAACTTATAATCCGTTTTTACGTTGCGAAAAAATCTGACGAAAGCCTCCTGAAAAATATCCTCCGCTTGCTCTTTGTTTCCTACCGCCTTCCTGCAATAAGCGTTCACCATTGGAGCGTGTCTATCGTATAATACGCGAAACGCCGCCTCGGCGCTTTTTTTATCCTCGCCGAGCATAGCGACCAGCTTTTCGTCGTCGTATCTCGATAAACTCCTCATTATCTTCCTATTTTTCGCGTTCTTATAGTATTAACACATAAAACGGAAAAACGACGCGCGATTTTTCGATTTTTTTCAAACTTTCAGCCATTCTTCCAAAATGGAATTGAAATCCAATTCAGGCAATCGCGCGCTATCGTAAAATCCTTTCTCCGCTCTCTGCCTGAAAGCCTCGTATAAGGAAACGGCGCAGGCAACGGATATATTCAGGCTTTCAATCATACCGACCTGCGGAACGCGAAAATTCTCGTCCGCCGCTTCGACCGCCCTTTTAGACAAACCTTCCCGTTCGTTGCCAAAAACCAAAGCGACTGGCTCCGTTAAGTCAAGCTCGTAAAGCGACTTCGTTTCTTTGTTCAAGCCGGTAGAGTAAATCTTCATTTTGCGCTCTCTCAGCGTCTCGTAGCATTTATCAATCGAGTCGAATTTGTGCCTTCTCATCCATTTCTTAGCGCTCGCCGAACTTTTCTTGCCGAGCTTGGGAAACGGTTGACTGCCGTCGTAAACCAAGGAAACTTCGGTAACGCCGACCGCGTCGCAGGAGCGCAGCGCGGCGGAAAAGTTGTGCGGGTCGTATATATTCTCCGCGACGACAGTCAAATCCGGCTGCCGTTTAGCCAAAACCGCTTTCATCTTGGCTAATCGCTCTTCCGTTCGCTCCCCATAATTTTTCTCGGGATACTTCCTAACCATAATATACCAACGCTTGTTTCATAAAAACCGTTAATATATATAAAATTAGGGATTATAAAAATAAAATAATAGAAGCATAAATTAAATAATAAAAAACTAAGTAGAGCGGACGCCCTCGTCTGCTCAAACCTTTTTTCTACTCTGCTCACGCCTCTTTTTTTCTTCTCTGCCATTTTTGAGCGTGCGAAGACGGGGGCGTCTTCGCTACTTCCCTACTTATCCGCTTCTCCCATTATCGGGTCCACGGAGCCGATAATAGCCACTACGTCCGCTATCATCGAGCCTTTTGCCATATCCGCCAAACCTTGCAGATTAGCGGAGGAAGGAGCCCTTATCTTTAACTTCCAAGGTTTGCCCGTTCCGTCGGAAACAATGAAGTATCCCAACTCGCCCTTGGGACTTTCTATCGCCGTATAGGTTTCTCCCGGTTCCACTTTCGAGCCAAAATTCACCACCATAAAGTCGTTTATTAACTCTTCCATCTTAGTGTAAACGTCCTTTTTCTTTGGCAGCGTCGCTTGCGGCTCCTTCGCTCTGACCGGTCCTTCCGGCATTTTGTCGAGAATCTGATAAACCATCTTCAAACTCTCTTTCATTTCTTCTATTCGAACCATATATCTTGATAAAGCGTCGCCGTCGGGAAACGTTATTACGTCAAAGTCGAGATTATCGTAAACCAGATACGGATCGTCAACTCGCAGGTCTCGCTCGAAGCCGGAACCCCGCAGAACGGGACCGGTAAGACCGAGTTGAATACATTTGTCGGCGTCGAGAACTCCGACGCCGGCGAGCCGGTCGATAAATATTCTATTTCTATGAACGAGTCCCTCGAAATATTTTAATTCGCCGGGGAACTCATCCGCCCATTTCCTTATCTTCGCTATAGTCTCTTCGTCTATGTCGTTAGCCACTCCGCCTACTCGCGTATAGCTGGTAGTAAACCTAGCTCCGCAAATTAGCTCGAATATATCGTATAGCTTTTCTCGTTCGGTGAAAGTCCAAAGTAGAAGCGTAACCGCTCCTACGTCCATACAAGTCGAGCCCATAGCCATTAGATGCGAGGAAATCCTCGCCAGCTCCGAAACTAAAGTTCTAAGCCATTGCGCTCTCGGCGGAGCTTCTAAGTCTATCGCGTTGTCGATTGCCAGAGCGATTGCCACGTTGTTCGACATCGGCGCTAAATAATCGTTCCTATCGGTGAAAGGAATGAATTCGTGATATGTCATATTCTCGGCAAGCTTCTCGTAACCTCTATGCAAATAACCTAGCTCGGGAACGCACTTAATAACCGTCTCGCCGTCCAGCCTCAAGACGCAGCGTAAAACGCCGTGAGTCGCTGGATGCTGCGGTCCCATATTTAACACTAAATCGTTCTCGATCGGGTCTTCGAATATCGCCGAGACGTCTTTATCGAGAAGCTCTTTTAATATCTTCTCCTGTCTTATTCGATTAATTCTCTCTACTTGTTTCCGACTTTTTACGTTCATAAACGACTCCAAATTTTAACGCCGATTAAATTTCAATTATACTAATATATCGGTTTTTTCTCTAAAATAATAGTTAAAGTCCAATTTCGTCGGCTACTTCTTTCATTCCCTCGATTGTCTCCGCAATCAAATCGTTTAGTTCCATTCCCAACATATCCGCTCCTTTCAAAATAATCTCCCGATTAGCTCCGGCGGCGAATGATTTTTGTTTCCACTTCTTTTTCACCGACTTGACCTTCAAATCCATCACGCTCTTAGAAGGGCGCACCAAAGCGCAGGCGACAATCAAACCCGTCAACTCGTCCACAGCGTAAAGCGTCTTCTCGAGCTTAGATTCGGGTTTTATATCCGTGCAAATGCCCCAAGCGTGCGAAAGAACCGCTCTTATATATTCGTCGTCCCATTCGGCTTCTTCCAAAATATTCTTGGTCATAGCGCAGTGCTGTTCGGGATACTTCTCGTAATCCAAATCGTGCGCTAAACCGATAATACCCCACTTATCCTCGTCTTCGCCGTTCTTTCGAGCGAAATGGCGCATCACGCCCTCTACCGCTTTTCCGTGATTGATTAAAGACTCAGTCTCGTTATATTTTAACAGCAAATCATACGCTTCTTCTCTCGTAGGTATATGCTTGCCCATCTTATATCTCCCTTTCTATCGTTTCAAATACGAACAATTCGGGAAATTTCGCTTTCCCTAAAACTTCAAATCGCAATTTAACAAATTTTCAATAAGATATAAACGCCCATATCTTTTCTAA
The DNA here is from genome assembly GCA_964509335.1 of uncultured Hyphomicrobiales bacterium. Classification (GTDB taxonomy): domain Bacteria; phylum Bacteroidota; class Ignavibacteria; order Kapaibacteriales; family UBA2268; genus CAZDXB01. The sequence goes on along the minus strand of CAZDXB010000051.1, from coordinate 329 downwards.
TCCTGCCGCAAATTCAATTTATCCGCTAACTACGATGAAAACTACAAGGAAGCAATGGGGCTTGCCCCATTGTCCTTAATAGTTCCGCCCGCTCCCGCGACGGTGTCCACCTCACCCTATCCCTCTCCGCAAGCGGAGAGGGATTTAACCATTTTGTCCTCTCCCCGATTTCGGGGAGAGTTAGAGAGGGGTAAATATCAATATATTGACGCAAAGCGACGAGAATAGCCAATTTAAAACAGTAGAGCGGACGCCCTCGTCTGCTCTTATCTTAATACTCGTTCCGACCGCTCCCGCGGCGGCGTCCACCTCACACTATCCCTCTACGT
>CAZDXB010000050.1:0-12950 GCA_964509335.1 uncultured Hyphomicrobiales bacterium | reverse complement strand
GCTTTATAATTATCGCGATATACCGGAAATTTTTAGCTTTATTAAAAATTAATAAGAATTTATTAAAGGAGAATAAAATGAATAAGATAATTAAAATTTTAGCGGTTTTTTTAGTAAGCTTTTTGTTTACGCAATTTTCTTCTAACGCTCAAATTGATTGTCCGTCCAATACATTCGGTTGGACTTCCGACAACGAATCTTATCACTTTGGTAGATACGGGGGCGGCGGTTCGGTCGATTATGAATATAAACAAATCGCCTCTGATGATTACCAAGTGAAAATAGACTGGAGTTCTTTAGTTAATGACGACGACGTTGTTTCAGACGACGTATTGAAAAAAATATTAGAGCGAGAAATTGTAAAATGGATGGACCATTCTCAACAGGAAGGAACTTTTCAAGTTAGCGTTTATTATATAACCGAATGCACAGCTACCGTAAAGCTAGTGTTAGAGTTAGAAAGAGAAACAGAGCTTCACTGTTGCAATGAGGGGATGCCGGTAGATTATTATGAATATATTGACGACCAAAATGATTTTCATATTTTGTACGATATTAAAAAGCAAATAACTTGCGGTTATAAATGTTGTAAAAGAGTGTACGATTGCAGCAGAGTTTACGACGACTTTTATGACATATGGAGAAGCGAAATAAACGGCGTATCTACAGTTTCCGTAACAAATTGCGGCGGCTTAACTGACTATGAGGATTGTAAAACAGGAGGGAACATCCCTTGCGAAGAAGGTTCCTGTGAATAATTACTGAATGCCAGTCTGACGAAGATGTATATGATTGTAGGACGGGCGATAAAATACCTTGTAAAGTTAGGTGTAAATAATATTGGAGGTTTCATTATGAAATACATTAGCGTTATAATTATATTTTTGTTCGCCGCGTCTTATTTATATTCTTACGATATAAAGATAACCGATTACAATCTCGGAATACACGGCATTTACGATATGAAAACAAACGGCGATATAATAGTCTTATTATGCCGGAAAGAAATAACCCTGGGACCATACGATAAGGCGGCGATTAAAGTATTCGACGGAGAATCGTGGACAGAACTTCCTTCAGTAGTATATACCGGCGAAACGACGTATCATACTTTAGGATACAACTTGAACTCTACGATTAATATAGATTCGTCGGGCAATATTTGGCTGTCAAGTCAACATTTGCACCGCTGCATAGACACAAACTGGACGACTTATAAAATCTTCGACGAATACAGACCCTATAGAAGTTTTGGTATGTCCCTTGTAGATAAAAACAACGATATATGGCTTACTTCTAAAATTTATCACAAGCCGGACGAACACGACCCCGCGGACGTCAATAAATCAGAGATATTAAAATTCGACGGCGAAAATTTCCATAAAATTTTTGAGACGAATGTAGCGTGCAGTTTTGAAAGGAGAACTGAAAATACTTTCTGCACTAAAGTTGATTTAACTAGAGACAATAAATTCGTTATACATAGAACTTTTTCGGCTGGTTTAGACGAAGACTTTGTAGAAGGCGGCAAAAATCCTGAGTTGTATTTTTTCGATAGCAATGGCAATTATGAAAGAATAAATTTACTTACCCAGTGTCAATTTAATTTCAATTTTATAAACGTAGTGCCTACTACGCTTTATTTTGATAGCAAAGAAAATCTTTGGGTAGGATTAGCGGTTAGAAGTTTTATACATCCCGAAAGCGGTGTGTGGTCAAGTTGCTGTTCCGGTCTAAGTATGCTTTCCAACGACGGCGAGTGGCTTTTGTTTGACGAGAGTTCCGGTTTGGACGAAATAGATAAATACGATTCGGTTTACAGACCAATCTTGAAAATAAAAGAAATCGATGAATCAAAATACCTTGTCGTTGGATTAACGAAGATATACGAGATGGGAAACGACTTTGTATTACGCGAGCTTGATTGGAAATATATTTTGAACAACTCTTTTTACATAAAAGGTTATGACTGGGACAAAGATAAAGTCAATAAATATTTAGATCGTTTAATTGGCGAATCAAATTTTTTGCCGCCGCCTCAAGTTGGCGAAATTATTGAAACTAAAGACGGGGAGATATGGATACAGCTTGAACACGGAATAATAGTATTTAACAAAAGTATTCTATCGGTAGCCGACGTAGAATCTGAAAAAGAAACGATTATATATCCTAATCCCGCGAGAGAATTTATTAACGTAGCCGCCGGAGACAATTACGAAAGATATGAAATTATAAATTTATTAGGTCAAATAGTCGCTAAGGGCGAAAACAGCGGCGCTTTAATAAATATTAGAAAGTTGCCGGCGGGAAGGTATTATTTAAAGCTTTATAATTATCGCGATATACCGGAAATTTTTAGCTTTATTAAAAATTAATAAATATCAAATAAAGATACGGCTCGCTCTCGACGCTTAGGCGCGACAGGGAACGAGCCGTATATTTTATTGTCAACTCGCTATTCGTCGTCTTCTTTAGAGACCGCCGATAGTAAGTAATCTCTGTTCATTTTCGCTATGAACCTGACGGAAACCTGTTTGGGGCAAACGGCTTCGCACTCGTAAAAGTTCGTGCAAGCGCCGAATCCCTCTTTTTCCATCTGCTTGACCATATTGCGCGCTCTTCGTTTTCTTTCCGCTTTGCCTTGCGGCAGCAGCGAAAGATGGCTGATTTTAGCCGCGGTGAATAGCATAGCCGCGCCGTTAGGGCAAGCCGCCACGCAAGCGCCGCAACCGATGCAAGCCGCCGCGTCCATAGATAAATCCGCGACTTTCTTGTTTATCGGCAAAGCGTTCGCGTCCTGCGCCTGTCCGGTTCGCACGGAAATAAAACCGCCCGCTTGTATTATCCTATCGAGAGCGCTTCTATCGACTATCAAGTCTTTGATAATCGGGAAGCCCTTCGAGCGGAAAGGTTCGATATATATAGTTTCGCCGTCTTTGAAATGCCTCATATGCAGCTGGCACACGGTAGTCCCCTCTTCGGGACCGTGGGGGCGTCCGTTAATAGTTAACGAACAAGCTCCGCAAATCCCCTCGCGGCAGTCGTGGTCGAACGCGATGGGGTCTTTGTTTTCCGCGATAAGCTTTTCGTTCAAAACGTCAAGCATTTCGAGAAAAGACATATCGGGCGAAACGTCGTCCATTTTGTATTTCTCGAAACGTCCTTTCGCTTGGGCGTTTTCCTGTCGCCATATATTTAGAGTCAGTTTCATTATTTATAACTCCTTACAGCTAATTCCACATTTTCAAATTCAAGCTCTTCTTTATGACGTTCGGGCTTTTTGCCGACGCCTTTATATTCCCAAGCGGCGACGTGCGTGTAGTTCTCGTCGTCGCGCACCGCTTCGCCTTCTTCGGTTTGGTGTTCTTCGCGGAAGTGCGCTCCGCAAGACTCGTCGCGCTCTAAGGCGTCCCAAGCCATTATTTCGGCGAACTCCAAAAAGTCGGCTACTCGACAGGCTTTCTCCAAAGCGACGTTCAGGTCTTTGTTCTCGCCCGGAACGTTCACGTTCTGCCAGAACTCTTCGCGTATCTTCGGGATTTTATCTATCGCCTCTTTCAAGCCCTTTTCGCTTCTCGACATACCGATTTTATCCCAAACGACATGCCCCAACTCTTTGTGGAAAGAAGTGGGCGTCCTTTTGCCTTTTATCGAGAGGAGCTTCTTGACTTTGTTTTCTACCTCTTCTTCGGCTTTTTTGAATTCGGGATGGTCGGTCGTAATTTGTCCAGGCGTAATTCTCGCCAAATAATCGGCTATTGTGTAAGGAATTACGTAATATCCGTCGGCTAAGCCCTGCATCAGAGCGCTCGCTCCCAAGCGGTTCGCTCCGTGGTCGGAGAAGTTCGCCTCGCCGATTACGTGCAATCCCGGAACCGTGCTCATTAAGTTGTAATCGACCCATAAACCGCCCATAGTGTAGTGCGAAGCCGGATATATCATCATCGGCTCTTTATACGGGTCGGTTCCGGTGATTTGTTCGTACATCTCGAATAAGTTGCCGTAACGTTCCTCTATGGCTTTTTTGCCGAGTCTATTAATAGCGTCTTTGAAGTCGAGATATACGCCGTATCCCGTCGCGCTTACGCCGCGTCCTTCTTCGCAAACTTCTCTCGCCGATCTCGAAGAAATATCTCTCGGCGATAAGTTGCCAAAGCTGGGATACTTGCGCTCTAAGTAATAATCCCGTTCGTCTTCAGGTATATCGTTGGGGTGGCGCGTTTCGTCTTTCTTTTTCGGCACCCAAATTCTGCCGTCGTTTCTTAGCGATTCGGACATTAGCGTCAATTTAGACTGATGGTCTCCGCTGACGGGAATGCAAGTCGGGTGAATTTGTGTGTAGCAAGGATTGGCAAAGAAAGCGCCTTTTTTATACGCTCTGTAAGCCGCCGTTACGTTGCAAGCTTGGGCATTCGTCGATAAGAAGAACACGTTGCCGTAACCGCCGGTAGCCAAGACGACCGCGTCGCCCCAGTGCGATTCTACTTTTCCGGTCGTCAAATCTCTCGTTACTATTCCGCGGGCGTGCCCGTCCGCAATAACGACTTCTTTCATTTCCTTACGCGCGTGGAGCTTCACCTGTCCGGTCGAAATTTGCCTCATAAGAGCGGAATACGCTCCCAATAGCAATTGCTGACCGGTTTGTCCTCTCGCGTAGAAAGTTCTCGAAACTTGCGCGCCGCCGAACGAACGATTGGCGAGCAATCCGCCGTATTCTCGCGCGAACGGCACTCCTTGAGCGACGCATTGGTCTATTATATCGTTGCTGACCTGCGCCAGCCTGTAAACGTTTTCTTCTCTGGAGCGGAAGTCGCCGCCCTTTACCGTGTCGTAAAACAGTCTCCAGATGCTGTCGCCGTCGTTCTGATAGTTTTTAGCCGCGTTTATTCCGCCTTGAGCGCTTATGCTGTGCGCTCGCCGGGCGCTGTCGTTATAGGTGAAAGCCTCTACGTTGTAGCCTTGCTCGCCCATCGTAGCCGCGGCGGAAGCTCCGGCTAAACCCGTGCCTACAATTAATACTTTATACTTTCGCTTGTTAGCGGGCGCAATCAATTTCATATCGAAACGATGCTTATCCCATTGGTCTTTTATCGGTCCCGAAGGAACCCTAGAATTTAATTTCTCGCTCATACGCCGCCTCCTACCAATCCGGTGTAAATCGTGATTGGTATTGAAATGAAACATAATACTAATAATGTCGATAATACCGGTCCTACTTTGCGGAAGAATCCGTTATACTTTGGATGATTCAAGCCCAGAGTCTGGAACATACTCTGGATAGCGTGGCTTAAGTGAAAGCCGAGCAAAATAACGCCGACTATATATAGTAAAGAAATCCAAACGTTATTGAATCCCATTACTACCATATAATAGGCGTTCGGACGTTTAAATAAGACTTTGTCGTTGTCGGGTTTGTATTTGTCGCCTTCGTAAGCCACAAACGAGCCGGCTTTCTTTTTGTGAATTTCTTCGCATTCCTCGGCTGTCGTTTCGCCTTTCAATATCTCTTTCTTGCAATCTTCCCAAGCGTCGTCTTCCTCGACGACTACGGTTTCTTTTTCGTAATACTCGGGGTTGTTCTTACTGAAATTCTCGGCGTCCACTACGCCAATAGTGAAGTGAAGCAAGTGATAGACGAGAAACGCGAATATCATAATTCCCGTCCAAATCATCGTTCTGCCGGTAAGAGTAGCTTTTATGTAGCTCCTCATCTTGTACTTATCCGGCTTTGCCGTCCAATTCAAATATTTGAGTCGAATCGAGGTGATTACGTGGAGTACTAGGCATAGGAATAATACTATCCTAAATAGCCACAGAAGCTCTCCCAGTCCTTGCAAGAACGCCGCGTAAGCGTTGAACGCTTCCGGTCCGAAGTAAACCAGCGTATTGCCTACCGCGTGAACGAGTAGAAAAAGGACTATGATTACTCCCGTAACCGCCATCACCACTTTGCTAATGAGCGTGGATTTTAAATAGTCGAATAGCGCCATGATACCTTTTCCGTTAAATTAACACATTATTTAAGGGCTTTTGTTCTCTTATTCGCTTTCAAAGACCAATCATTTTGTCCAAAGAAATTAAGAAAATCTCTTAATCTTTACAAAACTAAATAATTTTTTGTAATCTTAGCAACAGCTTCATAGAATAAATATAAAGTAATACTTAATGTAAGCTCGACGATTAATATAAATAACGATAAAATCATATCTTTGTAATTTGAAATTAAGATAGCGTTAATAAAAAAAATCGATTGGATATGAGCGACAGAGAACGCTGGGGAACGAGATTTGGCTTGATATTGGCGATGGCGGGCAACGCGGTCGGATTAGGAAACTTTCTAAGATTTCCGGTGCAAGCCGCGCAAAACGGCGGCGGCGCTTTTATGATACCCTATTTTATAGCTTTTATTCTTCTCGCGGTGCCGTTGATGTGGATAGAATGGACGATAGGCAGGCGCGGCGGCAGATTCGGGCACGGCAGCTTCCCGGGTATGCTGGATTCTATGTGGAAGCATCCAATAGCGAAATATTTGGGCGTTGCCGGGCTGTTCGTCTCTACCATTATCTTTATGTATTACACTTACATCGAATCTTGGAGCTTAGGATTCAGCGTGTTTACTCTACTTAGAGAGTACTTCGGTATGGAGTCTTTCGGAGCGATGAAAGGTTTCCTCGAAAGCTATCAAGGTTCCGGGAACGGGCATTTCGACAGCGTAGCGACGGCTTACGTCTTCCTTATTATATCAATGGGGGCGAACTTTTTCATTTTAAGCAAAGGCATTTCCGGCGGCATCGAGAAGTTCGCCAGAATAGCTATGCCGACGCTTCTTATATTTGCTATATTTTTGGTGATTTGGGTGTTTACAGTCGGGACGCCCGACCCCGTCAATCATCCCGAAAGGAGCGTATGGTCGGGCTTCGCTTTCATTTGGAATCCGAATTTTTCGGCGCTCGGCGACTCAAAAATATGGCTCGCCGCCGCAGGGCAGGTGTTCTTTACTCTAAGCGTCGGAATGACTACGCTGCACACTTACGCCAGCTATCTGAAACCGAAGGAAGACATCGCGCTCAGCGGTTTGGCAACCGCTTCTATTAACGAATTTTCCGAAGTGATTTTAGGCGGCTCAATCGCTATTCCCATCGCCGTGGCTTTCTTTGGAATAGCGCAAACGCAAGCGGTAGCGGAAGGCGGCGCTTACGATTTGGGCTTCGTTTCGATGGCGATGATTTTCCAGCAAATTCCCGTCGGCAATATAATAGGCTTTTTGTGGTTCTTTCTACTGTTTTTCGCCGGAATTACTTCTTCGGTGGCTATGGCTCAGCCGTTTTTATCTTTTCTCAAAGAACAGTTCAAATTCTCTCACAAAAAAGCGACTTTTACAACGTTCATCCTCACCTTCGTTTGCGTCAATTTAATCGTGTTCTTCCATCAATACGGTTTTTTGGACGAACTCGACTACTGGGCAGGTACTTTCGGTTTGGTTATCGTCGCGCTTATTGAAAGTATTATTTTCGGATGGCTTTTCGGAATCGACAAAGCTTGGAAAGAGCTTAACAGGGGAAGCGACATAAAAGTGCCGCAATTCTTCAAATTCGTGATTAAATACGTTACGCCGATATATATATTATTCGTGCTGATTTTCTGGACGATACAAGACGCGATACCCACGCTTCTGTTCCAGCAGACCGGAGCGGACGGCTCGCTCTTAGTAACCGCAGAAGACGTTCCGTTCAGAATCATAGCGCGCGTTATGATGGTCGGCTTTATCGTCGCTTTCATCGTTATGGTGCGAAAAGCGTGGCGGAGAAACAAATTCAACTACGACGAACCTGAATTCGATTAAAGGAGGCAAACTATGGAAATGACTACGGGCGGAATAATTTTTATGATATTGGGTTGGTCGGGAGCGATTACATTAATGCTCTACTGCGTTATCAAAGTCTTAAAAGGCAAGACGAAGTATTACAAGGAAGAAAACAGTTCGCGGTAGAATTTTCACTTCATCCCGTAAAAACTCAATAGCTCCGTGCTTTAGGGCGAAGACAGGGTTTTTAATATCAATTCAAAAAATGGTAGAGCAAGCATCCCTGCCTGCTTCTTTTTATTCTGTCTCAAGCTGGGAAACTTTTACCTCCTTCCCAAATTACAATTTGGGAAGGAGATAGAAACGTTTTATTCGAGGGCGGCTTTCTGTCGAACGAAAGCGACGAACGCTACGTCTCGTCCGAATGGGGACAGAAAGAAATCGCCCGCGGCATAGTAAAAGCCGTTAAGAGATACGCGAAGGAGTATGGGAGGTAGAATCTATTCAGATGCGCCGCGCCTCTGAGGTGTGGCACATCTTTTTTTTGTTTACCGCGTCAAATGTTCTATTATCTCTTTTTTCATCTCAGAATCTATGTTAATAAGTTCCAAAGCGGCTTCGAATTCTTTTTTAAACTCTTTTTTATTTACATTGTCATATGAAATGAGTTTGCAGCCATCAAAACTATAATTAGCGTGCTTTTCAAATAATTTGAACCATTCAATTATATCATTATAATATTCAATAATATTCCAATTAAATCTTTGACTATCCTTATCTTTACTTCTTAATTTGTCTATATGAAGCGCGGATTTGTTAATATATTTATTTAATTCTTTATAGTTGCACGTGTCAAATTTTTCTTTAAAATCATTCCAAAATTCGCCATAAGAACCTTCTAAAACATCTTTAGCGGTAAAATCTCTTGATTCTTTGTTCTTAAAAAAATCATAAAATTTTCTAAAGCTGGAAAGAATTAATATTAAAAAATTGCTTATTAAGCCATCAATAAATTTGTCAAATTCTGAACTCTTGTCTTTTACCGTTTTTTTAATTTCCTCAAATATTAAAGAGTAAATGAAAGCAATCTGAAAATAATTGAACTCTGAAGTCAGATGTTCGTCTAAGTTGCGTTGGATATCCTTTGTATTCTCACTGTCTAAGTGTTTATCGTCATTTTTAAGAAGCGAATTATAAATAGACTTGGTAACTAAAGGATTTTCTGTCTCTTCGCTTAAGTTAGAATCATTCATAATATTTTCCTTTTATTATAATTCAATCTCCAATTTCTTCAGTTCTTCGTCAATCCACTTTTCGGCGGTCTTTTCGTCTTTTTCTATCGCTAACTCGACGCCTCGTTTTGCTATATTTAGCAATTTCTTAGAAATATCTCTATTATAGAAAGATTCATTTACTGTGTCGGCTATTTTCTTTTGCTTATTTATTGGAATAATTGGAATAAGAGCGTTTTTCACTTGGCTAAGGAGCCAGTGATTTATAATAGAACCGCCAACGTCTCTTTCGTATTGTTTTTTTACTATTATTGAATTTAAAACTAACGTAAGATATTCGGGATATATATCCACGTCGTCTTTAACTTTTAAACGTAATATTCCGCTTGAAGGAATCATTCTATTAGGTATATCATTTAGATAATAGGCAATTCCCGGCGTAGCGTCTTTTGATAAAAGTATCTCGCCTTGATTAGGCTGATGTTTATTTATTTTTCTATACAAATTTTCGCTTATATATTTCTGATTACCGTTTTTAAAACCAAACTTAGAAAGATTGCTAACGCGCAAAAACATAATACCGTTATTTTGATAAGCTTCGCTTCCGGGTTCTACACACTTTTTAATATCAACTAAATTGTCTAATTTTGAATAATCATAAGTTGACGTTACAGCGTCAATTATTTCTTCATACATCGGCTGAAAATATTCCGCGTCAAAACGCTCGGCTTCTTGCGTGTCGGAAAAGTTTTTGACAAAAGCGAGTTCGTGCTTTGGCTTCCAGTCAGTGAGGCCGAGTTCAGAGAGGAGGAGTTGTTCGGCTTGGGAGTAGAGGGATTTGGAATGGTTCTGTTTTGCAAATATTTGTTTAACGAATTTTTGAATTTTGTTTTGTAAATCAATAGTCAATATTGGAATTTGTAATTTTAAAATATCATCTTCTGAAACTGCTGGATACATAGTTGCTTTTGTTTCTCTATCAAGTAAATCTCTAAATATATAAGTCTTAAATAAAATAAAAATATATTCAGGTAAAACATATTTAAAATTTCTCAATACACAAAATCCTGATGAAGCAACTTTCAATCCATCAATTTCATCAATAATACTAACTGCATTTCGATTGGGTCTGACTGTTGAAATAATAACATCCTTGCTTTTTAAAATTTTCTGTGCCCTTGAGGGAGTATCTTCTTTATTTATTTTTTTATAAGTACAGGAAGCATCAGCAGTGCTTATATTTGAAATTTCTAAATAATCGAAATCACTATCGCCTTTGAATCTTTTAGTTTTATTTGAAGATATTTCATATAAAACGAAATAATTATTGCTGGTTATTTTATTTAATAAATTAAAGAAGTATCGCCGATAATATTCCGCATCAATTCTAAAATCAGAATTTTCTTTTACCGCTTTGTAATTTACGATTGAGTGTTGCATAGTTATTTTTTAGTATAATGTTTGTCAAATTCTTTGAAAATTTCAGTAGAGTAATATTTTTTACAAGTTCCAGTTTTTTTAATCATATCTAAATACCTCTCTCTGCAATATTTTTCTTCATTTTCAAGTTGCCTTTTCAAAGAATAAAAATTATTGTTAACAATAAAATCCTTGTATCTATTCTTCATTTTTGAAATTAGGTTATTATAATCAAGTGGATATTTTTTGATAAATTTTTCCTCTGCGTCTATTTTTACTTCTATTTTTGCATCATCTGAATATTTAACTTGCAAAGCGTTTGAATCCGAACTTCTTGTAAACTTTGTTTCTATGTTCAGTGATATATTGTGTTCATATTTTTCATTTGAAGGATGCTCATTTTCTTTTTTAAGTATATGATTTATTAAATTTTGAATTTGTTTAGGTTGTTTATTTATAGAGAAACTTTCTATTTCATACGCATGAAAGAAAGTAATTGGCATTAAATAAAAATTGTATTTACTTAAATCATAATTAAACCACTCATTACAAATATTTACATAACTTTTCAAATTTGCTGTTCCAATTTCTAAAATTTTCTTTTTAAAAAATGGATGTTTATTTAAAAAATGAATTGAGTTATCTCTAATCTCAATCAATAAATATAAATTTTCTTTTAGTGTTTTAGGTAAAGATAAATTTTCAATAGCTTTTGCTATACTTATTGTTTTTGGATTTCCTGATCTATTTAATGCTGGGAAGAATCTCTTTAAAGGCTTTCCCTCTTTATTTGTAGTTTTTCTGGGAACATAAATGGATTTTAAGCTTCCTGAGTTATCTTTTAAAATTTTTGCTTTTAACAGCAATTCCCAAGAATTAATCATTAAAATTGAAAAAGTTTCTTCTCTATACTTAAAATCTGGCTTATTATAAATTTCTATCGCTGATATGGCAGCAAAGACTGATTTCTCCAGTAATGTTTTATATTTCCCCTTCGCCATAAATTACTTCCAAAAAGATAAATTTTCAGATTTCGCCCACTCAATAAACTTTTCCGCCACGCCGTCGGGCAATTCTCCGCCGTGGTTGTGCAAATCTTGATTTACAATCAAATGACCGTTTTTATCTAGTTTTGGTTTGCCTTCCCCGTTTTTAACGTAAACGTAATCGCCGGAATTATCTTTGCCGGATTTTTCGGAAACGGCGAAAAATATTGGGTAATCGTCGTTTTTAGGGCATAGCTTATCGTCCCATTTCTGAACGAACAAAACGCTGGTCTTCGTTCCCGTATGCGGTTTAAACGTGTTGACTTGCAAACCTACTACGGCTATTATTCTGCATCTTTCGGATATAAATTCTCTGATTTCTTTATCGGAAGTATTGTTGAATCTGCCTTGCGGCAAAACAATAGCCATACGACCGCCGGGTTTTATCATTTCGAGATTCCTTTCTATAAAAAGTATATCTCTGCCTACTTTCGGTTTAGGTTTGTTGTTACTCTTGTATCCGAGTTCGTATTTATGAATAATTCGCGATTCTTTTATGTCTCCTGCGAAAGGCGGATTCGCCATTAGAATATCGAATTTGAATTTCTTGTATCCGTTAGAATCCGACTTTAGATTTTCCAAACGTTCAAAACCTCTTCCGTAAGTATTAATCCAGTTTCTATTTGAAGTAGTCTCTTCCCATCGGTCAAAATCGAGCGAGTTAAGATGCAGCACGTTCGTTTCGCCGTCGCCGGCTATTAAGTTCAAAGTCCGAGCCACCCTCACGACTTTTTCGTCGAAATCGATTCCGAATACTTTTAGAACGTCGTCTTTTTCTTCCTGTGAAATTTCTTTATTTTGAAACAAATGTCCGGTTAAATAGAATATTGTGTGAACTGTAAATCCGCACGAACCCGCCGCGGTGTCTATCATATATTCGCCTTTGCGGGGATTGAGCGCTTTAACGCACATATCGATAACGTGCCGAGGCGTAAAATACTGCCCCTTTTCGCCTTTAGACGATTTATTGACGAGATATTCAAAAGCTTCGTCTATCACTTGTAAATTAGAATTAAACAGTTTAACGTCTTGGAGACTAGATACGCAAATTGAAAGATGCGACGGCGAAAGTTCAATCTTTCTATCTTTTGGGAATACGCCGCGCCATTTATCCTTAGCTTCGTCGAATAGCTTTTGAATTTTCTTTTTCAGGTCGCCCTCTGATTGTCCAGTATTCCTGAATTCAAGGATACGGAAGAGAGAGTCGTCAACTTTCTTGATAGATTCTTTTATAGTATCGAAGGTGTTTTCCCTATCGCCGGCATAGGACGCGACAGGCTCGGCGACCATTGGCAGTTCCTTGCCTTTCAATTGATAATTAATAACAGCTTTGTCTTCCTTACTTTTATATTCGTCGTAAAGCTTTGTGAAAATTAATTTGAAGACTTCTTCAAAAACATCGACGCCGGCGTTGGGAAGTACCTCGTCTTCCATTTCCTTAATTATAGA
>CAZDXB010000049.1:0-14424 GCA_964509335.1 uncultured Hyphomicrobiales bacterium | reverse complement strand
AACCGGAACTGCCGATATTAGCGGTAACGGAGACGCTAATATTATCGAAATTGACCAGAATATTACGACTATGCCGAGCGGAACGCAAGGTCAGATTATTTATATTTATAATTCGCACGCAACGAACGCTCGTACAATTGAAGCAGACGAATCGATACCCGCAGGCAAGATTATGCCGTTCATTTACGACGGAACTAATTGGGTTGGAATGTAATAGAAGAGAGCTATTTGAAATAAAGAAAAAAGGGAGTCAAGTTTTAATTAACTAGAGACTCCCTTTTTCTTGTAAATGAAATTTTTAAGTTGAACTTTTTGAGTTCTAAATGAAGAAATTTTTTGTTTTTTTAACGTTGGCGATAGTTCTTGTTCTGTTGAGCAAAGCGAACGCCGACGAATTTCGGGTAACAGAAGTATCCGAGGATGCGGCGGAATTAGAATATATTAACGCTGATACCGTGAAAATTTGGATTGCCGTTTCAAAGAAACCGGATTTTCCTAATCCTACTAAAGATGAAAAGTCCTTGGTTCAAGGCGCGAATATCATTCTAGACGATTTGAAACCGTATTCGGAGAATAGCTATTTGATATATTCGGGCGATTCTCCGAAGGCGGTTTTGCCCTTTGTCGGATTGAAGCCCGGCTCGACATATTATATACGCGCTTATTACTTAAAAGATTCCGATAATTTAACTGTTAAAGCGGAAAAAAGCTTTACAACGCTTCCTCCGGAGCCGGAAAAGCAAGCGAGCTACCTCGTTTTTAAGCGAACGAGCGATATGAAGCCCACCGATATTGAATTAATGTGGAAAAGGGGCGACGGAGACGGCGCTATAGCGGTAGTATGCAAAGACGAAAAACCTACGGCGCCCGAGGACGGCAAACTTTACGAAGCTAATCCTTCTTACGGAGCCGGAAACTCTTCAATTAAAGATAAAGGATACGTCGTTTACGACGGCGCCGGAGAGAATGTTAAAATAACCGATTTGCCTTACGGTTATTATCATTTTCAAGTTTTTGAGTATAACGACGCGAACGGAGCGCGCAATTACAACGCCAAAGAAGCTAGGTTAAATCCGAGAGAAAAGGAGACGCCTTTGCCGCCGCCCGTGGCTTTGGAAGCTAAGTATTTCGAAAATCGAGGCTTTTGGGCTAGATGGAAGAAAGTAGAAGGCGCAGTTCGTTATGAGTTGGACGTAGCGCGAGATTCTAACTTTACCGATTACGTGGGCGAATATAAAAAGATGGACGTTGGCGATATAAGCAAGATGCCCGTAGTAGGAGTAAAAGCGGGGAATTACTTTTATCGCGTTAAGGCTATTGGGCGCAGAGCGCGAAGCCCATATTCGAACGTTATAAAAATAGTTTTTGAAGAAAGAGGCATATCAAAATAATTTTTTTGGGGGAAGTTAAGATAGGATAGAAAAATTAACGAAAAATTTAGAAAGAATTGCGGTAAATTTTATATAGATTGTTTTAGTTGCAATAGATTTTCGATGATAATTATAGTTTTAGTTGGCGTAGTTAATGTATTGATATTAAATGTGATAGGAGGACGCTCGATTAACGGCATAAAAGTTGCTGTCAACTATTTGGATTATATTAAAAATGGATTTTAGATAAATATACGATTAACATATTTTCATCAATGATTCATAAAAGTGATAAATTTTTTGTATTATTCACGAAAATGAATTAATTTGTATTTTACGTCGAAGAGGTTTTTTATAAAAAAGCAAAATAAATATATAATAAGAAATAAAATAATATACTGTAAATTATTTAAAGGAAAAAGGTTATGAAGAAGCTTTTATCGACTCTTTTATTCGCGCTTCTCGCTTTTGTTTTAACGAGCAACGAAACTTACAGTTCGCCTCCCTCTATACAAGCTAGATACGTTAGCTTTTCGGGGGTGAGCAGTTCGTCCTTTACCGTTTCTTGGATAAACGGTAACGGCGGCAACAGAATTGTAGTCATAAGTCAGAGCAGTAGCACCTGCGACGTTGACGCTTTAGGCGACGGATTGGATTACGACCCGAGTACTATAACTGCTAATACGTCCTTTGGCGTTGGAACTAATCTTTACGGCGGTTCGGGAACTAATACTTACGTTGTATATAAAGGTTCCGGTTCGACAAGGTCCGTGGACGTAACCGGCTTGTCTGCCGGCGCTACATATCGCATTAAGGTGTTAGAGTATCAATGGGACGGGGGAACCGTAGATTTTAACCTAAACGACGGGACAAACAACCCGAGAAATAAAACTACGCCTATCAGCGCGCCTACTCGAAACAATACTACGAATATTACGGCTACATCGGCGACTATAAGTTGGTCAGATGAAAGCGCTAGCGGTTACGAGATTTGCGTCCAATACAGCGACGACGGGGATAACGATTTGTCAAATGGAAGTTTTACGACATATTCTCTATACACTGATTTGGATGTTGGAAATTTAACTTCCTATGAATTACAAAGTTTAAATGATGATACCGACCACAGATGGAGAATAAGGGCATATGTTGGTTCGCAGTATTCGGAATATACAGATTACGCGACAACGGCGGATATATCAGGCGCCGATCCTGACTTTAAGACAACAGTCGACAATACAAATCCTACTTTCGAAATACAATATTATTCTGATATTAGTTTGTCGAGCGCGCTATCGTCGAATAGCGACGGCAAATATTACTTTGGAGCTGGAACGTATTATATGAAGATAACGGCAAGCGAGGCTTTGCAAAGCAATCCTACGGTAGATATTGACGCTAACGCCGACGGCGATTTAACTGATACCGGCGACGACGACGGAGGTTCTACCGTGTCGATAGGCGGCAATGATTATAGATACACTAGAGATATAAGCGGGACCGGCGGTTCGTTTGACGGTAGTATTGGCGAAGGAGTCTTTGTTGACGGCACGGACTTAGCCGGCAATACTTCTTCGAGCTTTTCAGTTACCTCAGGCACTTTGAGTATTGACAATACTTCGCCTTCGACGGCTAGCATAACCGACGTCGCCGCTACCGGCGGAGGTAATGTTGTCGCTGGTTTCTATAACGAGGATAACGACGCGGTAGATATCGACGTGCCGCTGGCGGACGACGCGACTTTAGTTGACGGTTCGTTTTATTTACAATACGAGGTTGACGACGGCGGAACTTGGTCGGATATATCCGACGCGTCCGCTACTCATTCGACTATAACATCCGGCGAAACAAGCACGACTATAACTATGTCGTTAGGCGACGCGGTCTTTGCGCCGCTCGTAAGCGACGGCAGCTATATTAAATTCAGAGCCGTGAGAATAGATTACGCAGGTAATTCTTCGCAGAGCGCGGAGTCGGCTTCTATTACTAGAGACGAGACGAAGCCGACGGTTTCGGGAGTTACCCCGAGTTCGAATACGGTGAGCGAAAATACTTCTTCGTTTAATCTAAGTATAGGTTTTGACGAAGATATGGATCAGACGACTTTGCCTACGATTGGGTTTGTTACCGGCGAAGATCCTACATCTTCGGGCGATTTATCCCAGACGTCGAGGTCGTGGTCGGACGCTTCTACTTTAATAGTAGATTATTCAATTACCGACAACGATTTGGAAATGGCTGACATCGACGTGGTCGTTTCAAGCGGCAAAGACGTCGCGGGCAATACAATGAGTTCTTCGACGACGACGAACGTTTTCGACGTAGATTTGGATAAGCCTTCCGTGAGCAGTATAACTCCGAGCTCCGCTACATTAAACGAGAGCGACGACGGGGGTACGCTCGACCTTGCTATAGAGTTTGATGAAACGATGGATAACGGAACGGATCCTTCGGTAACCTTTTCGCAAAACATAAATAGCTTAAGTTATAATTCGGGCGCTTGGTCTGGCGACAGCAAGACCTTTACGGCTACTTTCGACGTAACCGACGAAAACGATACCTACGCGGATATTGACGTAGAAGTTACCGGCGCTTTGGACGAAGCAGGCAATTCGACTGAGGAATCTTCAACTATTACAGAAGACGTATTTTCGCTAGACAACGAGAAACCGACGGTGGTTTCGGTGTCTCCTAGCTCTAATACCGTAACGGAATCTCACGCAAGCGGAACAATGAGCTTGCACATAGAGTTTAGCGAAGCTATGAATAACGGAGTCGACCCGTCTGTAACTTTCACTCAGAATATAAATAGCTTAAGTTATAGCGCGGGCATTTGGTCTGGGAATAGCCAAACATTTACGGCTGTTTTCAGCGTAACCGACCAGGATGAAACTTACGCCGATATAGACGTTGAAATATCCGGCGGCGAAGACGGCGTAGGCAACGCTATGGCGGCGCATACTGAAAACGACGTTTTCGATTTGGACTTAGAAGCTCCGAGCGTTATATCGGTAACGCCAAGTTCTTCTACGATAAACGAAAGCGTCGCCACTGCGGGTTCTTTTATTTTAGACGTTGAATTCAGCGAGGCTATGGACACCGGAACGGAACCGAGCGTTACGTTTACTCAGGAGCCAAGCTGCTTGACTAGCCCTACTGGAGAGTGGGCTACAAGCACGACATATTCGGCGACGTTTACCGTAACAGACGAAAACGAGGAATACGCCGGCGTGGACGTCAAAATTTTCGGAGCAAAAGACTTAGCTTTGAACACTATGACCCCGGATACGACATTAGATAATTTTGACATAGATTTATCTAAACCTACAGTCATTTCCGTAACGCCGAGTACTGCGACAATTAGCGAGCAAGACGTAGGAACGGACGGCTTCTATCTTACGATTGCCTTTAGCGAAGATATGAATCAGGCAGCCGTTCCAAGCGTAGATTTTCCGACTGTTGGCGAAGATCCAACGGGAGAGCCTATAATATTAACTCAGACTTCCGGTTCTTGGTCGAGTTCGACCGTTTACAAGGTATATTACACCGTAAGCGACATTAGTACCGCTATGGTAGATATAGACGTTCGCGTTCAGAACGCTCAAGACTTAGCGGGCAATACAATGGATTCGCATACTGAATCCGACGTGTTTAGCGTCGATTTGATTAAACCGGTCTTAGCGACTATTTCAGCTAATCACGACCCAGTAAACGAGACTCATTCGACCTTATGGTTGACGCTATCGTTTTCGGAATATATGAATCAATCGGTCGCACCGAGCGTAACGTTTACTTCGGCTCTCGACAGCGTTTTAACGCTTAACGCGGGCAATTCGACTTGGAATACGAATTCTACTTATATTGCCGTATTCGACGTAACCAACGACGGAACGACGGAACTTTCTAACGTTTCGGTTACAGCTACGGGCGCGCAAGACCTAGCGGGCAATACTATGGAAGAAACGACAAAGACGGACGTATTCGATATAGATTTGAAAAAGCCGGGCGTTTCTGGAGTTACGGCTAATCCTACAACCATAAATGTATCTACCGGTTCGTTTTATCTGTCCGTAACGTTTGACGAAGATATGGATACCGGAACGGCTCCATCGTTGGCGTTCCCGGCTGAGAATCCAACGTCTTTGAGCGGTTCTTCCGGCTCTTGGTCAAGCGCGACGGTTTACGAATATTATTATACAATAACGGACGATGATTTAGAGCTATCTGATATTGACGTAAGAGTTAGCAACGGCAAAGACGCCGCGGGCAACACAATGGATCAACATACTGAATCCGACGTGTTTGATATAGATTTGAAACAGCCAACGTATTCGGGCTTAACTCCGAGTCCCGCTACGGTAAATATTAGTAACGACGGAGTGGACGGGTTCTATATGACGATTACTTGGAGTGAAGCGATGAACACGGGAGTCGCTCCTACGATTACTTTTCCGACCGGCGGAGAAGACCCGACTTCCGGCGGAGCTTTGACGAGTAGCGGTACATCGAATTGGTCTGATAACACTACTTACGTAGCTTATTACGACGTGGACGAAACGACCGATTTGGAGATGAGCGATATAGACGTCGGTATAGCCGACGCAGAAGACGCGGCGGGCAATACGATGGCCGGCGTAACCTGCTCTAATACGTTTAGCGTAGATTTGAAAGCTCCGACCTATACGGCGTTGACGGCGAGTAAGGCTACGATAAATATTAGCGACGACGGAACGGACGGCTTCCACATGACGATTGATTGGAGCGAGGAAATGGATACAGGAGTCGATCCGACAGTTAGTTTCCCGAACGAAGACCCGATTTCCGGCGGCGCTTTGAGTGAAAACACTACCTCTTGGACGGACAACGACACTTATGAGGTATATTATACGGTAGATGAAACGACAGATTTGGAGTTGGCGGATATAGACGTTCAGTTAGCTACCGCTCAGGACGCGGCTGGTAACGCGATTACTACTGTTACTTGTTCGAATACGTTCAGTATTGATTTATTAGCTCCTACTGTATCAATATTAAGAAATAGCGTTACCAAGGGCGAAGATTATTACACTTCCGATAATTCCGTTTCGTTCGATATTGACTTCAGCGAACAGGTTCAGAACTACGACGAGACCGACAATACGCTTTCGACTGGAACGGCGAGCGGAACGAAAGACGCGATAATCGTTGACAACGCTTCCGCCGGCGAATATACTCAGAATATATCCAGCGTGAGCGGCGACGGAACGATAAATATTACGATTGAAAAAGACAACTTTACCGATATGGCGGGCAACTATATGGCTGCCGACGAGACTTCGAACGACTTTACAATCGATAATACCTCCGCTTCGATAACGTCGATTAGTCAGGTTCAAACGGGAAGTTATTATGTTGAGATAACATTCGATAGCGGCGTTTACGCAAATAATAACGCTACGGGCGGAGTTGACATAGGCGATTTCGCTATGAACTTTATCCAGAATGACGGCACAGCGAGCGGCGTATCGAAGATTAACACTAAGCAAACCGACGGAACAACAGACCCGACAGGAGGAGAAAGCGTAATTAGATTATATTTCGATATTACCGGAACGCCTAACGGATTAGAGACGATAGAAGTAAAACCGGCGGACGGAGCTTCGATTTACGATAGAGCGGGTAACGCTACTCCGGCGACCGAAACAGACGGCACAAGGAATTTGCCGGACGAGACCGAACCGGTAATATCTAATTTGTCCGATAACGGCGCCGACTACGTAAAGGACGGCGATGACGTAATTGTTACGTTTGATTTAGTAGAAGAAAATAGTATAACGAGCGATCCATCGGTAACGATAACGCAATCCGACGGAACTACGCAGATAGCTACGCTTAATACCAAAGACGGAGTGTCTGGCGCGGGAACTCAAGCGAGTCCTTATTCCTACACTTATACGTACGACGTTGGAACCGACTACGCCGGCAATCTTGATTTCGCCGACTGCGACGTGTTAGTCAGCGCGGAAGACGACGCCGGCAACTCCTCGACCGTAACTTCGCTCGACGCGGCGTTTACAATTGACAATACGCCTCCAGCTATGCCGGGGGTTGTTTTGAACGGCGAGAGTTGCATAAACTTATCGACATATCAGAATGTATCGTTAGAGTTAACCGGCGAAACAGGGACGACTTATAATTACGAGATATACGATAATTCGAGCAACTCGGTTACAGGTAGTGGAACTTTGGACGTAAGTCCGAAAACTATAGCTGGAATCGATTTGTCCGGCTTAGACGACGGAATGGGAGAGATAACGACTAGCGCGACTTTGACCGACGCCGCGGGCAATGAATCGACGCCGGGTAGCTCAAGTAATTCGAAGGACGTAATTAGACCGTCTATTAGTTCAATAACCGCTAACGGAGGCAACGGAACGCAAGACGGAACTAAGAAGTTAGGCGACGAAGTTTACTTCGACGTTAATTGGAGCGAATCGGTTACTATTAGCGGTAATCCGAGATTAGAGTTGTCGATTGCTTCGTCAACCGCTTCTAACAGATACGCAAATTACGACGGCACGGCTGACGGTTCAGGCGCTTATACCTACACGGTAGCGGAAGACGACCAAGAATCCGACCTTACGCACGCTTCAAGCACCGTTGGATTAGACTTAAACGGAGCGACGATTGTTGACGATTGCGGCAACTCCGCTACGCTTACCTTGCCTAATCCTTCTACGTTCCAGAGCGCGAACGCCATTGTCGTTGACGCTCGCAAGCCTAGGATTTCTATACAGTATTACTCAAATCCGGGATTGGATTTTGAATTAGCGGATAACTTCGTGTTTAGCACGAATCCGGCTCAAAATTCCGGTCATCTAAAGATACAAGCGGACGAAGCGTTAGTGGGTAAACCTACTTTAGACGTTAATTCGCAGGGTACGGAAAACGATATTAACGCTAGCGGAACTGATATTGATTCGATAAATAACACGACCTATAAATACGATAGAACGATAACAACTGATTTAAATACCGACGGAACGGTTCGAGAAGTTATAACCGTTACCGCCGAGGACGTGGCGGGCAATCAAGTAACCGCTACCGTAGCCAACGGATACATTTCAAGCACGATAACTAAGCAAGCGTTTATTGATTGTACGCCTCCTACTTTCGAAGTGCAATATTATTCGGATAATGGATTGACGAGCTCTTTGGGCGATAACCCGAAATTGAAAGCGGGCACGTATTATTTGAAGGTTACTTCGAACGAATCGTTGTCCGGTTCGCCTACGGTGAGTATAGACGCCGAAGGTTCTAATAACGATATTAGCGACGTCGGAACTACTCATATAAGCGGCAAACAATATAAGATAACTAGAACGATAAGCACGGACGGGTCGGCTATCGGCTCTACTTTAGAAGATATTTCGATAACGGGTCAAGACGCGCAAGGCAATAACGCGACAGACGTTGACCCGACGAACGAAGCTGATAAAGCGGCTTATACTGATACTAAGCCTCCAACGATAGCGAGCGGCGTATTTACGGCTCCGACTAGCGGCACGCGTTGGAACCAAGGACCGCACGATGTAACTTGGACTACCGGCGATATTACTGACGAAGGCGGTTTGTCCGCTTCTTCATTGACGTTTAATTATTACTACGATGCCGATTGGCACGATTTAGCCGCCGACGAGGCGAACGACGGAACCTTGAGTTGGAACGTTCCGGACGTAAATATTGAGACGTCGAAAGTTCGAGTTAGAGCGAAAGACGAAGCAGGCAACGTTTGCGGCTGGACTGAGTCGGACGCCTTTGCTATCGACAATACGCCTCCGACGGTAACTATAACGAGAAACGCCGTAACGTTAGGTTCGTTCAGCGGAACGACCGACGACGAAATTAGCTTCGATATAGCGTTCTCCGAAGAAATCGACCATACCGTATTTACCGGCGCCGACGATATTAGCGTTAGTTACGGTGGAACGACATCGTCAACGGCTACTTCGCTGACTGACGACGGCGACCACGAGAACTTCACGTTTACGCTTTCGGGTATGAGCGGCGATGGAGACGTTAATATAACGGTTGAGAATAACGGAACGAGTCCGGTTACCGACTTGGCAAGTAATACTATGACTGCCTCGGAAGGACCTTCTAGCGCGATTACGATGGATAACACGCCTCCTGGTATAACTGCGTTGACTATAAGCTCGAATAATGGAATAAATAGTCAATACGCTAAAGACGGGCATGTTATTACCGTCGATATAGACGCGGACGAAGATTTAAATACGGTAACCGCCGCGACTATCGAAGGCAACGACGTTTCAGGTAGCTTGACGAACGCGGGCGACGCGGACGGTTCTACTTGGGACGTTAATTGGACGGTTGCTGGAAGTCTGAACAAGACGACTGATTTTGCTTTGACTCTAGAAGATGAAGCGGGTAATACGGCAGACTTTAGCGATACAGATTTGACAGGAACGAACGTAACGATAGATAATATACAGCCGACGGTAGTTATTACAAGAAACGCTATTACTGCCGGGGCGAATTGGAGGACAAACGACAATTCCGTTTCTTGGGATATTGATTTTGACGAAGAAGTCGATAGCTTTGACGAGACGGATATAACGGTAACCGACAATACAGGCGGCGGAACGACGACTAAAGACGCTATTACCGTTGACGACGAAGGATTAGGCGAATATACTCAAAGTCTGTCTAGTCTTGACGGCGACGGAACGATTAGTATAACTATAAACAACACTAGCTTTACGGACTTAGCGGGCAATCAAATGGCGTCTAACGAGACGTCCGACCAGTTTACAATTGATAATACCGCATCTACTATAATTTCTGGAAGCCAGATAAATGAAGCGACTGGTCATGAATACTATGTAGATATAACGTTTGACCAAGGCGTTTACGGCAATACTACGGCGAGCGCCGCGGTTGACGCCAGCGACTTCGCGATGAACTTCAGCGCTAACGGCGGAACGGCTACGGGCTTAACCAACGTATCCGCCAAGCAAAACAATAGCGCCGACCAAGCTAGCGCGAGCGCGTTAACGGGCGGCGAAACGGTTATTAGATTATTCTTCGACGTAACCGGAACCGCCGATGGTCGCGAAACTATTGAAGTTCAACCAGTTGATGGAAGTTCGATTTACGACAATGCCGGCAACGCCACATTGGCAAGCGAGACCGGCGGAGTTCAGAACTTAATAGACGAGACCGCGCCCGTTATAAGCTCGATAAGCGACAACGGCGCGGATTATGTCAAGCAAGGAGACGCTGTTACTATTACATTTGAAATAGTAGAGGTTGGCGGCATTTCAACTAATCCGACGGTAACTATAAGAGATAATGGAGATACCCAGACGATTGGTACCGCGAGCTTTAATAACAGAAGCGGTTCCGGAACAAGCGGCGATCCATATGTTTATACTTATGATTATACCGTCGGTACGGGCGATTACGACGACGTAAGGATTGAAGTGGACGCTACCGACGACGCGGGCAACCCAGCTACGCAGGACGTATTGGCTCCCGCGTTTACGATTGACAACACTGATCCGGTCGTTAGCATTGATTCGCCGAGTTCTATGACCAGAGTTAATAGTAACGCTATTACTTATACGATTACCGAAACATATCAGAGTTCAACGGACGCTTCCGCCGACGGAGCGACATACGGCGCGTTCTCAAGCGGAGACGCCGCTAATACATTAGGCGGATGGGGTAGTATTTCAGACGGAGACACGTTTACGGCGACTGTAAGACATACCGACCTTGCCGGAAATACCGGAAGCGGCACGAGACAATTTGTTAAAGATATAGCGCAACCGCAGACGTGGGGTCTGGCGACAACAGCCGCGGACGGTTGCTATAAGGACGGAGACAACATATCGTTTACCGTTGAGTTTACCGAAGACGTCTATGTAACCGGTTCGCCTAGGCTTCAATTGAATACGACGCCGACAGTTTACGCTGATTATCAATCAGGCGACGGAAGTTCGACGTTCACTTTCAGTTATTCCGTTGGAACCGAGGAAGTGGCTGACCTGGACGTACAGCAGATTGACCTAAATGGAGGTTCGATTAAGGATGAAGCTCTGAACAATTTAATGTCCACAGATTTGAGCGATTACGCTTTCAGCGACAACCATGAGATAGTGATTGATAACACTGTTCCTACCGTATCGAGTAGAACGCCTAGCGACAACGCTACGAACATTACGACTACTCAAACGTTAGCGATAGAATTCGACGAGGACGTATCTCTCGTAAGCGGAAAGGGGATAACACTATTCTTTAATAGCAGTTGGAGCAACGTATTTGAAAGTTATACGATTCCGAGCGGAAACTTATCCGTTACTTCGAATACCGTTACTATTGATCCGACAAGCGACTTCGATTGTGGAACAACCTACCATATAGTGATTGATAACGGCGCTATAGTGGATTGTGCCGGCAACGCTTTCGCTGGTTATAGCGGGTTATCGGATTGGAATTTTGCTACAACGCCTACTGTTGATAACAGAACGATTTCGGGCGGACCGTATTGCGACGGAGACGACGCTGATATTAACGTGCCTAATTCCGAGAGCGGAGTTACCTACGAGGTATTCAAGGATTGGAGTACCACCGGAGTTTCCGAGACAAGCGCCGGCGAGGATCCGTTGACGTTAACCGTTAACAGCGCTGAAGTCGGCAGTTATACTGTTGTAGGAACGAACGGCAATTGTTCAACTACAATGAGCGGCAGCGTAGAAGTGTATTCGTTGCCTTCGGCTAGTATATCGAGCAGCGACGACGATAATACAATATGCTCCGGCGACGAGGTGACTTTCACAGGATTTGACGGAAATGATTATAAATTCTACTTGAACGGCGGAGTCGTCCAGGATTACGGAAACGGCGATACTTATACGACTAGCGGATTGAGCGATCAAGACGAAGTATGGGTAATAGCTAAGAACGCGAACGGATGCACGGACGTTTCGAGCACGATAACGACCACCGTTAACGCGCTTCCGACAGCCGGTATAGACGACGACGACGACGATAACACGATTTGTTACGGCGACCAGATAATATTTACGGGAACAGGCGGAACTGATTATCAATTCTATATTGACGGTTCGCTCGTTCAGGATTACGGAAACGGCGATACTTATACCACAAGTAGCTTAAACGAAGGAGATAGAAACGCTTGGGTTATCGCTAAGAATTCCAATGGTTGTACCGACGCTTCGGGAACTATTACGATTTCCGTAAATTCGTTGCCGTCAGCTGGCATTAGTAGCTCAGACGGCGATAATACAATATGCTCTGGCGCTTCCGTAACGTTTACCGGAACGCCGGGCGGAATGAACAATTATGAGTTTAAAGTGAACGGTTCGACCGTACAAAACGGAGCGACGGACTGGTGGTCTTCAACGACCTTAAACGACGGCGACCAAGTTACAGTTGTTGTAACTAATGGAAACAACTGTTCGGATGAATCATCCGCTATTACAATGACGGTTAACACTGTTCCCGACGCTGCTGGCGATATTAGCGGCGACAATACGGTTTATCAGGGCGACGATGGTATAACATATACTACTAGTTCGCTCACGACAGCCGACGATTACAATTGGTCGTATTCTGGAACAGACGTTACGATAAACGGTAATAACACGTCTTCGCCGTCTATTACGATTGATTTCGGTTCGAGCGCAACAAGCGGAACGTTGACTGTAAGAGGACATAACGAATGC
Organism: uncultured Hyphomicrobiales bacterium; assembly: GCA_964509335.1. Classification (GTDB taxonomy): domain Bacteria; phylum Bacteroidota; class Ignavibacteria; order Kapaibacteriales; family UBA2268; genus CAZDXB01. The sequence goes on along the minus strand of CAZDXB010000049.1, from coordinate 1,301 downwards.
GGATACGGCGATTGGTCGAACGATTTTGCCATTACCGTAAGTCCGCCTGTAGGGCCTCCGACAATTACCGGCGACCCCAGTAGCAAAACCGTTTGCAAAGGTAATTCGACGGACTTCTCCGTAACAGACGTTACAGGCAATCCTTCGCCAACGTTTACTTGGCAGGAATCAGACGACGGCGGTTCGACTTACGAGGATGTAACGTTAGGCGGTAATTATTCGACTTCAAACGGCGGCAAGACGCTAGATATTGGAGACGTTACTGGTCTTGACGGGTATTATTACAGATTGAGGGCTTGGAATAGCGAGGGCACAACTTATTCCGCTGAGGCTGAGTTGACTGTTCAAGAGCCAGTTACTCCGAGCGCGACGATAACGATAACGACCGGCAGCAATCCTGCGTGCGAGCATGACGACGTAGAATTCACAGCTTCGGTAACTAACGGAGGAGCAAGTCCAAGCTATCAATGGAAATTGAATGGAACTGATGTAGGCTCGGACCAAAGCACATATTTAAATGACGCTCTTTCTGACGGAGACGAAGTAAGCGTTGTATTAACAACTAGCTTGACTTGCGTAACGTCAACAACGGCTAATTCTAATACTTATTCAATGACCGTGAACACCGCTCCTTCGATAGCGTCGCATCCAAGCGACCAGACGTCGTCTGTTTCTGGAAGTGCGACCTTTACGGCGAGCGTAAATGGAACGAGTCCGAGTTATCAGTGGCAAGAGAGCCAAAACGACGGTTCTTCGTGGAGCGATATATCGAACGGCGGAGTTTATAGCGGAGCTACGACCGACGAATTGGTATTGACGGATCTAACGTCAACTTACGACGGTTACCTGTATAGATTGTACGCATCGAATAGCTGCGGAAACGCAACGTCGAATTCCGCTACTTTGACAGTAAATCCGGGACCGGAACAATTGGATATAACGTCAACCTCTCACACCTCGGCTGTAAGCGGGTCGCAAATATCGGTTACGGTAGAAGCCCAAGACAGCGAGGGCACGGAAAGGAATGTTTCTGAAGATACTCCGATTGCACTGACCGGTTCGGGGACGAGATTCGATTACGTAGAAGTAGTAACGGGAGAGGATACCGTAATGGACGCTGGCACTAGTTCTATATCGTTCAATGTGAAACTACATTCAACTGATAGCGATAAAGACGGCGCCACCGGAGTTACCTTGACCGCGGACAACGACGAAGGAATTACGTTAGATTCTTATACGACAGGTTCATTTAATTTGACAGCTAAAGAGCCTACGGCTCAGTCTTATGATATTACTTGGAC
>CAZDXB010000048.1:0-14573 GCA_964509335.1 uncultured Hyphomicrobiales bacterium | reverse complement strand
CCTCTCAAAAAGCAAATTAAAATAAATCTACTGTAAATCATATTAATTTCTAAAAATTTATTATCTTTATATAGTTGTGAAAAAATCAATTTTAAATATAATGAAACTATCGAAGATAATATTATTAACAGCGATAATATTATTGAACTATTCGAACGTTCTGAGCCAAAAGCAAAGAACCTATATAGATTATTACGAAAAAGGTAACGAATATTACGAGAAAAGCGAATACGATAAAGCTATACAACAGTATAATCGGTCTTTGAAGCTAACGCCCGAAGAGCCTTTGGTTTTCTACAACAGGGGTTACGCTTATTTCAAATTAAAGGAATACGACAAGGCGATTAAAGACTTCGACCAAGTTATAAAACTCGACCCCGACGACGCCAAAGCGTATTATACGAAGGGCTTAATATACAAAGAAACGGGCGAACGGGACAAAGCCGCCAAGATGTGGCAAAAAGCAATCGAGAAAAAAGAAGACTACGCCGAGGCTTATTTTAATATTGGTTTATATTACGCGGACAAAAGAGATTACGCCCAAGCGCTAATTCATTTCGACAAAGCTATTCAGTATAACAACGATTACCTCGACGCTTATTTGAATCGCGGTTCGATAAGAGCGAAGTTAGGCGCTTTCGAAGGATGCGTCAACGACTTCGACAACGTAATTCGTCTTCAGCCGGAGAACGCTTTGGCTTATTTAAATCGCGGAGTGGCGAGAACGAAAATAGGGAACAACGAAGGCGCTTACAAAGATTATAACAAAGCGCTTAGCCTTGATTCAAACTTAGCGGCGGCGTATAGGTTCCGCGGCAACGAGAAAATAAGAAACGAAAACTACGAAGAAGCTATTTTCGATTATAACAAAGCGTTAAGAAAAAATCCCGAAGACGCCGTCTCGCTTTTCCAAAGGGGACTTTCCAAAATCAAATTAAAAGATTACGAAGGCGCGATTGAAGATTTAAACGCGGCGATTGAATTAGACCCCGAAAACGCAAGCGCGTATTATAATCGCGGGCTGGCGAAGCAAGGCTTAGGGAAAAATCTTAGCGCGATCGAAGATTTCAATAGAGCGATTGAGCTGGATTCGGAAGAGCCTTTGGCTTACTATTATCGGGGATATTCAAAACTAGCGGCGGGCAACTACTCGGGCGCCGTCGAAGATTTTGACAAAACGATAAAGCAAAAACCGGATTTTATTTACGCTTATCGCGACAGAGGCAACGCTTATTACAATATTAAAAAATACGCTAAAGCGGTGGAAAATTACGAGGCGGCTATTCAATTAGACTCGACTTTTATCGACGCTTTCTTCGGAAGAGCCAATTCCAAGCTCGGTTTGAAAAAATACAAAGAGGCGATTAATGATTACAACGTCTGTTTGGAAATGCAGCCGGCGTATCAGGAAGCTTTATGCAACAGAGGAATAGCCAGAATTAAAACTGGCGAATACGATAAAGCCTGTCAGGATATAACCAAAGCTATGGATTTGGGCTTGCCGAGAGCGACTTTGCTTTACAACAAATACTGCAAAGAGTGATATGAAAAAAGTAGCGATAATAATCTGCTTGTTTTTTGTTGGATTCGCTGCGTCTGCTAAACCGTACGTAATTCTCATTTCAATCGACGGTTTTCGACACGATTTAGACGAGAAATACGAACTAGAAAATTTTGAGAAAATTAAGAACGGCGGCGTTTGCGCGTATTCTCTAAAACCGGTTTTTCCCTCTACCTCGTTTCCGAATAGCTATACTATAGTTACCGGTATGTATCCGGAAAATCACGGGATTATATCAAATTATTTTAAAAATCCCTATACGGGCGAGATTTTCGACATCGCAGATGAAACCTCAGAAAATCCCAAATGGTATCAAGGCGAACCTTTTTGGGAATTAGCGAAGAGATATGGAATCAAAACCGCTTCTTATCATTGGTTCGCTACAAATTTGGACGCGGAATATAAAAATCCCGATTATGTCGTAAATTTTGCCAACGATATCGACTTCGAAGACAGGCTCGACAAAATTCTGGAATGGCTAAATCTTCCAATAGAAGAACGCCCTCGATTCATTTGCCAATATCTATTCGAACTCGACGAGGCGGCGCATAAACACGGAACAGGCTCAAGTCGATTAATAGAGCGGGCGCTGAAAATAGACAAATATATCGGCGATTTAATCGATACCGTGAAAACGCTGAGACTTGGCGACAGCGTAAATTTTATTATCGCCGCTAATCAAGGAATAATGGACATAGCCGACACAAACAGAATAGATTTGGACTCGATAATAGCGAACGATAAATGCGAAGTAATAAACTACGGCGCTTACGCTATGGTTTATTCAGGCGAGAGCGACAGCGTTTACGCCAATCTGGAAGCGAAAAGCGTTAATTACAGAGTTTACAAAAAGAGCGAAACGCCCAATTCTTTGCGCTTTTCGCGCCATCCGTTTATCGGCGATTTGCTAATCTTAGCCAAACCGGGTTGGCTGCTGACTGACAAATCGACCGCGAAGGATATAGATAAACTAAAAGCCGCGCAAGGATACAACAATAACATTTTAGATATGCGCGGCGTGTTTTACGCAACAGGACCGGCGTTTAAGAAGAAATGTTTAGTGGGGAATGTACGGAACGTCGATATTTATCCCCTTCTCTGTAGAATATTCGGGTTAGAGCCAAAATCGAATATCGACGGCGATTTAGAAAGGATTGAATTGATTTTAAAGGAGTGAGAAATGAGCGAACCGAAGAATTTAATAGTCTTGTCCGCTCCCAGCGGCGGCGGCAAATCTACCGTAGCGAGGCATTTAATGAGAAATATACCAAATTTGGAATTCTCAATTTCAGCGACGACTCGCAAAAAGCGGCCGCGGGAAGTTGAGGGCAAAGATTACTATTTTATAAGCAAAGAGGAGTTCGAGAAAAAAATCGAAGCGGGCGAATTAGTCGAATACGAAGAGATATTCGGAAATTATTACGGCACGTTAAAATCGACGGTTGACAAAGCTCTCAAAGAGAATCGTCTGTTGCTTTTCGATATAGACGTAAAAGGCGCTCTCTCTATAAAAAAATTATATCCTAAAAAAAGCCTGCTGGTATTTCTGTCGCCGCCCAGTCTCGGCGAGCTTGAACGACGATTAAAAGGGAGAGGCGCCGAAAGCGAGGAGCAGATTAGGAACAGATTAGATAGAGTGAAAACCGAGCTTGAACTTAAAAAAGATTTCGACGTTGATATACTAAATAAAGACCTAAACGCAACGCTCAGGAAAGCTCTGGATATAGTTAAATCGAACGTAAGACAATAATAGTTTGATATATTCGGTTATAAACCTTAAATTTGCAAACTGAAAAATCGGCGTGTGGCGCAGCCCGGTTAGCGCACTACTTTGGGGTAGTAGGGGTCGCCAGTTCAAATCTGGCCACGCCGACGAAATTCCTGATATTTTCATCATTGCGAAAAAGAATCATATCCTATTTCTTTGTACTTTATATAGTACTTATCGGGCGCTTCGTAAATGAAATATTTTTTCTCTCGATAGGACTTTTCGCCGCAATATTCAATATTCTTGTAATTGAAAAATTTATCCTCCGGATAGTTTACTATCCTTTCCACCCAGAAATCGTTTTTGATAGTCTTTCCATCCTCTAAAATTCTATCGAAACTGTAAGTTATATAATTAGTAAATAAATACGGCGACTCCTCTTTAGAAAAGACTATCGGAGTAATCTCGTCTTCGTCGGGGTATTTGAGCAAGTTGCAATCCCTATAAATATTCGCGACGACATTGAATTCGCTTACGTATCTTTTCGATTTCGGCGGAATCGCGACGATTTGCTTTTCTTGATAAGAAACCGAGTTTTCATTCACGGCAGTCTCCGAAGTTGAAACGTCGAATCCATATCCTTCGCTTTTCGATTTAGTGAATAACTGAAGGAAAGAAGAATTAGAGACTGAGACTGTGCTCGACACTACTTCGGAACTTGAAAACACCCTGTTTTTGTAATAATCGTTCGACTTCCCGTTAAAAACGAATTGACACTTTGCTTTATCGAGGTACAAGTAGCGACTTGTTTTATTATAAAGAATAAAACCGGGATTCCCGTAATTGCCCCAAAAATCGTAGGCGACCAAAACCTCGTCGTTTTCGAAAACGTAACCGCCGTCTTTTTTCACGACGTCTTCTGAATTAACTCTGTGAAGTTGGTAGTAGTAATAATAATTTCCGCCGCAAGACGCAATAGCGAAAGAAATCAATAATAGTAAAGCGTACTTCATAGCAAAATCCGTATTGTTTTGACAAAATATTAGTTTTTAAAATATATAGTTTTGAGCGACGCATTTTGTCTTTATTCTACTTAAACGGCGGAATGTCAACGGGTAGCCCCACCCTCATAAAAAATCTCGCAAAAGCTTGGGATAAATGCTCCTTATAAGGTGAAAGTAAACGAAGTCTATTATTTCTTTTTCTCGCCAATCCTTTCAAATAGTCAAAATGAACGCTGAAAACGTTATGAAAATCAACTATCAAATACTCGGTCTGAAACTCTTTTAATTTAGATTTATTCAACAAATGATAACCCGGTAAATTCCCGCGTCTTAGCGTTTCCTTCCCTTTTTTGCTTTTAAAAAAATCATTAAGTTTTTCCATTTCATTCAAAGGAAAATATGGACATACTAATACTAAATCAATTTTTTCTTGCGCGAGGTCGCAAGATTGGCTCATTACTATAACGTTATAATTTACAACGTCAACTTCGACGCCGTTTTCTTCTATCTTGTCCGGAGGAACAATAATAGGACAGGCATCTATAAAATCGCCCTGCAAAAGAAGTTCGTCGTTTTTTACTATTTCATACCAAGGATACTTACTCATCTCTTGCCTTTAGAATAAATCATCGGGAATATCTATCGTAGGTTTTCCTTCTCTGATGGTTTTTACGTTTATTTTAATAGAATATCTTTTATTTGGAACTGTTTTAAATATTAAATCATTTTCTATTGATTCATCTGTAAAAACTCTTTTTCTCACAGTCTCGGAAGTAAAAGTTTCCATTTTCATATCAAAAACGCGGTTTGTTGTTGAATAATCAGTAATTATGTAAGGAATCAAGCTGGGATAAAAAAATATTCTTCCTTTTTTTACTAATATCTCTTCATCATCTTTTTTTTCAAGGCTAGTTGAGGAAAACGAAGAAGATTGAGACGAGGAATAGTCCCAGTATTCTCTATTTTGCGCTAATTGATGCATTATTCAAACCTCCTAAATAATTCTCCTTCTATCATTTTAAAAAACCAATCGTCGCATAAATTATGCGAATCAATAATCCAAGATTCGATTTTATCTTTGTTCTTCGGCGCGTCCTCGCCTATAGATCGAACTATTGTTTCCCACATCAGGGCGTTTTCTCTTTCGCCTTTACCTCGAAAAAATCTTAAATCTATCGAACCTTCCGGTTTTTTAGTCGAATAAGAAATCCTTAAATCTAAATCCGACGGTAAATCATTTACGCCTGTTTCTTTAAAGAGATTTTCATATATATTAACTGAAACTTTTAGATTATCTTTTAAAAAATCAAAAACGTTATTTTTTTGATAATTGAACTCTACGGCGTCAATATATCTTAATTGTAACCAATTAATCTTTAAACTGTTTTCGGAATCCAGATATTTCTCAAACAGAGCCTCTATTAAATAACCTATTCTTTTTTCAAAATCTTTCCAAACATATCCTTCCGTGTCATTCAAAGTGATAATGCCGGGACCTAATTGAATCAGGGGCCAAGCGTCTTTATCTTTTCGAAATCTATGTTGGACAATATAACCGGCAATCTCGTCCGGCATATTGACCGTTGGTAACTGTTCGTGAAATGGATATTCTTCTTTAACTTTTTCATAAATTCTTCCAATTAACAATTTATAATGTGGATCAATCTTAATTCCCGCCTTTGGTTCTTGAAGCTCCCACTTAGCTTCGAATATCGCTTCTACTAGAGGCTTATTTTCTAATATCTTTTTTTTCATTTTTCTATGCCTTTGCAGTCTTCACACTTAAATTTCTAACAATAAGACGTTTAACTTAATTCAATATCATAATATAACCGTTTTTGTAATTTTCTCCAAACTAATTAAATTTTGAGACTATACAATCTCTATATAGCTATTTTTTTAGTGTCGATTATTTAACTCTACTCGTTATAATGCTTCTTTATCAATTCCGTCGCCTTTCGGAACCCTAATCTTCTGGACTTGTCCCAATCTACGAGCGCGTCTTCTTTTTTGTTAAGAAAGTATTTAACAATTCCCCTGCTGCAATACGCTTTAGCGTTTTTGGGGTCTAATTCGATTACTCTATCGAAATCCAAAAGAGCCGACTGATTGTCTCCTAATTTTCCGTTAGCTATGCCGCGATTAAAATACGCTTTAGGCGAATCGGGGTTTAATTCGACAGCCTTGCCGTAATCCTCGATAGCGGCTTTTATTCGTCCAATTTTATAGTTGGCGTATCCTCTATTGAGGTAGGCTTCCGCGTAATTGGGATTGATTTCAATCGCTAAACCGTAATCCTTAATTGCCCCTCTTTCTTGTCCTATTTGCATTTTCGAAATGCCGCGATAACAATAAACCGCAGGGTCGTTTTGGTTTATTTTTATCGCTTTGTCGAAATCAGCGATTGCGGATTCATAATCCCCGAGAGTACTCATAGCTATACCTCGATTTTCGTAAGCTTCGAAAAATTGCGGGTCGATTTCGAGCGCTCTGACGTAATCTTCCACGGCGGCTTGGAAGTAACCTAATTCGAATTTAGCTATGCCCCGATTGCACAAAGCGCTCGAGTATCTCGGTTTGAATCTTATCGCTCTGTCGAAATCCTTTATCGCGTCGTTATACTTCTCCAACTTGCTTTTGCATACGGCGCGATTGCTATAGGCTTCGGGGTATTCGGGATTTAGCTCGATAGCTTTGCCAAAATCCCCCATAGCCGAGCGGTATTGTTTTAAATGAAACTTGGATAGCCCTCTATTGCTAAAAAACTCTTCGTTGTAATGATTCAATTCGATAGCTTTGTTGTAATCTTTAACTGCGGAGCTATAATCGCCCAATTCGTCTTTCGCGTTGCCCCTGTTGTTGAAAGCGTCGGCGTTTTTAGGGTCGAGCTTAATAGTTTTCGTCCAATCTTTAATAGCGCCCTCGTAATCGCCCATCTCGTATTTAGCGATTCCGCGATTGTTGTAAATATCGGCGCTTTCCACTCCTTGAGCGATTGCCTCGTCGTATTCCTCGACGGCGCCTTTAAAATCGCCTATCTCGATTTTTGCGTTGCCTCTTTGGATGTGTTCCAAATTATACCTTAATACTTTATCAAACTTCGTAATCGCTTATTTTAAAAAAACTGCAAGATTATTCGCTAGTAAAACGCAAAATATTTATTCATATTGTTTAAGCGTTTTTCTCAGTTCGTAATTAATTTCCTTCTTCAGTCTCGGCGGCTTAAGAACCTTAATTTTATCGCCCCAACTCAATATCCACGCTTTAAAATCGGGAACGATTGGAACCTTCAAGTCAATTAAAAGATTGTCTAATTTATCTAAGTATAGCTTCTGAGAATGATGCCAAAATCTATTTTTGAAGTAATCGGCGTAGGTTTTATCCACCCTCAATCTAACGCTTGTCGGCTTGCCGTAATAAACGCCGAAACGATTTTCAGCCCATTCGGCAAAATCAAATTCCGGAATCGGTTCGGTGAAATCGCCGATTTCTTTTAACTCGATTATTCTATGAATAGCCAAAGCGATATTCGTATTGTACTTTGGGATGTAGGCTACGGCGTATAAAGCGCCGGCGTAAGTAAACAAACACCTCGGCAAAACGCTATATTCCTTTGGTCTGCCGACTTTTTTGCTTTTGTATCTTACTTTCGCTAACTTTTTGTCGGTTATATAATTAATCGCCCTTCGTATTAAATAATCGTATTGGGTGTAATCGTAAGTTCCGATATTTTTATCCCAATACAAACTCTCGTCCAAAATTACCGAAGCGGGCGCGTATTGTTCGATTTTCTCTTCTAATTTCCGCGCTTCTTCTTCGATTACCGTATTCTTGAAAGTCCTTAAATAAGCTTTTAAAAAATAAAAGGATAGTAGCTCCGAAGATTCTATTCTAATTCCGCCGCTGAAATTCGCCGAAGATCTATCTATTTTCCAAATTCTTTTGCGGCCCGATTTTGTTTCCGTCAACAAAGGCTCCGCGTTCAACAACTCTTGCAAATCTCTTTGAATCGTGCGAAGACTGATTGATTCGCCGAACTCTCGATACAATTCCTCTTGCAACTCCTTTACGGAATATTTGTATCCAGCGTAGAACTTTTTCAGTATAAAAATCAATCTTTCAGCTTTAGAAGCCGTTCTTTCGTAATTCATCTTTAATCCGAAATTAGATTGTTGCGCGTCGTTTTCTGTCGCTTTACCAATTACTTTAAAGCAAGTTTACGAAAAGTTATGTTAAAATACAAACACGGAGGCGAAAATGGAAACGACTTTAAAGAGTTTTTTGAACGAAATCAGAATAGGCGAAGCGAAGGAAAACGGCTTCGTAAAAATCTATCCGCTGTTTTGCGACGAAGACGAAATCGAATGCGTGTCTCTTGACGACTCGATTAAAAGAAGATACGCCGTAATCAAAGAAATCGACGCCGTAGGCTCGGTTCCGGAAATTACTTTTGTTAACAAATCAGATATGAAAATCTTCATTTGGGAGGGCGAGGAATTCATCGGAGCCAAACAAAACAGAAGCCCGAACGTTTCTATATTAATAGACAAAAAAACGGCGGCGAATATCCCCGTTACCTGTATCGAGCAAGGCAGATGGGAATACAAATCTCAAAAATTCAAAACTTCCAAATCCACTATGCCGAACAACCTCAGAAGATTTAAAAACGCGTCCGTTACGGTCGGTTTGAATCATTCTGAGAGGTATTTGTCCGACCAATACGAAGTATGGAAGGAGATAGAAAACTATATGAAAGAAGCAAAAGCCGAATCAAAGACAATGGATTTGAACGAAATAGTTGAAAAGGACGAGAAAAAATGGAATGAACGGATTAAAGACTTCCCTGTCGAAAAAGGACAAAAGGGTTTCATCGTATTCATAGACGATTATATAGTAGGCGCGGAATACCTCTCAAACGCGAAAACCTTCAAGAAGCTATATAGCAAAATGCTGTCTTCATACTTAGCCGAAGCCAAAACGCTGGAAAAGAAAATTAAGAAAAACGATATTAGGTTTACAATAAAACCCGAAGATTTTATAAAGGAGCTATACAACTATAAGACGAAACCGTTCGACTCTCCGTCGATTGGCAAGGATTTACGATTTGGCAATAAAACAACCGGCGGCTACGCTTTAGTTGACGACGATAAACTAATCTATTTCCACGCTTGGCGCGGTAACGACAAAATCAAGAAATACTTAGACGAGTTTTAAAATAGTCTATCGTTTTTCTCAGCCCGTCGAGCCTATCGACTTTTGGGCGCCAATCGAGCTTTTCCTTAGCTTTGGAAATATTCGGTCGCCTGACTTTCGGGTCGTCGGCGGGCAATTCCTTGAAAACAATTTTGGAACTTGAGCCGGTTATTTTAATAATAGATTCGGCTAATTCGAGTATGGATAGCTCGTCGGGATTGCCTATATTAACCGGCTCGACTTCCGAGGACATAAGCAAGCGGTAGATGCCCTCGACCAAATCGTCCACGTAGCAGACAGAGCGCGTTTGGGAGCCGTCGCCGAAAACGGTAACCGGCTCGTCTCTTAGAGCTTGCGAGGTAAAAGCGGGTATAGCTCTGCCGTCTTTGATGCGCATCCTCGGACCGTATGTATTGAATATCCTGACTATTCGGGTGTCGATTTTGTGGAATCTATGATAAGCCATAGTCATAGCCTCGGCGAAGCGCTTAGCCTCGTCGTAAACGCCGCGAGTCCCAACGGGATTTACGTTCCCCCAGTAAGTTTCCGGCTGAGGATGCTCCAACGGGTCGCCGTAAACTTCGCTCGTGCTGGCGAGCAACAAACGCGCTTTTTTCGCTTTAGCCAAGCCCAGCGTCTTATGAGTGCCGAGCGAGCCGACCTTCAACGTTTGAATCGGCAGCTTCAGATAATCGATAGGCGAAGCCGGCGAAGCGAAATGAAGTATAAAGTCCAAGTTACCCTCGACGTAAACGTAGTTCGTAACGTCGTGTTCGACGAATTGGAACTTCTCGTTGCCCAGAAGATGCGCAATATTGTCCGGCGAACCGGTGATAAAGTTGTCCATACAAATAACTTCGTCGCCTTCGGCGATGAACCTATCGCACAAATGCGAGCCGAGAAAGCCCGCGCCGCCCGTTATTAAAACTCTCGCCATCAATCCGTCCCGTTTATCCAAAAATAAAAACGAAAAATAAGATATTTATCGCTACGAAAAAAACGATTTCTTGGGGTATATACGCTCTAAGTTCAAATTGGCTACATAAATCTTTCGTTAAGCGGATTTTTTTGGAAAATTAGCAGTGAAGCAGTAACTTACATAAAATAGATGTAACGGTATAAACAAATAATATTATTTATGGCTGAAAGAGCTTTCATAACGCCAGAAGTTTTAAAATGGGCGAGAAAGACGGCTAAAATGTCGGAAGAAAAACCGGCGTCAAAAGCGGCGGTTCCGGTTGAAAAACTTCGGAATTGGGAGAAAGGAAAAAGCCAACCGACTATACGACAAGCCCAAATATTAGCCAAAACCTATAAAAGACCGCTCGCTCTATTTTTTTTACCTGAAATACCTAATGATTTCAAACCTTTGCAAGATTTCAGAAAAAAAGGTTCTAAAGATTTAGGCACGGCGTCTATTTTTATTATTCGGGAAATTCAACAAAAACAAGCTTGGATTAGCGAATTAAATAAGAAAAACGAAGAGCCAAAAGCGGCGTTTGTAGGCAGGCTTTCTACCAAAGAAAAGCCCGAAATCGTAGCGAAAGACATTTTAAATACTCTAAAGATAAATCCTTTAGATTATGAAACGGAAAATCCAATAAAGGAATGGATTGAAAAATCGGAATCCAAAGGCATTTTTATTTCAAGAACCAGCTTTATTCACTCCAAACTTACTTTGGACAGCGAAGAAATTCAAGGTTTTGCTATTGCGGATCCATACGCTCCTTTTATTTTTGTTAATTCCAGCGATTGGAACGCTCCACAATTATTTACTCTCGTTCATGAATTGACTCACATTTGGTTCGCGGAATCGGGAATTTCAAATGAAATATATCCTATTGTAGAGGAAAGGAATAAATATCATCCCATAGAATTATTTTGCAACGAAGTCGCCGCCAATGCCTTAATCCCAAAAGATTTCTTAACCAATTTAAGCGAAGACGCCTTTAAATCAACCGAAAAGATATCCAAAATATCAAAACTGCTAGGGGTCAGCTCCTACGCCTTCATAGTCCGAGCGCATAATTTAAATTTAATTTCAAACAGAGAATATAAAAAACTCAAGCAAAAAATCGACTTGGGATTTCAAGAATTTTTGAGAAAAGATTTGGAAAGGAGAACAAAACGGAAAGAAATAAAAGGAGGACCAAACCCGTATTTATTAAGATTGAATAAAAATGGTAGATTATTTACGCAAGTTGTTTTAGACGCTTATAACGGCGGCTTTGTAGAACCTAACGTCGCGAGCGATTTATTAAATACTCCAATAAATAAATTTTCGAAGCTGGAAGCTCAATTGTATAAATGATTTCAATTACGGATATATTCTGTCTTGACGCTAACGTTCTAATACAATCTTGGCGGAACTACTATTCTCCTGACTTTTGTCAAAGCTATTGGAATATATTGAACCAATTAGGCGTTCAAGGCAAGATATTTATTCCCGAATTAGTTTTTAAAGAAATTAATAGAGTAGAAGACAATCTATCGAAATGGTTGAGAGACGCCGACATCCCCGTTAGACTGATTAACGAGGAAGTTACGAGTTGTTTAAAGGATATTTATAAGAAAAATCCAATTCATAAGTATCTTGTCGATAATACTAAAGCTAGGTCGCTTGCAGACCCTTGGGTAATAGCGCATTCAATGCGTGAAAGAGCTACGGTAGTTACGAAAGAGGAAAAAGTAACCGCGGCAAGTTCTCATAAAATAAAAATACCTAACGTATGCGACAATATGGGCGTCCCATGGATAAATGATTTTCAATTAATTCGAAAACTAAATATTAAATTTAATTGTGAGTTACAGGATTGATTAAAAGACGAATTTGGAATAGTTCACTCCCTCTCAACCAAAATCATCACCTTATTCGAATCGACTTGCTCGCCGTTCTTTACGTTTACTTCTTTTACTACGCCGTCGATTGAGGCGAACAGCGTCGTCTCCATTTTCATCGCCTCGACTATTATTAATCCGTCGCCGGCGGCTACTTCCTTGCCTACTTCGGTCAACACTTTTATTACGCTGCCGGGCATCGGCGGTTTTATTTCCTCTCTGTCTTCGGACGCGCCGCCTTCGTCCAAATACGAATCGTCCTCGTCGATTTTCTCGAACGTGTAGTTTTCGCCCTCGATTACGGCGTATATTTTGTCGCCTCCGTCAGCCGCGAAAACGTTTTTCCGCCCGCCGTCTATTTGGGCGGCGTATATATTATCGTCGATACGCCTCATCCGCAGCGTTTTCTCCTCGCCGTTTATCTTGGCGATTACTTCGTCCGCTCTCGCTTCGGCTTCCGCTTCGTATGTTTCGTTTGAAAATTTTACTTTCATGGATTTCCCGCGTTATTGAATTTTTGAACAAATCTCCCAAGCGCCTAAAGTTTGCCATGGCGTTGGCGCTACGCCGCCGTTGGTTTCAATTGCTACTTTGCTCTTCTTCGCCGCTCGCTCGGCTAAAACGCCCGCCGCGAGAGCGTAATCTATACCCGCGCTCTTGTCGCTTTTCAGTTCGTCGATGTTTTTGTCTATGAAGTTTGTGTATGTGTCGCCGTTAACGAAGTCGGGATGCTCTAAACATTTTATCATAAAGCCGATAGACGTTTGCACGCCCAAAATAACGTTCTGCTTCAAAGCCAATATCATTCGCTTCCGCGCTTCTTCCCTGTCCTGTCCCCATACGATTAACTTCGCCATTATCGGGTCGTAAAAGACGGGCGCGACGGCTCCCTGATAAATACCGCTGTCGTAGCGGACTCCCGGCCCCATCGGCTCCCTTAGGAACAATATCTCGCCGCTGGAGGGCGTGAAATTATTGTCGGAATCTTCGGCGTAAATTCTGCATTCAATTGCATGCCCGTTCTGCCCGATGTCCGATTGTTTATACGGTATCGCCCCGCCGTTGGCTATGTGAATTTGCAATTTTACTAAATCGACGCCCGTCGTTTCTTCAGTTATTGGATGCTCCACTTGTATTCTGGCGTTCACTTCCAAGAAATAGTAGTTTTTGTCTTTGTCCATAATGAATTCGACGGTGCCGGCGTTGTCGTAGTTCGCCGCTAAAGCCGCTTTAACCGCCGTTTCGCCCATCTCCGCTCTCAGCTCCGGCGTCATCGCCGTCGAAGGCGTCTCCTCTATTATCTTCTGATGCCGCCGCTGGATTGAGCATTCCCGCTCGTTCAAGTGAATTGCGTTCCCTTTAGAATCGGCGGCTACCTGAAATTCTATATGCCGCGGCGATTCTATATATTTTTCGAGATACACCTCATCGCTGCCGAAAGCCGATTTCGACTCGCGCATTGCCGATTCGACCGCGTCCTTCAGCTTGCCGCTCTCCTCGACGACTCGCATACCTTTGCCGCCGCCGCCCGCGGAAGCTTTAATCAAAACCGGATAGCCGATTTCCTCGGCGGCTTCCTCGAAATCGCTTATTTCCATCGAACTGCTTTTCATTCCCGGAATGACGGGCACTCCGGCTTCGCGCATCTCTTTTCTCGACGCCACTTTCGAGCCGAGAAGCTCCATCGACTCCGGATTCGGTCCGATAAATATAAGCCCCGCCTCTCTCACTTTGCGGTTAAACTCCGCGTTTTCGGCGAGGAAGCCGTAGCCGGGGTGTATCGCGTCGCAACCGGCGTCCTTCGCCGCTTGTATTATAGCGTCCTGATTCAAATACGACTCGCCGGCGGGGGGCGGTCCTATGCAAATCGCCTCGTCCGCCCGCTGAACGTGCAAAGCGTTGTCGTCCGCTTCCGAATAAATAGCTACGCTCTTAATATCCATCTCGCGGCAAGCCCTGATTACCCTGCAAGCGATTTCGCTTCGGTTCGCTACCAAAATCTTCTCTATCACGCGTCGACCTCTAATTATATCAAACTAAAATTCCCTTCATACTTCCAATTAGAAGTATTTGAACTTATAATATATCAAAAAAAGCCAATAATAGCAAAGGGAAAATGGGATTATATAGCCAGATGTGCCACACCTGCGAGGTGTGGCACATCTTAAAAAACAACCGATTAGTCCCCTCTCCGTTTACGGAGAGGGTTAGGGTGAGGTGAACTATAAAAATCCCTCTCCGCTTAAAGAGAGGGCTTGGGCGAGGTGAA
>CAZDXB010000047.1:0-17761 GCA_964509335.1 uncultured Hyphomicrobiales bacterium | reverse complement strand
CCTCTCCGCTTGCGGAGAGGGATAGGGTGAGGTGGACACCGTCGCGGGAGCGGGCAGACGAGGGCGTCCGCTCTACTACTTTAAATTGGTTCTTCTCGGCGCTTTGCGTCGAGATATTGATATTCACCCCTCTCTAACTCTCCCCGAAATCGGGGAGAGAACTAAAAGGTTAAATGAGGTTGTCTCAAAACTCAATTGTATCGACAATATTGCAATGTCTAATAATGAAATTCCAAAAATAATCGTTTTCTCTGGATTCCCAGTCAAGCTGGGAATGACTACTATGAAGTCGTTCCCGCGTAAGCGGGAATCCAGAGATGGAGATTTTTTGACGCGCTAATATTAGATAAAGCTCTTAATATTTCTTTTGATACAGCCCCTGCCGGAGCTGACGAGCGTTCGAGCTTCCGCCGATGGCTAAAACCGGTCGGTTGCAGATAGTATCGGTAGCGAAGACGCCCCCGTCTTCGTAATGGATAAGAAACCCCTCTCTAACTCTCCCCGAAATTGGGGAGAGAACTAAATAGGTTAATGCAATCCTTTAAATAACAGCTGTTTAGTCCCCTCTCCGCTTGCGGAGAGGGATAGGGTGAGGTGGACACCGTCGCGGGAGCGGGCGGAACGAGTATAGAAATTACTCTTTTTCCCCAACTCTTCCAAAGGATTGTATTACTCGCTTAAATTCTATTGCGTTTCCGCTTTTGGATAAACTTGTTATTTCTATTTCAATTAAAGATTTATCGACTTTTAAACTTCTTCTTATAAAAATGACAATAGGGTCTCTTGCCTGTTTTTCTATAATAGTCTTGATGGTATTTTTCCGCTTCCCAAAATTTGCTAGCTTCGCTTAATTCAGTGGCTACTTTCAATCCCTTTTCTTCGAGAATCTTTATTAGCTTTTCAGCCGTTCGCTTTTGCTTGTCGTCGGTATAAAATATAGCGGAGCGATATTGCTCGCCAATGTCAGGTCCCTGTCCGTTGGCTTGCGTCGGGTCGTGTATTTCGAAAAATAGTTTAGCTAATTCTTCGAAGTTCGTTTTCTCGGTATCGTAAATAACCTCGACCGCCTCGGCGTGTCCCGTCGTTCCCGAGCAAACTTCTTCGTAGCTCGGTTCGCTTACATCGCCGCCCATATAGCCGACTCTTTCGAATATAACGCCGTCTTGTTTCTGAAGGAAATATTCGACGCCCCAAAAACATCCGCCGGCGAAATAAGCGCTCTCGAATCTGCCGGTAGAATCAGGGACGAAATTGAGCGAAATAGAATTGACGCAATGCCTTAAGTTCTTATCGGTAAATCCTTCGCCCTTGAAGACGTGTCCTAAGTGCGCGCCGCAATTAACGCAAGTTATTTCCGTTCGAATGCCGTCGGGGTCGGGAGTTCTTTCAACCGCGCCTTGTATTTCGTCGTCGAAGCTGGGCCAACCGCAACCGGAATTAAACTTCTGCTCGGATATAAAAAGCGGCTCGTCGCACCTTTTGCATAAATAAACTCCGGACGTTTTGTTGTCGTTATACTTTCCCGTAAACGCCGGCTCGGTTCCTTTACGTAAGATTACTCGCTCTTCTTCCGGCGTCAATTTATTGTATTGGCTCTCTTGCATTTTGTTCTCCTTTGAATTTGACAGATAAAATATACTGAATATTATCGCCGCTATTGTTATAAAGTATTTCATTTTTTCTTTCTATATTTCAATTTTACTATATAGACATATTAAACCGCTTTTTATTATAATATTTTGACCTTAGCGTTTGTTGAGCCGTTATCCTCTCCCCGATTTCGAGGAGGGTAAGATATGGAGGCGCAATTACGCGTCCTTTTACAATAATCAATCATAGAATGCGTTGTATTTCAAAATAACTGAACGGCAATATGAAAAGAGCGAGAAAATATATAAGCGTTTTGCTGGCGGCGATTTTGACAATCTCCTCGGTGGGGATTGCCGCTAATTACCACTATTGCCAGAAGATGGACAAACTTCACTCTGCGACTTTCTCCAGCGCGGAATGCGATATCGACAGCGAAGAACATACTTGCAGTTGCGGTATGTCGAGCGGCGCCGCAGAGAGCCGCGAAAAGGCTTTTTCGGATTTAGGATGCAGAGACTTCATTGTTTTCAAAGTTATTGAAACCAAGACGCTTTTGCATGAATCAATGAATCTGACTCTAAAACCGCGACATTCAATTATCTTTAGACTTCCTATTGTAAATGAGTCCAAAGATTTGGAAAGCGGTATTTATAAAAAATACTTTTATCGCGGCAAGGCTGTCAAAAAACCAATCGACGATATAATCCAAACAATTCTGCTCGCTTCCAACGACAGAAGCGGAGAAAAACCCTCCGACTCAATCGCTTAAACAAACTTTCGCGTTACTACAGTTTAAACGATTGATTTTATTATTAATAATACGAGGGTTTTACGATGAAATACATAATCATATCATTCAGCTTGATAATTCTTAGCTTTTATTCGGCGATTTCCGCTAATTTGGAAGGGAAAATCGTCGGCTTGGGCGCCGAGTCAGACACTACCGATTTAATCGGCGCGACGGTAAAATGGGAAGAGACGAACGTCGGAACCATCAGCGAAAAGGACGGCGAATTTACTATACCGAGAAACAACGGCGAGGTAAAATTAATTGTCAGCTATATCGGCTACGGCAAAGACACCGTTGAAATACCGCTCGAGCAAGATTACGTTAAAATACAAATGGCTTCGAGCCTGCAAACCGAAGAGGTAAAGGTTTACGGGCGGCAGAACGTCGTTATATCGAAATCGAATATAGCCAAAACCGAAAGCCTGACTAAGAGCGGCTTGCAGAAAGCGGCTTGCTGCAGTTTAGGCGAGAGCTTCCAGACGAACGCCTCGGTGGACGTGGAATATTCCGACGCCGTTTCGGGCGCGAAGAAAATAATGATGCTCGGTTTGGACGGCAAATACACTCAAATGCTGACCGAAAAAGTCCCGAACCTGCGCGGAATTGGCTCGAGTTACGGATTAAGTTACATTCCCGGTCAGTGGATGGAATCGATACAAATATCCAAGGGCGCGGCGTCCGTTCAAACCGGCTACGAATCGACTACCGGACAAATTAACGTCGAATTCGACAAACCCTTGGAGGGGAATCGCTTGTTTATGAATTTGTTCGGAAATCACTTAGGCAGGTTCGACGCCGATATAACTTCCGCATATAAATTAAACGATAAACTCGGAACCGTCTTATTTTTGCATGGTAATACTATGCAAACTAAGCTGGACGAAAACGGCGACAGATTCCTTGATTTGCCGATGAACGACCAAGTCAACGTAATGAACCGATGGACTTATAAGGACGAAATATTCCACTCGCAACTCGTCGTTAAGGGACTTTACGAAGATAGAGAAGGCGGTCAGAAACGCTATTTCGACGACGAAAACGACGGCTATTACGGCATGAATATTAACACCGAGCGTTACGAAGCTTACTGGAAAAACGGAATTATTTTCCCTGGCGAATCGTTCAAATCGCTCGCGCTAATTCTTTCGGCGTCCGACCATAAGCAAAAGTCCTTCTTTGGCGCGACCGACTATACCGGAGAACAAAGCTCGCTATACGCCAATTTGATTTATCAATTCAAACTAGGCGGCGAAGAAATTGACCACAGTATGCATGAACATAAGACGACGATGGAGGAAGGCGAATCAAGCGCTTCCCACGAAGAACACAATATAGATATGGGCGACGACGACAACTCAATGCATGCAGAAAACAAAACCGCCGCCCCGGCGCTCGAACACGATATATCGTTGGGTTTGAGCTGGCAGTTTGACGAATACAAAGAAATCTTCAATAGCGACGATATATTCAGAACTGAGAACGTTCCCGGCTTTTTCGCCGAATACTCGCTTTCAAATCTATACGGCTTGACGCTTGTCGGCGGCTTTAGAATGGATTTCCACAATCTATACGGAACGTTTTACACGCCGCGCCTGCACGTAAAATACGATTACGACCCGACGACGATTATTCGCGCTTCGGTAGGAAAGGGCTACCGCGTAGCGCATATTTATTCGGAAAATATCGGCTTGATGGCGAGTTCGAGAGAATTTGTCAAGCGGGAAAAGCTCGAACCGGAAGAAGCGTGGAATTTCGGCTTGAACTTGACGAAGGACTTGTATATCGGCGACGTCGCTTTCACGTTAATGGCGGATTATTACAGAACGGAATTCGTGAACAAAACGGTAGTCGATTTGGACGAAAATCCCGGCTACGCTTATTTTTACAATCTCGACGGAATTTCCTATTCAAACAGCTTTCAAATCGACTTGATTTTCAATCCGCTCGATAACTTAGAGGCGACAGCCGCTTATAGATTGAACGACGCAAAAACGACTTACGACGGCGACCTGCTGCAAAAGCCGCTAGTAAACAAGCATAAGGTTTTCCTGAACTTAGCTTATACGCTGTCGGAAGACTGGCTGTTCGATTTCACGGTCGATTTCAACGGCGGCGGCAGATTGCCGAACACCAGCTCCAATCCGGCGGAGTATAGATTATCCGACGAGTATCCCGCATACGCGTTGCTTCACGGACAGGCGACGAAGAACTTCGGCGACTTCAGCCTGTACTTGGGCGTCGAAAATATCGGCGACTTCAAGCAAAAAGAGCCGATTCTCGCTTATCAAAATCCCTTCGGCGAATATTTCGACAGCTCGATTATCTGGGCGCCTATCGTCGGCAGAATTGTTTACGCCGGAATGAGAATGAATTTGAGGTAGGTTTTAAAAGTAGGGGCGATTCGCGAATCGCCCCTACCGACTTTTAAGCTTCCGCCTCGCGCTATCTCTATCCGCAAGAGGAGACTGATTTAACCTATTAGTCCTCTCCCCGATTTCGGGGAGAGTTAGAGATGGGAGAGTATTTTGGGATATAAACTCGTTCCGCTCGCTCCCGCGGCGGAACGCATACCAAGACGCTCCGCGTCGTGAAGCCGTATAGAATCACGAATACGAGGGCAACTTCGCTATTTATTTTATTTACTCGTTCAACTTGATTTTAATAGATATTATTTGTAATTTAAAGTAAAAGTAATAAAAAATATTAAAAATAATGGATCTACGAGAGTTTACGGATTTAGCTATAGAAGAAGCCGAATCCGCTCGGATACCCGAAAAGTTAGCGGACGAGCGCCCCGTCGTTTGCGGATACACTATTGACGGCGAAACATCGAAAGATTTAGACGACGGAATCACTCTGATAAAATCAGGGGACAATTATCTAATTCAAACGTCTATAGCCGACGTCGCGTCACTAGTTACTCACGACAGCGAACTTTTTAAAATCGCTCTTGACAGAGTTGAAACTCGATATTTAAGATTTATAAACAAACCGATGCTACCGAGAGTATTATCAGAATTTAAATTAAGTCTTTTGCAAAATAAATTAACGCCGGCGATTACTTTCGAAATTGAACTACAGCCCGACGGCGGCATAATAAATTTTAAAATAAGAGAAACAGCTTTTAAAAATATAAAGCGTTTAAGTTACGGAGAGTTCGATAAAATATTGCGGGAAAAAACCGACGACGATTACAATCTTTTTAGCGAAATGGCTGGTTTGGCGCAAGCTTTACTCGAACGCCGAAGAAACAAAGGCGCTCTCGCGATTTACGATTTGAAGAAAGGCTTGCGCACAAACGAAGAAGGGATTATCGTTCCAATAAAAAAAGAATTTTCTCATATAGCCAATATCGTCGTTCAAGAATTTATGATTTTGACGAATGTAACCGTCGCGTGGAATTTCGCGAAAAACGACGTTCCCCTGCTGTTCAGAAACCATACGGCAAAGAGCAGCGCGCCCCGCCGCGGCGACATTTTAGAGCAAATTAACACTGCAATATTAAATCCCGTTCATCTGGATTCTTTGCGAAGCAGAGGCGGATTGTGGTTCAACAAAGCGAATTACAGTCCCGTGTTAAAAGGGCATTTCGGATTGAACGAAGCCGCTTACTCGCACATCACGTCGCCAATTAGAAGAATGGCGGATTTGATTAACCAGCATTTAATCAAAGCCTATATACGCGACGAAAAACCGCCGTTCAATTTTGAGCGTCTCTGCGAAATATCGGAGCATATCAACAGAGTAATCGAAGGCGTCAAAGAAGAAAAAGCCGAAGTTTTTAAGGAAAAATTGTTATACGAGTCAAAATATAAACTTAATTATTCGACGGTTTCGGAACTAATCGAAATGGAGCAGAAAGATTTCGCGCAAGTTCTTAAGACTGCCGCGAAGAACAATCTTTTATTCGATAACTTAGAAGAAACTCTTACAATTCGGCTCGAAAGAAATAAAATCGACGCCAACATGATATACGTTCTTCTTTTCGAGACTTCAAAAAAAGACCCCGCTTGGAAAAACATTAAGGAAAAAGCTCTTGAATTCATATTTAAAAACAACGGAACCGCCGTTCAATTATTAAATATACTGCTTCAAAAAGGACGAATTTACGATTACGACTCCGAAGCGGAAGAAACGAGCGACGGTTTCGCCGCAAAATCATCCGTTTTTGTCGGGAAAAAACAAATCAAGACGCACGGTTATTCAGTCGCTTCTAAGAAAAAGGACGCCGTTCATTATTCCGCTTGCGAATTGTTGCGAATTATGCTCGGTTTTTCGCCGCAAAAAGACAAAACGGAACAAACCGAACAAATCGACGAATCTGAAAGTTCCAACGAATATACGGAAGACATAGAATCGGAAGCGCACAATGAATCGGAAAGAACAATTGAAAAGGAATCCGAAGCCAAAGAAAGCGCTGCCGAAAAATTAAAAAGAAGATTTGAAAATAAAGAAACAAACGAAGAGTCGCGAAGCGATAATCTAATTAATAAAACGCCGCTAATTATCGACGATGAATCTGAAAAAGAGATTAGCGAGCAAAAGAATTACGTCGGCGATTTAAATATAATTTGCACGAGAAACAGAAACTTCTCGCCGCCGGATTACGAGTTCGCTAAAAGCGGACCCGACCATTCGCTTGTTTTTAAATGCATAGCTACTCTACGAACGCCGGAATTTACAGTCGAGGAAGAAGACTCAGCCGGCAAAAAAAAAGACGCTAAGCGAAAAGCGGCGCGTAAAATAATTAAAGCGCTTGCGGAAAAAGGCATAGACGTTTCATCCGACGAAGAAAAACCGCAAATCGACAAATCCGATAATTTTGTCGGTTTATTGGAAGAATACTGCCAAAAAACAAAAACTTTTTTTCCAAATTATAACTTTAGGAAAATCGGACCGCAACATAATCCGACTTTTGAATGCTCTCTTTCAATTATGATTAACGACGAAACGAAGGAATTTATCGCCTACGGTTCAAACAAAAAAATCGCAAAGCAAAACGCCGCCGAAAAGAGCCTGAAAGCTCTCGGAGCCGGTTACTCATAGCGCTATATGAACTAATAATACTCGCCGCTCAAAGATATTATAGTAGAGCGGACGCCCTCGTCTGCTCAAGCCTGTTGCGAAGACGGGGGCGTCTTCGCTACTTTTCTCCTATTATTCCTCTCCCCGATTTCGAGGAGAGTTAGAGAGGGGTAAAATATCTGGATTTGGTTATTTTTATTTGTCGCAAAAAATTCCTTGAATTTCGACCGATAAATTGTTAGTTTTCATTGGAATAATTTTTGTTGAAACTAAAAATTTGCTAAATATAGAATAAAAGCGGGATTGAAAATGAAATTGAGAAAGATAGCGTTGGCGGCGGCAGCGCTTGCGATTAGCATAGCTCCCTTGGCGGCGGCGAGTTACTCTATCGAACTAGAAGGCAAAGGAACGAAAACTATAAACGCAATCGAACGCAATAGCTTAGAATACGTTTCCCTCGCGGAAATAGCCGAAAAAATATTGCCTGGCTCTAAGCTCGACCGACAAAACAGAAAGATTGAATTCGAGCGGAGAGTATTCCGTTACGCGCCGGGCAGTTTTTTTATACTTTGCGAAACGGACGGCGTCAAGAGAGTAGCGCAAATGAAGGCGCCGGCTATACGATACGAAAGCGAAGTTTACTTTCCGCTCGGCTATTTTCTGGAAGTTCTGCCGACGCTCGGCTTGTATAAAATTGAGGCGGCGGAAGACAAACTCCGGCTAGTCAGGCTCGGCGAAGCGGAAATGAAGGAAGCTCAAGCGGAATCTGAGAAGCAAAAGACCAAATCTGATTCCCCGCAAATTGAAAAAAGCCGCGAGATGCTGTTTTCCTCGCCGGACGTAACTTATAGCCGCGGATACAATCCCGAAGAAGAAACTGAAGAGAAAAATCGTGGCGATAAAAAGAGCAAAAAGGCGAATAATAGCCAAGACAAGCTCTTTAAGTATTTTAATAAAAAGGAATATCCGCCGAATAAATACGTTTTGCCGGAGGATTTGCAGAGGGGAAGCGTAAACGGCGGCGAGCGGGAGGAGCTATACGCAAGCGCCTCGAGCGAAGCCATTCCCGAAGAAAATTTAGCGAATATCACGAAAATTTATTCCGAATGCGTCGGCGACGAGCTGAAAATACATTTATACGCCGACTCGATTATAGAGGAATACCACAAGCCGGAGTGCGAGGGCGGCGACTTGACGATTCGAATCCCGAACGCTATCGACGGAATCGACGACTACTCTATGGCGGCGAAAGCCCCCGTTGTTTCTATTTCGCCGGAAAAAATCAGGCAATTCCAGCTTTATCGCGTGAAAGTGAACGGCGAAATAAGAGATTGCAAATCGAGGCGCAACGGACCGAAAGAGTTAATCTACACCGCTTACCTTAGCGAAAATTACGGCGCTTACGAGAGCGAATCCGCCGCTTCGCCGACAGACATCGAAAAGGATAAGAAGAAATGGGCTTTGGACGTAATCGTTCTCGACCCGGGGCACGGCGGCAAAGACTGCGGCGCCGTCGGCGTTACGGGCATATACGAAAAAGATATGACGCTGAAAATCGCCCGTCAAGTGAAAGGATTACTGAGCGAGGATTTGTCGGGGACTAAAGTCGTTATGACGCGGGAAACCGACAAATTCGTCGAACTATATAAACGCGGGGAAATCGCCAACAAGGCGGGCGGCAAGCTGTTCATCAGCATACATTTGAACGCCGCGCGCTCCAAGCCAAGTTCTGCGAACGGATGCGAAACTTACATCTTGCGCCCGGGCAAAAACGAGGACGCCGTCCGCGTGGCGAATCTCGAAAACTCGGTAATCAAGTTCGAAGAGGACAAGTCCAAATACAAAGACTTAACGGAGGAGCAGTTAATCATCGCCACTATGGCGCAGAGCGCGTTCGCGAAGTTCAGCGAGCGCTTCGCCAGAGAGTTGCAGGAGGAAGTTTGCGAGGAGACGAAATTGCGCGACAGGGGCGTAAAGCAAGCCGGCTTTTACGTATTAATCGGCGCTTCGATGCCCAACGTTTTATTCGAGGGCGGCTTTCTGTCGAACGAGAGCGACGAACGCTACGTCTCGTCCGAATGGGGACAGAAAGAAATCGCCCGCGGCATAGTAAAAGCCGTTAAGAGATACGCGAGGGAGTACGGGAGGTAGGAGCTATTCAGATGTGCCGCGCCTCTGAGTCGTCGGACGAATAAAAAAAACAAATCCCATTCATTCGCGAAACAAAAAACAAACTTTTTATTCAAAATTTATCAAGAATTAACTAATTTTCTTTTAGTTGCAATAAGTTATTTTGTAGATTTAAAGTTTGTTTTAGGACTGTCTTTGAATAAATATGAGCAAAAAAATGGAAAAGTTAGATTTTACGCCGGAAACGCTTTATCGTCTGCCTTGGAATATGGCGGACAACTCGATATCTTGGCTGGAGCCGACAAGCCAATGCAATATCCATTGCGACGGTTGCTACCGAAAAAATCGCAAGGCTTCGCATAAGACTTTAGCGGAAATAAAGCGCGAGCTTGAAGTATTCAAAAAAAATCGCAGAACCGACAGCGTGTCGATAGCCGGCGGAGAGCCTCTTATACATCCTCAGATAATAGAAATTACGAGAATGATAAGAGACATTGGATGGAAGCCGGTAATCAATACGAACGGAGTAGCTTTAACAAGAGATTTACTAAAGGAATTGAAAAAAGCAGGCGTTTGGGGCTTTACTTTTCACATTGACAGCGGTCAAACCAGACCGAAGTGGAGCGGAAAAAACGAGCTTGAGTTGAACGAATTACGATTGCATTACGCCGAAATGCTCGCTTCGGTCGGCGACGTCTCCTGCTCTTTTAACGCGACCATTTACCCCGAAACTTTAAAATATCTGCCCGAGCTGGCTCAGTGGGGACAAAAGCACATAGACCTCGTTCACGTAATGGTCTTTATTTTATATAGAATGGCAATTTTAGACAAGGGTTTCGACGCCTTCGCGGGAGAGAAAAAAGTCGATTTTGGAGAAATAGAATATTCAAAATACGACGACTATAGGCGAACTGACATAACCTCGCCCGAAGCGGTTGAAGAAATAAGAAAGGCTTACCCCGATTTTCAGCCTTGCGCCTTTTTAAACGGCACGCTCAAAACAAATACATACAAATGGTTGCTCGCCGGCAGAATGGGCAATAAACATAAAATCTTCGGCTACGTCGGACCGAAATTTATGGAGCTTGTTCAAAACTTTAAGCATTTCGTTACCGATTCCTACTTAGCGTATTCAACGCCGAAAATGCAGCGTAGAGGCAGGTCGTACTTCCTGATGGCGCCTTTCGATAAAGGAATTCGTGAAATTATAAGAAATTACTTCAGGTCGCTAAAATTCAATCCGAAAGCTTTCTTTAGCAAAGTTCATTATCAGTCCGTAATGATTATACAACCGGCGGACGTTTATGAAAACGGCGATATAAATATGTGCGACGGATGCCCCGACATAACAGTTTGGGACGACGACTTAGTTTGGTCTTGCAGACTGGAAGAGCAATTCAAATGGGGACAGAACGTCAAGATGATTCCAGCAAAGACGGAAGAAAAAGTCGAAATTCACGACAAAGGCGGCAAGTAAGACTTTTTCATATTGCTTTTAACAGCTATAAGAAAATCGGCGGAGCGCCGCGCGTCTTTTTTTATGCCTCCTTCCGTCCTATCTATCTAAATTCATGAGCGTAACCGCGCGTTAAATAGTCTATCTTAAAACTCAATTGAATTGACGCCATTGCAATTTCTAATGATAAGATTCCATAAACAGTCGTCTTCTCTGGATACCAGTCAAGCCGGGAATGACTACTATAGCGTCATTTCCGCGCAAGCGGAAACTAAATATTTACAACAATAACTAAATTTATAGTTGTGCAACTAATAAATTAGTTTTATATTGCGTAAAAGTTGAACGAAGAAAGGAACAAAAAAGTGAAAGAGCTCACTAAAGCCGAAGAACAAATAATGCAGATACTCTGGAAGCTCGAAAAAGCTTTCGTAAAAGAAATAATCAACGAATTGACCGAGCCGAAGCCGGCTTACAATACAGTTTCGACGATAATTCGCATTCTCGAAAAGAAAGGTTTCGTCTCGCACGAATCGCTTGGAAACAGCCACAGATATTTTCCGATTATCGATAAAGACGAATACGCCAAGAAATTTATGAGCGGCTTCGTACACAAATACTTTAGCGACTCTTATCGCGAGATGGTTTCCTTCTTCGCTCGCGAAAACAATCTCAGCCTAAAAGAGCTGGAAGACTTAAAAAAGTTTGTAGAATCTCAAATTGAAAGGAAGAAAAATGAGTAATTCAATAATTATATACGCTCTGGAAACCGGTTTTTGTTTAGCTATTTTCTATTTACTATATCGTTTGCTGTTGAGCCGAGACACATTCTTTGCGGTCAATCGATTTTATTTGATTAGCTCCGCCTTACTTTCCTTCGCTATTCCTCTGATTCGAATCGACCTAGCCCCTCCGGCGGCGGTAAGCGAAGCCTACGAGATACGCGAAGTCGTCGTCAATTCCGGAGGCTCGTCGAGCCAAACGGGATTTTCCCTAACATTTTGGGATTTCGCCCTCGCCGTTTATTTAGCGGGCGCGGCGTTTTTCCTATTTAGATTCTTATACAAATTAATTAGTTTAAAATCCCTTGTCAGTAAAAACGCCGTTCAAAAGATAAACGGCGGCAAATTAGTCTTGCTAAAAGAAAAAGCCGCCCCTTTCTCTTTTTTCAATTACGTTTTCTTGGGCGAAAATTTCAAATTCGACGAAGAAGGAAAGCGGATTTTAACGCACGAAAAAGCGCATATAAACCTACTACATTCCCTCGACGTGATTTTGTTTGAAACAATCAAAATAATTCAGTGGTTCAATCCATTCGCTTGGCTATACGAAAGGGCTTCAAGGGAAACTCGCGAATACCAAGCCGACAAACGCGTTATTAACGACGGTTGCGACAAAGACGACTATAAACGATTGATACTTAAGCAAACCGCGGGAATCGATTTATTTCAAATAGCAAACAACTTAAATTATCACACAATTAAAAAAAGGATAAATATGCTGACAAAGTCAAAAACAAGAAATATAGCTATAATTAAACTGCTTATCGTCGCGCCTATATCCGCTTTACTGTTTATAGCTATCTCTTGCGACAAAGGAGGAACGGAAGAATTTTTCATCGCGAGAAATTCCGACGGCGAAAAAGTCAAGCTAAACGCTCGACCCGATTCACTACCGCGGTTCCCCGGCGGATATAAAGCTAGAGCGAACTACATCGAGGAAAATATGAAAGTTCCGCAAAAATTCATCGAACGCGGCACACCCGGAAAAGTTACCGTCAGATTTGAAGTCGCGGCGGACGGGACTATAGAAAACGCTCGCGTAGCGCAAAGCTGCGAAATGGGCGAGGGATGGAAACACGAAGAATTAGGCTACGGATGCGACGAGGAAGCGTTGAGGCTAGTAAAAAATATGCCCGAATGGAAACCGGCGATTTACAAAGGCGAGCCAATAGTAGCTACTCATTCGCTAATACTATTTTTTGGAAACGACAATATGAGAAAAAAATGGGACGAATATTACGAAAACAAGGGCGACTGGATTGAATTTAAACCAGTACTTAACGAAAAGGCGCCCAAAGGCAAAAAGGGCGAATCTCGAAGTATGCCCGAATTTCCCGGCGGATATTACAAAATGGACGATTATTTCGAGTCAAACTTAGAATATCCCAAAGAGGCTTTAAAGAATGGAATTGAAGGAACGGTTCAAGTCAAATTTAAACTATATTACAAAGGAAACATTAGCGAAGCTAAAGTCATTAAAAGCGTTGGTTACGGATGCGACGAGGAAGCTCTCAGGCTGGTAAACTCAATGCCTAACTGGGAGGTCTCGGAAAAAATGAGAGGAAAAGATTATTTCATAGTCAAAGTACCTATTAAATTTAGAATAGGGACTATGAAAAAAACTCTTAATTCTTTTTTGTCCGTATTCTGATTATAAAATAACTATAAAAATTACTTGAAAATAATTAACAAAATCCCTATCTTATAGGAAAAATTTATGTTACAATAAAAAACGAGAGAAAATTATGAAACTGCTATTATCCGCGCTCATCGCTTTTCTATCCGCTGCCGTTCTATTCGGTCAAACAGAAATTATATCCGAAGATTTTGAATCCTACTCGTCCGGCTCTAAAATCGCCCAAACTTCCGAAGAAGATTATTGGACGACTTGGAGCGGCGTAGTAGGCGGAGCCGACGACCCCGAAGTAACCGGTTTTCAATCCCATAAAGGCGATAAATCTCTAAATATACTCGCCGGCGACGACCCAGTTTTATTATTCAACGATAAAACAAGCGGTCGTTACCAAGTCGAATTTTATATTTTAATAAATTCAGGCGCCGTAGGCTACTTTAACTTGCTCCATGATTTCGCCGGCGCAAACAGCAGTTGGGGGTTGCAAGTTTTCTTCCTCGAGGACGGAACTTGCTCAATAGACGCGAACGGTCCTCAAGTTGCACAGTTCCCGTTTTTTTACAACCAATGGATTCATATAAACGCCATTGTTGATTTGGACGACGATTTTGGAACCCTTTACGTTGACGGTCGAGAAGCGGTTAGCTGGGTTTGGAGCAAAGGCGCTTTTGGCGAGGATTCTTTGAAAAAATTGGACGCTATGAATTTTTTCGGCTGGACTACTGAAACGACGGGTATCGGCTCTAATTTTTTCATTGACGACATTAAATTTTCAGAAGCGCCCGTTCCCGAAGCTCCGTCGGACTTGCAACTATCAATGAACGAAGACGACTTTTCGCTTTCTTGGACGGCGCCTTCTACCGCGCCCGACAGCTATTTAATTTTAAAAAACAACTACGTATTAGAATCCGGAATTACCGAAACAAACTACGAAGACTTACGCCTTTATCCCGGAACATATAGATACTCCGTTAAAGCTCATTACGACGGACTAGGCTATTCGCATTCCACAAACGAGATGGAAGCGACGCTCGAAGGCGGCGTTGACAGGAACGTCGTTTTATATGAAATAAACACCGGAACTTGGTGCGGCTACTGCCCCGGCGCGGCAATGGGCGCTGACGAGCTAGTCGAACACGATTGCGACGTCGCCGTTATAGAATACCACAACGACGACGACTACGCCAATCAGGACTGCGCTATTAGAGAAAACTATTATCAAGTCGAGGCTTTCCCGACGGCGACCGTTGACGGCGCGATTACTTTACAAGGCGGCAGCGCTACAGAGAGCTTGTTTCCTTCATATTTTTTAAGCTACAAAGAAAGAAATCCAGTCCCGTCTGTGTTCAATTTAGACGTTGATATTTCAGGCGTCGGCGGAGGCGATTATAGAGCTCGCGTTACCGTCGAGCAAACATATCCTTATTACGAAAGCGGATTAGTTCTAAGAACGGCGCTAACCGAATCCCACATCCAGCATACATGGCAAGGACTTTACGAACTAAACTTCGTCTGCAGGAAAATGTTCCCCGACGCCCACGGAACGCCGCTTAACTTTTCCTCTTCTCAACAGATGGTCGAAGTATTTGAATTTTCTCTAAACGGTTACGAAAAAGACAATTGCGAGTTCGTAGCATTCATTCAGCACGACCCGACAAAAGAAGTAGTTCAGACTACAAAAGTCGATTTTGAAACCGTTCCCGTTGAAGAAAATAACTCCAATAAAGACTTTTCGGTTTATCCAAATCCCACGGCGGGCATATTAATGGTAGAGTCGAACGGAAGCGGGAAAATCGAAATATACGACGCGATAGGAAACAAACTAAAGGCAAACAATATCGAAAATACCGTTGAAACTTTCAATCTAAGCGATTTAAACTCCGGCGTATATTTTATAAGATATTACGGAGATAACGGCGCGCTTTCAAAAAAGATAGTTGTTCAGAAATAGTTTTGCGAAAATTAAATAATCAAGCGCGTTTTAAAGGACGCCAATTTTTATGAGACGTCTCAAGACTCGATTATATAATTTCTAACCCCTCGGGTAAACCCGAAGGTTGACACAAACACGCGGCTAGCGCGTGATTTCAAAGAAACGTCAACCTCAAGGTTTACCTTGAGGGGAAACAAAATCCTAGTTATGAAACAGCCCCAATGACGCCATAGTAGTCATTCCCAGCTTGTCTGGGAATCCAGAGAAGAAGATTATTTTTGGAATTTCATTATTATACCTTGCAATATTGTCGGTACAATCGAGTTTTGAGAGAGCCCCTCGTATATTGACTATCGACAATTTTATTTCTCAAAAATATTATAACTTATAAAAACACCCCAATAACCAATATTAACGGCATACTACTTCAGTCAATATGTCGCGAGAAAATATGAGACGTATAAATAAAAAAGCGCGAGCCCCGGTTAAGGGACTCGCGCTCTAGGCAATATCAAGCGCGCCTATTATCTGATTACAACTTTTTCAGTTATAATCCGATTTGGCAATTCCATCCTTAAGAAATACATTCCGGGCTGTAATCCGTGTAAGTCCAAATCCAACGCGTATTCTCCAGCGTGTAAATTCGAATTGTTTAATTCTCTTACGCTTTCGCCTAGAATATTATATAAATTGATTTTAACTCTCGAATATCTGGCTACTTGGAATATCGCTTGCGCTTCTTCTTCGGCTGGATTAGGATATACCTTAAGCCATTCGCCGTTCAATGCGCCCGTTCTTTCTTCTACGTCCGTCATTGTTATGTCATCGACTCCGTCGGCGACTTCCGTTACTGGAACGCCGGCTCCGTCGGAACTTAATACTCCATAATAGCTCAAGAAAGTCCAGTCGGCTAACCAGTTAACGTCTCCGAAAGCTCCGATGAAATCGACGTCGGCGAAGAAATCATTTTCAACGCCTTTTGCGTCGTAAATGGGAGCCTGCTCGTTAGTCCAAGCGGGACTGCCGGAAGACGGTCGCGGGTCTAATCCGCCGTCGTTCGTTCTGCTTATTCCCATTAACATAGGATTGACAATCCAGTTCTTATAATTAGCGTTGCCGAAATATTCGCGAACGAAATCTTGGCTGTAGGAAACTTCGCCTGTAACGTCGGGAGCGATGGCGTCCCAATCGGAATCGGCGCCGTTTACGTTGTGCCAGATATTGTTTCTGAAATACAGTTGATTAGCGAGCAATCTTGCTTTCGAGTCCTCGCCCGAAGGCAAGTCCTCTATATTCAAGCCTCTTTCAGGCGTGTCGGTGAATATACTGTTAAAGTATTTGCCGCCGGCATTGTCTCTTATATGGAAGATTTTGCTCTTCGAGTTGCTTGAGCCAATGCCCGAACCAATGTAAGTTACGTTGTAGATATAAGGTATAGCGTAAGGTTCGGAATCGTCTGGCTTGTCGCCTCCGTCATGCTCGCCGGCGTTGTCGCCCCTGTTCGGAGCTTGAATGGAGAACCAGAACTGACCCTGACCGTTGAAGCCTTGGTCGTAATCGAACGAATCGTCTTTGTTGAAAGCGCTTACCAAATATTTCGTCTTTACCGTGCCGCCAAACCACTCAAATCCGTCGTCGGCGTTATACCATACTTCTATATACTCTACGGTCGTTCCGTCGCCTACACCGCCGAAAGTCAATCCGTTTATCTCGTTTCCGTCGCCGATGTCCGTGCCGCCGTGGCGAATCGATACGTATCTCATTACGCCGGAATTATCGTGATTGTCATGCTCGCCCGGAGGCATTCCGTATTCGCCTCTAGTTTCCGTTTCGGCTATTCCTTCTATTTGTCCCATGCCGCCGGTCAAGTTCGTTTGGGCTTTGCCTAAGATTATTACGCCGCCCCATTGTCCAGTTTCCGTATGAGGTATATCGGTTAAATCGTATGGGTCGTCGGCTTCGCAAGTGAAGATGATTGGCTCTGTGGGCGTTCCTTCAGCGAAAATTTTACCGCCTTTAGCAATCACCAAAGCGCTCGCGTCGTGTTCCTGTCCAGGCAAACCCTTGATTACCGTGCCCGGCTCGATGTGTAATTCCGCTCCGTCCTCGACGAATACCAAACCGTCCAAGTGATATACATTATCGGCGGTCATTCTCTTAGTTTCGCCTTCGTTTATCCAGCTATCGTCAACCGTTACGTCGTTTTGTCTCAACTCTTTTAGGGCGCCCCAGTATGACAAAAACGTCCAACCGTCTATCCATAAGTCGCCCGGACCGAAAGCTCCAATGTAGTCTGTTTGCACGTAGAAATTATCGCCTTCAGGCGCTGGAGCGGTTTCTTTTGTGAACGCCGGGCTGGAGTAATCGGGTCTGGGGTCTAATCCGCCGTCGTTCGTTCTGCTTATACCGCTCAATAACGGGT
>CAZDXB010000046.1:0-18025 GCA_964509335.1 uncultured Hyphomicrobiales bacterium | reverse complement strand
AGAGCTACAGAGCTACAGAGCTACAGAGCTACAGAGCTACAGAGCTACAGAGCTACAGAATGGACTGAGAGCTATGCAATTTATTGTATTCATTCCCAAAAGTATTTTTTAAGGGTTATAGTATGCTTCGCCGATAATCTAGTAAAACGCACAAATAAGATTATAGCTAAACTACGTTCTTTGACAATCATTCCAATCATATCAGTTTTTAGATTAAGAATAACTAACAGGGGAATCCTGATATGATTGCGATTTGAAGGACCTAAGATTTGGGACCTTAGGTTTTACATATAATCCCAGCGTTACTGTTAAACTCTCAATTAATCAAAATAATAAATTTTAAATAATTATCAAAAAGGGAACAAAAATGAAGAAATATATCTTTTTAATAGTTAGTTTTTTGCTTATGAGTATAGCCGTTACTTACTCGCAGGACGAACCTGATTGTAGCGACGTTACTTGTCCCGACGGATGGAACGGCCCAGAGCAAACTGGGTGGGTAACAATACAATTGAACGACAATGTCGCTTGTGTCGGCAAAATTTGTTATTGTTCTAAATTTAATGACTTAGAAGAAGAGGTTAATTTTTGGTGGAAAAAAATTATATGGGACGACACTACTTGTTATCAAGAACATTATGACTCAGTAGATATTGATATTTTTAAAAAGTCAATAATGAGAGAACTAATTGGAGATAATCAAAATAATTTGCCGCCTGTTGATTGTGATGACGACGGATGGTACACAGCTAACCTATTTTCAACTTTTTGTTATATGGCTTATATTTATTATAGATGGGATATTCTAATAGCTTGCGAAGGCGAAGGTTATTGCGTGCGGTCATATGAGTATTGTTGGGATACAAGCCAAACGCCTTGGGTATTGAAAGTAAATGATTTGGGAACAGTAGCATATTACGAAGACGACTGTTACGAACCTATTATTCCTTGGCCGTTTATACATTATTGCACTCCTTGGTGTTTTTACGAATAAAAATGGATTGTATTATGAGATATTTAATTTTTATTTTTCTATTCGCTACGGCTAGCGCGGTTAGCTTATGCGAAACAAGTTTTGAAGATTATTTTGAATACGAAGTTTTAAGCTCAAATTACTTTGACGTCGCTCAAGACGGCGATAACGTTTACATTTGCGGTCTTCACGGCAATGTTCTGACGACGAAAGATAAAGGAGAGAGTTGGAAACGAGCCGATATACAAACAAGCGCTTTTTTCAATTCTATCGCCGTTAAGGGTAAAACTATCATCGCCGTCGGAGCCTACGATATCGGCGTAGTTTCAAACGCCGCTATTGTTTATTCAACCGACGGCGGCGAAAATTGGAACGAATCGGATTTTGAAGACCAAAGGATGTTAAACGACGTAGTTATGTTCGATTCTAATACCGGAGTTGCTTTCGGCGGCTCCGGTATAATTATAAAAACGAGCGACGGCGGTAAAAGCTGGAACGTTATAGAAAGCGACGTTTATTTTAACTATATTATCGAAGGCGTTGTAACAGAGTCGGGAAAATTGTTTGTTGTTTCTTCGACGGAAGGACTATTTTGTTCTACAGATAGAGGCGAAACTTGGTTGAGAGAGGAAATTGAAATCGACGAGCAATATTTTAACTCGACCGACTTAACCTACTCTCTGGATAAGAGCTTATACCTAATGACTGAAAATTATATTTTTAAGTCAACGGACGAAGGAGAAAACTGGGCAAGGTTTTCCAAACCCGATGTTAATTTCGAGGATTATACGCATTGCAGCTATTCAAAAAACGGCAAGGGTATGTTTTACGGCGGAGATTCGTTAAACGTTTTTATAGTGGAAAACGACACAAATATTGTTGACGTTAAGAACTTAGCGGTTGAAACAACGTTGCATAATTTGAACTTCGTTAATACGAACTTAATAAATAATATTGTTTATATTGATGCTAAAACTGCTTTAGCGGTGGGAACAAATAATATTATATTAAAAACGACAGACGGAGGCGAAAAATGGGAAACTTTATCTTACTTAAGCGATTTATTTACTGGGAGATTGGGTAGCGTACATTTTATTAACGATTCAATTGGATACGTAGGAGTCGGCAGCGATTACGAATCGCTTTATAAAACGACAGACGGCGGAATAACTTGGAATATTCAGGAGCGACAAGAAGAAGGAAAAGTAACGTCGCAAGTTGGACGAATATATTTTTGGAACGAAAATAAAGGAGTTATTCAATCTTCCGACCAGTTATTGAAGACAACCGACGGAGGTAAAACTTTCTTTGAAAAAGAAGAAATCGATTTGAACGGAGCAAGCCCTACGATGTATGTGGCAAGCGGCGACACGTTATTTTTTAAAGGGAATAGATGGTTTTGGAACAACTACCACGGCTATTACGTATTTAAGAGCTTTAACGGCGATACTTGGAATTACCGCGAGTTAGATAGCGTGAAAATAATGAATGTTTACTTTAAGAATAACAGCGATATATTTATGACCGCTTCTTATTTAGACTCTTCTTTATTGCCTGTTAAACCGGATTTGTTTTATAGAGGTCTTTTGTTACATTCGACCGACGGCGGAGGAAGTTGGAATAGACGCTATTTTAAAAACTACGACGTTCTAACGAATATTTATTTTTTCAACGAAAGCGACGGTATTCTATTTGCTAATGGAAAAGGAGCTTCAATATTTAGGACGAGCGACGGAGGAAGGAGTTGGTTTCTTACTGATTCAGCTATCGCTAAGAGTTTAGGAGGCATAATTTCATTCGACCAAAAACGAGTTCTTGCTTTTGCCGGGGGAATAAAAGCCTTATTTTCTCAAGACAGCGGTTATACTTGGGAAGCAATTAATTTTATTGAAAATTTC
Organism: uncultured Hyphomicrobiales bacterium; assembly: GCA_964509335.1. Classification (GTDB taxonomy): domain Bacteria; phylum Bacteroidota; class Ignavibacteria; order Kapaibacteriales; family UBA2268; genus CAZDXB01. The sequence continues at coordinate 15,154 of CAZDXB010000046.1, read as the reverse complement.
GGAGTATCGGGAATTTCAAAGACAACCGATTATACATATTTATCAGGTAGATTAGGCAAAATAAATCCAGCGATTTTACGATTAAAGTTAAAAAACGAGACTTCGGTAGAAGAACGCGAGAAAACAGAGGGTTTAAAAGCGCCTTTAGCGTGGATTTACGAACCGTATCCTAATCCAGCCAAAAAATTTGTTAATTTCAAAATTGTTTGGGACAAACGATATGGACTCGACGAGTTGAAAGTAAGGATATACGATATATTTGGAAGGGAGATAAAAAATCCAAACGTTAATTTTGAAAGTGAATCGATAAACAAGGCAGTACTAAAGTGGAATACCGAAGGAGTAGGCGACGGTTTGTATATTATACAATTGAAAGTCGGCGATTATAGTAAATCACGAAAGGTTATACTGTATTAGTTAAATTGAATTGGAGGCAACCTATGAAAAAAGCTTTAATGCTTTTATTTCTTCTTTTATTATGCAAATACGTTTATAGCCAGCCTATACTGACTCTTAGAGGACATCAAGATTACGTCAAAAGCGTTTCTTGGAGCCCCGACGGAGAGCAACTCGCTTCGGGGAGTTCGGACGGAAAAGTAAAAATATGGAACGCTTCAACGGGGGAGTGCGTTCATACTCTTTACGGACAAAGCGGTTGGGTACAAGACGTAGATTGGAGCCCCGACGGCTCTAAAATCGTTTCGGGAAACGGATATAAAATAAAAATATGGGACGCCGAGGCGGGCGAGGAAATTCGGTCTCTTTCTGGACATAGCGAACCGCTTTTAAGCGTGAGTTGGTGTCCGGACGGGTCTAAAATCGCTTCGGGGGGCTTTGAGGATACAATCAAAATATGGGACGCGACGACGGGCGAATGTATCCGCTCGATTTTAGATAGCAGAAATCGTATTTATAGCGTTTCTTGGAGTCCCGACGGCTCTAAAATCGCTTCGGGTAGTATCGACAGCGTCGTCAAGATATGGAACGCTTCGACAGGCGAAAACATTCGCGCCCTTAGGGGACATTCCTTCTGGATTTCGAGCGTTTCTTGGAGTCCCGACGGGGAAAAATTAGTATCGGGAAGCTACGACAAAACGGTAAAGATATGGGACGTTTCGACAGGTGAATGTATTCATACTCTTTCGGGTCATAACAAATCGTTTTCAAGCGTAAGTTGGAGTCCGGACGGCTCTAAAATTGCTTCTTCAGGCAGCTGGGGCGATACAATAAAGATATGGGACGCTGAAACGGGCGAATGTATCCGCTCTTTTTGGGGACATAGCCTAAATATTAATAGCGTCTCTTGGAGCCCGGACGGTTCTAAAATCGCGTCCGGCAGCAAAGACTTTACAATTATGATATGGGATGCCTCGACTATTGGAGTGAAGGAGAGTTTGAAAGACTGCGTGAACGATTTCAAAGTTTATCCTAATCCAGCTAAGAAGTTTGTTAATTTCAAAATAGTATGGGACAAACGATACAGGCTTGACGAGCTAAAAGTAAGGATATACGATATATTCGGAAGGGAAATTAAAAATCCTGAAATAAATTATGAAAATAAATCGATAAACAAAGCTTCATTAAAGTGGAATACCGAAGGAATAGGCGACGGTTTGTATATTATACAATTGAAAGTCGGCGATTATAGTAAATCCCAGAAGGTTATTATATATTAAGCGCGACGCTTAAAAAAAGTATCTCGTTTTTAAAATTATAATTTGAAAGTGGAGCTTTTGAAATTTATGCTATTTAAGGAGAGATTATTTATGAGATATTTGCCGCTCGTTTTTGTTATTGTATTCGCAATGCTTTTAAGCGCGTTATCAACCTTTGCCGAAGGGGAATGGAAAACGTTTAATTTAGGAACGCCTATTTATTCTTTACGCGACGAAAACGATTATATTTGGGTTGGAACTATTCAAAGCTTAATAAAAATGAACAAAAAAACAGGCGATACCGAGGTTTATAATCCGAGTATAACTTATTTTTTACCTTGGGATATAAAAATTGACGACAAAGGAAATAAGTGGATTGTAACGCAAGGCGGCGGCGTCGCGAAGTTTAAAGGCGGAGATTGGAGCGTTTATGATACGTCTAATTCCGATTTGCCAAGCAATTTTGCATACACAGTTAAGATAGACGACAAAGGCGGTAAATGGTTCGGGACAACCGAAGGGCTTGCGAAGTTCGACGGCGAGAATTGGACTGTATTCGATACGTCAAATTCCGATATTCCGGGCAATAGAATTTTTGCAATTGAAATAGACGAGGAAGGAAAAAAATGGATAGGTACTAACAACGGCGTAGCCGTTTATGACGATAATGATTGGACTGTATATAATACTTCCAATTCCGATTTGCCATACAATATTATAGCGACGATTGCAATAGACAACCAAAGCGGCAAATGGTTAGGATTTGGAAACAAAGGGCGCGGAGCCGCGAAGTTCGACGGCGAGAGTTGGGCTATATACGACGCTTCAAATTGCGGTTTGCCCGACAACGACATTCATAAGATAAAGATTGACAGTTTAAACAATAAATGGTTCGCTACTTGGGGCGGCGGCGTTGCAAAGTTAGACGGCGATAATTGGCGAGTTTATAATCCATATAATTCAGACCTTCCAAGCTATGAAATCACTGCAATTGAAGTAGATAACGAGAGCGGTAAATGGTTCGGAACGGAAAGCGGAGCGTTGGCGGTATTAAGAAGCGGCGTTTCAGTCGAAAGAAAAATTGACGCCAAGAAGAGCGTTTTATCGGCGTATCCTAATCCAGCTAAAAATTTCGTTAACTTCAGAATAGTCTGGGATAAAAAATACGACATAGACGAGCTAAGTATCAAAATATACGATATATTCGGAAGCGAGTTAAAAAATCCGAATATAAGTTACGAAAGCGAGTCTATAAACGAAGCCGTCTTTAAATGGAACACTGCCGGCGTAGGCGAAGGATTGTATATTATGCAATTAAAGATTGATGATTATAGCAAGGCTCGGAAAGTAATAGTGTATTAATTTAAACTTGTTTTAAAAAAAGTTCTCTTATCTCCTCCAACGTTTCGTCGCCGGCGTCTTCGGGCAGTATCGCTCGGATTGTCGTTTTGCCTTGCGTTCCTTTTAGCGTGTATTTGCCGCGAACGATTAGCTTGAAGAACGGCTTGTCGATTTTGTCGGCGTATATTAGCTTCCCGAACGCGCCTAAACGTTCGATAAAAGATTTATCTATCGGGCGGTCGAACTTTATGTCTCTGACGTTCGTTCCTTCGAGACATCCCTCGACTTTCTTGGTGTCTATTATTTTCATAGCTTTTCTCTTTTTTGAAATTGGAACGAAAAGAATATAATTATATTTCGATTTTTCAGATTAACTTGCTAAATTAAGGTTTTGAAAATCATAAGATTTAAAAATAATGGATAAATCAAGCGACATAGATAAGCTGAAGCGGGAGGTCGATAAAATCGACGAGGAACTCGTTGGAAAGCTCGCCGAGCGGAAAAACCTGACCGAGCGAGTTCAAAAGCTAAAGCGCGAAGGCGGCTTGCCGGCTATCGACAGAGAAAGAGAAAAACAAATAATCGAGCGACTGAAAAAGCTGTTCGGCGGCGAAATAGACGACGCTTTGATAACTAAGCTATACTCGGCTATCCTGAGCGATTCCACAAGAAGCGGCAGAACCAAGGAAAGAGTGTCAAGCGCTAAAAACATACTTGAAGCCCTGCAAACAAATCCCATTATTATCGCCGGACCTTGCTCTATTGAGTCGGGCGAGCAAATCGATAGAACCGCCGCTCAACTTTCGAACTACGGCATTAAATTCCTTCGCGGCGGAGCGTTTAAGCCGCGCACCTCGCCGGAATCGTTCCAAGGGATAGGCGAAGAGGGCTTGAAATACATCAGGGCGGCGGCGGATAAATACGATATGTTTGTCGTAACGGAAGCTATGTGTTCGAGTCATTTGGATAAGTATTACAATTATATCGACGTCGTTCAAATCGGCAGCAGGAATATGGCGTCCTACGGCTTTCTGAAGGAAGTCGGCAAAGCGACCGCCGAAGACGGCAAGCCCGTGTTGCTTAAGCGCGGCTTCCATTCGACGCTTCAAGAGCTCGTTTACGCCGCGAATTATATATTGGAATACGGCAATCCTAACGTGATGTTATGTCTTCGCGGGATTAGGACTTTCGAGCAAATCGACTCGAAGATGCGCAACACGCCCGATTTAGCTTCGATATTGGAGCTAAAGGAGGCGACGAATCTCAAAGTTATATTCGACCCGTCGCATTCTACGGGCGATTCCAAATACGTCGAGGCGGTCTCGAAAGCCGCTCTGCTCTTGGGCGCCGACGGATTGATTGTCGAAACGCATTACAGCCCGAAAGATTCAATTAGCGACAAAGAGCAATGCGTATTCCCCGAAACGGTCGAAAGGATATATAATTTCGCGGTCGATTACAACGATTTCGCTAAGTCTTTATATTAACAATACATTTATTTATGAGCGGAAATAGCGATATACAAAAATTCGCGAGATATTTCGAGCCGAGGGAAAAAGGCGCGTTTAAGAGCGAAATTTACGGTTGCTTAAAACAAATCGAGAGGAAATTCAAAGAAAACAATATCCCGCTCGGAAACATATTTAAACTTTCTTTTTTTATCGACGCTCGTTTTCTTCAAGATTTCTCGTTAATTAAAGAAATTATAAGAAAAGCTATCGAGGCAAAATTTACCTCGATTCCGTCTCATTCTGTTATAGCGCAAGCGCCTTATAAAAACAACGTCGCCGTTGAAGTTTTCGCAGTTAAGGGCGGCGAAGCTATTGTCGAGAACATCGAAGTATTGGGGCGGAGCGTTTCCGTATTAAAAATCGGTCAAGCGCGAGAGTATTGCGTTTCGGGAATAAATTCGAATATGAGCGGAGCTAGCGCGGAAAAGAACGCGCAGAGAGCTTTTGAAGAAGTATCTGATATCTTAAATCGCTTAAACTTGTCATTTATCGATATTTTTAGGCAGTGGAATTATATAGAGGATTTATTAGGCGAAGATGAGCAAGGAAACGACGGCGTTCAGAATTATCAAGCGTTCAACGAAATCCGCTCGCAATTTTATTCCGAAAGCGATTGGCTTACGGGCTATCCTTCCGCTACCGGCATAGGCGCGTCCGACGGCGGCGTAACGATAGACTTTATCGCCGCTAAAGGCGAATCGCTGAAAACCTATCCTTTGAGAAATCCCGAACAATCGGACGCCCATAAATATACGGACAGAATTTTAGCGGGGAAATCTAAAAGGGAAAAATCGACGCCGAAGTTCGAAAGGGGAAGGCTCGTCCTTCGCGAAGGCGCTATGGATTTATACGTCTCCGGCACGGCGTCTATCAAGGGCGAAGACACATACGGCAAATCCAATATCAAGAGTCAAACGCTTGCAACGCTGGAAAATATTGACAATTTAATTTCACTGAACAACGCAAAAAGCGCTCTCGGCAAAGACGAGGCAATATATAGCGATAGCGTTGGCTTAAATAATTTGTCTTACGCGAGGATATACGTTAAAGAAGAAGAACTCATTCCATCTGTTAAGCAATTATGCGACTATTATTTTTGCAACGTCCCGAAAATATATTTGATTGCCGATATTTGCAGAGACGATTTGTTAGTGGAAATTGAAAGCGCGGCGTTTAATTTGAAAATAGACTTTTAGATTGGGGAAATAATGGCAAAAAACAAAAACTTAGCTTTTGTCGGAATCGTAATAATAGGGATTTTAATTCTGCAGGAAATAGCCTTTAGAATTATTTTTCCGATTCCCGAAGTAGAGAATTTTAACAGGATAGAATATTCGCCGCTGTTTTTTAAAGCGGACAGAAGCGGAACCGAAGAGCGGTATTTATCGAACGCTTCTTTTATCTGGGCGTCGGACCCGGACGGCGTAGAATATAAAATAAATTTGAACTTATACGGTTTTCGCGACGAAAATTGGTCAATCGAAAAACCGGACGATAAAGAGCGCGCGATTTTCGTCGGCGATAGCTTCGTCGAGGGATTTATGGCTACGAAGGATAGTTGCCCGCCGCAAGTTTTCGAACGCCTCGCTTACGAAGATTACTATGATATGGAAGCGATAAATCTGGGCATAGGCGGCAGTAAATTTAACAGCTATTTCAAAGTTGTTAGGGACGGCGTTACGCTTTTCAACCCCGATTATATCTTTCTGGTTATCAACTCGAACGACTTTCCAATAAATGAATTCGACAGAGATTTGCTCGACAAACCGATAGAGCCGGCGTTCTCTAATCCTCTAACGCCGAGAGCGATAAAAGTATTGAATTTTTATCTGAACGACAGAACGGTTCCTCATATATGGCATAGCGAGCCGTTTGTATTTTTCCCGGAAGTTCCTTCGCTGCGCAATCCTTGGTCGTTAAGAAAGAACGCCGAGAAATGGGAAAAATTTGTCGAACCGAAAGTAGCCGACGCTATGAAAAAAGGACGTTTCAATCCGTTTTCCGTCATCAATTACGATAAATACAAGAAGAATTTAAGGGATTCGATTGACGTCGCCGGACATCTGTCCGCTCTAAGGAATTTCGCCGATTTAAAAGGCGTCGAGCTACTAGTCGTTTACTTTCCTTCCAGAAGCCAAGTATCCGATTATTATTTGAAATACCAGAAAACGTTTACGAAAACCAAGAATCCGACTTCGCTAATGGGCGAGGAATACCAACTGCACGCGAGAATGATAAATAGAGCATGCAATATACTCGGCATATCGTTTTACGACTTAACCGGCGACTTTAGAAAAGCCGAAAGCGACGGGGTTAGATTATATTGGGATTACGACGAACATCCCAACGGCAAAGGATATGCTTTAGCGGGAACGGCGCTTTACGACTGGTTCAAGGAAATGGAATAAGCGTTCTTTTTCCAATAGCCCCGAGCTTCAATTCGGGCGGAAAGTAAATTATATATAAATTATTTTTTTAAAAATATTTAAACCATTAATCCCCGCCTTAAAAGGCGGGGCTATTTATTTACAAAAAAAGCCCGACCTCTCCGCGAAGCCGGGCGTTTCCAATTTATATTTTCAATCAAATCCTAGCTCTTTTTATACTTCTTCGCGCAAGCCAAACAATTTTTTGTCGCGAGGTAAGTATCTCTATCCTTGTCAGACTTTGTTTCTTTGAACTTAGCTTCAGCTTCTTCGAGCGCTTTTTGCTTTTGGTCTATATCGACTTCATTAACGTCGTCGGCGTTTTCAACTAAAACGGAGACAACGTTGTTATGAACTTCGGCGAAACCGGAGCTTGTCGCGAAATACAAATTCTTCTCGTTTTCGTCGATAACTTTAGTTAGCCCGATATTCAAGCTAGAAACAATAGGCGCGTGCCGGTTCAAAACCTGAAACGAGCCTTGAACGCCCGGCAAGGTTACCGCCGTAGCTTTCGATTGATATACAACCTTCTGCGGCGTTACAATTTCCAATTCTAATAAATTACCGTTTCCCATTTTGCGTCCCTTTTAATTAATCGCCGGCTTCTTTTGCTCTGTCGAAAACTTCGTCTATCGAACCCGCGTAGCTGAAATGTCCTTCGGATATTTCGTCGCATTCGCCTTCCAATATCGCCTTAAATCCGGATATCGTGTCTTCGATTTTCACGTAAGTTCCCGGATAGCCCGTAAACTGCTCGGCTACGTAGAACGGCTGCGAGAAGAATTTCTGTATCTTCCTAGCTCTGTAAACCGTTACTTTGTCTTCGTCCGAAAGCTCGTCCATACCGAGAATATTAATAATATCTTGCAAGTCTTTGTAATTCTGAAGAATCTTTCTGGTTTTCATAGCCGTTTCGTAGTGTTCCTCGCCGATGTTGTTCGGGTCCATAATCCTCGAAGACGAATCCAACGGGTCAACCGCCGGATAAAGTCCCAAGTTGGCTATGTCTCTTGAAAGAACTGTTTTCGCGTCCAAGTGAGTAAACGTATTAGCGGGCGCTGGGTCTGTTAAGTCGTCGGCGGGAACGTAAACGGCTTGAACCGAAGTAATCGAACCGTCATTAGTCGAGGCGATACGTTCCTCGAGTTCGCCAAGCTCCGACGCCAAGGTCGGCTGATAACCTACAGCCGAAGGCATTCTTCCAAGCAAAGCGGAAACTTCCGAGCCGGCTTGAATAAATCTAAATATATTGTCGATAAATAGCAGAATGTCTTTCTTTTCGCTCTCTCTAAAGTATTCGCAAATAGTCAAAGCAGTTAGGGCGACTCTTGAACGCGCTCCCGGCGGTTCGTTCATTTGGCCAAATACGAGAGCGGTTTTGTCCAACACTCCGGATTCCTGCATTTCGAGATACAAGTCGTTGCCTTCGCGGGTTCTTTCGCCGACTCCAGCGAAGCAAGAAAATCCGCCGTGGTGCTTAGCGATATTATGAATCAACTCTTGAATTATCACGGTTTTGCCGACTCCCGCGCCGCCAAACAATCCCGTTTTGCCGCCTTTTGTGAACGGCTCGATTAAATCTATTACTTTTATGCCCGTTTCGAACATCTCCGTAGTTGTGCTTAAGGTGTCAAACTTAGGCGAAGGTCTATGGATGGGCCATCTCTCGTCCGCTCCAATCTCGCCTTTTTCGTCGATGGGTTCGCCGATAATATTTATCAACCGTCCTAAAACATTCTTTCCTACGGGAACGGCTATCGGTTTGTCTGTGTCGAGAACTTCCATACCTCTGACTAAACCGTCGGTAGAATCCATAGCGACAGAGCGAACTCTGTCTTCGCCGAGATGTTGGTGGACTTCGCAAACTAATTTTGTTTCTTCGCCTGTTTCGGGCGATTTCCGATTGATTTCTAAAGCGCTTAAAACCGATGGAATCTGTCCTTCTTCAAATTGAACGTCAACGACCGGTCCAATTACCTGAATTACTTTTCCCTTATTCATAAGAGCGATACCTCTAAATGATTGAATATATAGTGTTTAGCTTTTTTCATCTCTTTAGCCAAATATCTAATTTTGAAAGACAAATTTAATGAAATATTTGGTTATTGGCAAAATAGGTATAAATTTTATATTAATTATTAATTAGGAATTTGTTTTCTGTATTCATAAAGTTTTTTGTTTCATTAAGTTAAATATCGGATTTGCTAAGCGGACACAATCGGCAGTTGCTTCCAATTGGTGGTGAAGCTCGGCGACTTCATCTCGCGTTTCATCGACCATTCGCGAGCTATACCGGCGCTCGCGTAAAAAATAGTGTCTTTGCCGTATCTATCGTTCAAATCGTCCATTAAGCCCGTGATTTCTTTCAGCTTCTTTTTCTTATCGGATTCGAACAGACCGTATTGCGCTCTATTATAAGGAACGAACCCTGAGAGCATTACGCCCGCTTTCTGGTATTTGTATCCCTTTCTGTAAATCTGCTCGAGACCCATTTGGGCGTATTTTAATATTTCCGCCGTCGAATCGGTCGGCTCCGGCAACTCGCACAAAACTCCGTTATGATATTGCGGCTGTTCTGTCTTAAACGGATTAGTCCTGATAAAAACCGAAACGTTCGACGCCGCGGAATTCTGCTTCCTCATCTTTTCCGAAGCGATTGACACGTAATGGGAAACGGCTTCCCGAACGTCCTCGTATGAATCTGTAACCGCGCCGAAGGAGCGGGAAGAGACAATCGCTTTTTTGGGCGGCGGGCTGGTTTCCATTTCGATGCAAGGAATTCCTCTCAACTCGTAAACCGTTCGCAAGCCCATTACGGTCATCCTCTTTTTAACCCATTTGTCTTGAGCCAGAGATAATTGATAAGCGTCGTTAATTCCCAGCTTTCTAAGCGTTTTGCCGTATTGTCTGCCGACGCCCCAAACGTCTTCGACGTCGGTTTTTTTCAGAGCCTCTTCGACTCGCGGGGAATTATATAAATTCAAGACGCCGTTCAGCTTTTTGTTTTTTTTAGCGATTCTGTTAGCGATTTTAGCTAAGGTTTTCGTTTCCGCTATTCCAACGGATACGGGAATGCCCGTCCATTTCCCCACCGTCTTTTTAATTTGCTTACCGTATTGGGTTAAATCTCTGTTTTCAAAGCCTTTTAAGTTGAGAAACGCCTCGTCTATCGAATAGATTTCCACTTCAGGGCAGAAACTTTCCAGCGTAGTCGCGACACGTTGCGACATATCGCCGTAAAGCGCGTAATTCGACGAGAAAACCGCCGCGCCGTGTTTCTTGAGCTTATCGCGAACTTTGAACAGCGGCTCGCCCATAGCTATTCTCAAGTCCTTCGTTTCTTGAGACCGCGCGATTATCATCCCGTCGTTGTTGGACAGAACCACAATCGGCTTGCCGATTAACTTAGGATTAAACGCCCGCTCGCAAGAGGCGTAGAAGTTGTTGCAATCGACCAAAGCAACCGGATAATTCATATACTCCCAAATCCATTTTTTTCTTTAATAAACGCTTCGGACGCGAGAGTATTTGAAAAGTTAATTACTAATTACCGAGTACTAATTACTGATTATTTTGTCAGTCCAAGATTCCGTTCCTCGTCCCGACGCTCCCGCGTCGGGACGCATACTACCTCGCTCTGCGCGGCATTAAAAACAATCGACGCGGAGCGTCTCGGTATGCGTTCCGCCGCGGGAGCGAGCGGAACGAGCATTAAGCATTAACCAGATGCGCCGCGCCTGCGAGGCGCGGCGCATCTTCTAATAATTTTTCTACCGCGCCACCACTACTTTCTCGCTCCTGACTTCGCCGCCGGCGCGCAGGACGACGTAGTAAACGCCGGCGAATAGCGTCTAAATCTTTACTTTAGTATTATCATCTGTTTCGTTTCGACGAAATCGGGCGTTTGCATTGTGTAATAATACACTCCCGCGGGCAAATCGCCCGCGTCGAATGTTATTTTATGTTCGCCGCGCGCCTGCGCCCGATTATTTACTAGCTCGCGTATCGGCATACCGATAGAATTATATATCTTTATTTCAACGGAATTGCGCTTAGGCAAAGAATAAATTATTTCTGTTGTATTGCTGAATGGATTGGGGGCGTTTTGGGATAAATTGTAATTGATTTTTATATTTTTATCCTTAATTATTTCTTTATCTGTAAAATCTTGCCCGCCGGCTCTACCATATCCTGAAGCGTCGCATTCATGAATTTGAGCGACAAATGTGCAGCCTTCAAGAGCTGAAAATCCAGGTTTCATAATTATTTCTTTACCGGCAATCATAGAAACATCGCTTGAGGGCCATGCAGTTACAGAAGCATACGGTGATATTGTAATAGTATTTTGTGCCATATACCTCTTTGTCATATCAATAAAATCCATTGGGGGATATCCCTCGGGAACTAAAACCAAATCTAAAGGGAGGAATATTCCACTCAAAAATAGAGAAACATTTTGGTCCGCTCCATTATACAAGTTCCCCTTATGGCTAATTCTAATTGTATATATTTCCGAATTAGGTGACTCTATAAATATTTGTTCAACATTATCCCTATCATTATCTCCTGTCGTTGCCGCATTATCTGGATTAGAGGGGTCAAGAACCCATGGATAATATGTAGTACCGCTTTCGGATATTACTCTTAAATCTAAATCATTTATTAAGTCTCGTTGATTGCTGCCTGTACCTTCTCTATCTGTCCAACAAATGGTTGCTTTCAAAGGATCAGCGCCATTTGAAACCACTATAGTTTCAATAGTATGACCATCTGATAAGCTATACTCTCTTATACAGCCGCAAGGACGTAATGCTTCGTCGTCAGACATCATATCAGCGGCTAAAGCAGTGTTCATTAATCCCCATCCAAACTTGTAATCAGGCCCTGATGATTCACCGGCTTCATCAGCGGTATGGATAATTAAACCTTTCATTGTTGACGACAACATTCTTAAACTTCCAAAAAGATTATTTTCGTGATGTAATAATAATCCAATTGAACCTGAAACATTAGGAGACGCCATGGATGTCCCACTTAAATAGGCATAACTAGTATTACTACTTGCAATTGGAGAATATAACTCATAACCATTTGCACAAATGTCAGGCTTTATGCGACCGTCTGCCGTCGGACCCCAACCGCTAAATGAAGTCATCGTTACGGATTCAGGATTTTGCCAACCATCTGGTAAATCATACACTGCGCCAACTGATAATATGTTTTTTGCTGAAGCTCTTGGTTTTACTGTTCTATAACCATTCATGCCATGGGCATCAGCGTCTGCTGGATGGGAACAATAATATAATGTATTACCTCCATTGTGATAATGAGCGCCACTCCAATCATCATCCCTATCGTTACCTGCAGCGATAACAATTAAATAATAAGGCGCTTCGCGAGATAACTCATCCAATTGATGACACACACTCATATATTCTCCAAAATAATCTGTATTAGTCCAATATATATTCCCCTCCCAACCAATAACATATCCATAAGAATGATTCGATACTCTCAAATTATTAGCGGCGGCATCAGTCATTTCATTTATATCACCATTCCAATCATACGCCCATAGATTAGCTTCGTAAGCCATACCTTTCGCTTGGCTAACAGTACCATTAGCAATCATTGTTCCCGCTACATGTGTTGGATGATAATAATTATCATCAAAAATAGCTCCATCTTTGATTGTCACTCTACTTCCACCGGTGCCATTTGAAAATTCTTGATGAGTAATTCGAACTGTAGTTTTAGTATCATCCCAAATCCCGAGTGTTGTACTATTCCCTGTTAAAGACAAATTAATACCACCAGGCCAAACATTATCAGTTGATATTGTTTTTGCCGCATTTAAATTTGTGCTACCCATAAATATTGGAATTCCTTTAATAAATGTACGTAGAGAAAATATTTGTGAGCTATCCATTGAATAAATATATTTCGGTATTTTTAATAATCTAGCTAATGAGTCTGTCGCGATACTATCTTTCACCCATTCTTTATGGAATTTTCTTGAAAGTTTTAATAATCTTTCTTTCTCTTCTAAGTTCCATTCTGATCCCGGCTTTTGAGGTTGTAAAGGCGTGATGTTGATAATTAATATTAGTAGAATTAGAGATATAAGAATATACGAATAATATTTCATGATTTCACCTAATATTTTATAATAGGGAATTATTAAAGAGATAAATTAAGGAATTTTCAAAACCCTTAAATTTTTCTGGATATTTACCAGTTCCATTTGAAGGATTTACTTGCACTTTCTTTATTTCGTTCGTTTTGTTTTGTCTCCAACTTATTTTTATTATATGATAAGGATACATAAATGGTTCGGTTGTGTCTACGTCGTAAGGTATAATTGAAGGGAATTCTTTAAAATCATACTCAATAAAAATACTATCTAAAGAATTTATAAATTCTTTGTTTATAATTGTATCCTTAGCTAAATAATAATTTCCATTATTCAAATAATTTTCATATGATTTTTTATATATATGCAAATTACCAGAAAAATCAATCACTTTTTTTATCTTAATAATATCATCGCTTTGAAATACATTATCATGATTTTCAACTTCATAAATAAATTTTATTTCTTGATTTCCATTGTTGCTTGTTATATTATCATTTTTACAAGAAATTACAAAGCAAAATAATATTGTTGAAATTATTAATAACTTTTTCATAATTTTACTCCAAATTATTATTATTTAAATTTATTATTTACTATTCTCTTTAGTTCATTATTCTCCTTCTTAAGCTCAATCACGTAAAGCGTAAGCTCCTCGATTTTCTTTAGCAGTTTCGCTTGCATCTCGCCGACGGCTACGCCGTTTTTCTCTACTTCTTCAGCAGACGGCATATCGGGCAATCGCTTATATTTTCTAATTTCGCTCTCGAGTTCTTCCAAGGACTTAAGATTGTAATCGTCCTCGAATACGTAGTCGCTCCAATCGCTTAGCGTTACAATTATTTCTTTAGCGACGATTTTGCCGTCCACGCTTAATTTATAGTCGGCGTGGTCGCCAGAAGTTATGGCTTCCGCTCCGATATTGATTTGACCGTTATCTTTTGCAAGCAGTGATTGGTCGCCGTTCGAATTTACAATTTTAAATGAAGAAGTCGCGTCAGTATTCCCCGAACCTCTTATTACGAGTCTGGAATCGGGATCGACTTCGCAAATACCGACATTGCCGTCGTCGGTTAGCTTTATTCCCTTCATATAGCCGTTTTGCCAGTAGTCAATAAACGCCGGGTCTTCGTCTTGCTCTCCTTTATCAATATAAAAAAATGCCGAAGGATTTGAAGAGCCGCTATGTTCTATTCCAATTTGTACGGCTACTCTTTCGTGATTAATAATTTTTGAATATTCTACTCCGCCGTCGTAGTAATTGTTAAATCTTAAACTTTTCTGTCCACCGTCGTGGAATAATATTTCCGGTCCAATTTGCAATACTTCTTTAGGATTATACGCTCTAATGCCTACGTCTCCATTGCTAGTAATTCTCATACGCGTTGAGCCGTTCGTTTTGAATATTAGCGGATAGTCGTTTAAAGTTCCGAGGAATTCTGAACCGTCCCCTGTAGTTAACTCATTACCCCATAGGCACCAAGGCCGAGGACAAAATTCAATGATTTCGTCGGTTACTATATTTCCGTCAATGTCCGCGTAAAGCGGCTTCAAGCTATCTCCGCCCGCTAAGCTATCGCTACGAATCCAGCCGCCGACGTGCAGCTTTTCTTTCGGGTCGTGTTGCCATATGCCGACTTTCTTGTCGTATAGATACATAACATCGACGGGACCGAGTTCGGCGTCCATTCTGCTCGGTCCGCCCGAACAGGCGAATTTAAGCCCGGCAAAATAGTTGCCTCCGTCTTCAAACGGTCCGACTTCGTGAGTATAAGTCATAATTCTACCCGTCGCCCATTTGAATGTCGAATCGTAATGGTTCGACCAAAACTCGATAGAATTTTCTCCGAACAAGTTTGGCGGGTCGTCGCAATTATTGGTCTGCAGTATCATCGTCGCGGGGTCGTATAATGGATCGGGTGATATTTTCGTTGGCGAGTGAAGCATAAGCGTTGGCGTTCCTTGCGAAATATCCAGCGTCGGGCAATTAATAGACACTTTGCCGTATTCCCAATAATTAGACCAATAATCCGGTCCTTGGACCTGATACCAAGGATTCTGCGCGCTTAGCTCGCCCCCCCCCCCCCC
>CAZDXB010000045.1:0-18649 GCA_964509335.1 uncultured Hyphomicrobiales bacterium | reverse complement strand
GAAATCGGAGTTTCGGTCGGAGGAGACTTTTATAGCTTCGTCCTTTAGGGCGGAGTAAGGATTTTTTAATATCTATTTCCCCGAACTAAAGTTCGGGGCTATTGAATAAAACTCTTATTCTTCTTTTTCTAAATCCTCCCTATCAATCGCTCTGAATGAATATCGCAACGTTTGTAATTCTCTATCGCGGATTTAATACCGTTTGTAGCGTAGCAGTAGGCGCAGTTCATTAAGCACGTGTCGTTCATCCCAATGTCTTTGCTTTTTGCGCAGTTGCAGTTTTTTCGCTGGTTCGGGTCTTTGCGATAGCTGAGATTTTTGCCTAATTCTCTGTCAATGAGTCCGGCGTCTATACACTTTCCGGGTTTTATTCCTATGCCGGTTAAATCCTTTTCGCCGCAGCAGATTTCCATTGCTAAGCCCCGTCCCGAAGCAATCTCGGCGATTCGCTCTAACAACGCGTATAGCTCGTCTCGCTCCCACAGGTTTTCGTAGGAATCGGAGCATAATTTCGACATCCTCCTCGTCGTTTTTCGATACGGCGTAACGACGCTTATAATTACTTTTTTAGAATAGCCGCTCAACTCCTTTGATAAATACTCGAACTTTTTGAGATGATAATCGAAGTCGATTGAATCGCAAATCAAAATCGGGTCGTAACGCCAAACGACTTTGCCCGCGCCGATTCTATTGGACAGACGCTTGAACGTCTCTATAGCCGTTTTCGTTCCGGGCCTGAAAGGCTCCAGCTTCCTCGGATAATCGTTTAAGGTGTATAAAAAGTAATACGGGTAGCCGCGCTCGTCCAAAAGACTAAGCTTCTTCATTAACGGATAAGGATTTCGCGACCAAAAAACAAAGCAATCGACCGCGCCGGGACTTAAATCTACTTCCGAAACTTGCTTGAAATTGAAGGGATTGGGGACTTCGCACCGCTCTTTTTTGATTTTGTCGATAAACCAATTCGAATAATACGCCGGAACGTCCGTCCTTCTGCTACAAGAGATAATCATACGCTCTATTTCTATTTGAATAAACCTCGTTTTTATTAGCGAAACAAATCCTTTGCGAATAACGCGTCTTTAATATAACTTTGAGTTCGCTATAAATGCAAACAAAAATAAAGGAAATAAATTGACGAGAACTGTTTGGGCGCCGGTTATTTTGCTGTTAGCCTTTCTTATGTGTCAAGAGGCTTTTTCCAAAAAATTCATCGGCGATATTTATATTAACAGAAAGGATGTTTTCGATTCGACTCAAAACGACTGGTTCTTCGCGGCGCCGCTCGCCAACTCGCTCCATATACTAACCAAAAAATACGTGATAGAAGACGAGTTGCTTTTCTCCGAAGGCGAAGAACTCGACCACGATAAACTATACGAGACGTTGAGGAATTTGCGCTCAATCGGTATCTTTTCCGACGTTTCCATAGCGATTGACTCGGTGGATAAATACTACTGGGACGTTTACGTAACTACTCAAGATATGTGGTCCACTTTTCCCGAGATTGTTTTCGGTTCGGGCGGCAATACGAAGGAGTACGGCACGGGAATAGAAGAATTCAACTTATTAGGAACGGCGGGGCATCTGGACGCTAAAATCTACGAAAGAACTGAGAACGACATCGGCGCGCAAACTAAAATCATTTACGAGCAACGAAAAGTCTTCCGAACGCCGCTATATTTAGAATTGGGGCTAAAAGCGAATAGATTCAGAACCGACCAAAACGCAACCTTAAGCAAACCATACTGGAATTTGTCCGACAAATATTCATTCGGCGTAACGGGCGTTAATTCTTTCGGTTCGGACTTTTTCTACAAAGGCGAGGAAGAATACGAACTTATGCCCTTCCACGAGAAAAGACTCCGCTTTTGGGGTTCGAGAGCTTGGAAAGGCAAACGAGATCGCGTGTTCGTATCGACTTTAGCGGAAATCGAGGACGTCGATAGAGGCAAGTCGGAATACAGACGAGCTTTTGATAACTCAGGCAAATTTCTCGTAGCTTTCTCCTCGGTCTCTCAGGATTACTTCCAGACAAGAAAGCTGAACGCTTGGGAAGAAGAGGACGTAAACGTAGGCGGCTGGGGGAGCGCTATTCTCGGCAAAATCTTTCCAATCGGCTCTAAAGGCGAGGGCTATTATTACGTAGCCGGCGAAGGCGAAAAGTCATATTACGACGGCGATGTATATCTTTTCGGAGGAGTAAAAGGCGCTTCGGCGTTTACGAGCGCCATGGGACAATACACCTGTCAAGAGGCTTACGGCAAGGCTTTCTATCGCTTAAAGCCCAATCTGGTTGTCGCTTCCAGAATCAGACAGCAAACCGTTTGGAACTGGAACGCGAGGCGGCAGTTAATATTAGATTTCGGAACCGGACTGCGCGGCTACAGAGCTAACGCATACGCGGGCGACAATCGAATAATCGCGAATACGGAGCTAAGATTTTTCCCCGATATTAAGCTCTGGATATTTCGTTTATCGGGCGTAGCCTTTTGGGACGCGGGAACCGTTTGGGAACAGAATATTGACTTAGGCAAAACGCAATGGAAACATTCGGCGGGATTGGGAATACGCTTTTTCAATATGAAGGGAACCGGTTCGGAAAGCGTTTTCAGGCTGGATTTCGCTTTTAATTTTGACAAAGGAAAGTTTGGGGAAATAATATTTACGACGGGGCAACTGTTTTCAATTTATGAGAATTGCGACTTCGAATTGCCGCAAATACTCGGCACAGAATTTGATTACGAATAAATAAAAACGGATTTGATATGGCTGATTTAACGGTAAGCGAAATAATCTCGTCGAAAATCGACCACACGGCGATTACGCCGGACGTTACGAGAAAGATGATAGACCGACTATGCTGGCAGGCGCGCGAATACAACTTCCACAGCGTTTGCGTACTGCCGTATTTTTTAAAAAGAGTAGAGAGAGAATTATACGGCTCTAATTTAAAGATTTGCACCGTAGTTGGTTTCCCTTTAGGAGCGGAAATATCCGAGGTTAAGTCCTACGAGGCGATGGCGGCGGTCAGCGCCGGAGCCGACGAAATCGACGTAGTGATGAACATTCCCGCTTTCCTCGACAACGAAATATATGAAGTTCAAAAAGAGATAAGCAACATAGCGAACGCGGTTCATAACAAAGGCGCTATTATTAAAGTCATAATCGAAACTTGCCTTCTGAACGACGAGCAGAAAGTAAAAGCGGCTCAGCTCGCCGCCAAGGCGGGAGCGGACTTCGTGAAAACTTCCACAGGGTTCTCGAAAGGCGGGGCTACAACCGGAGACGTTAAATTAATAAAAGAAAGAATGGAAGACAAAATTAAAATAAAAGCCTCTGGAGGCATAAGAACGGCAAAATTCGCTCTCGAATTAATTAAAGCGGGAGCCGACAGATTGGGAACTAGCTCCGGAGTGAAAATAATGGAGGACGCAAAAAAAATTGATAGAAAAATGAGCCGTAAATAATGCTTCATCCCAATCGTATATTATTTATATATTTCTTACTTAAGAGTTATTTTTTTGAATAAAACTACGTAAACTAAAATGAAGCGCAGAGTTGTTCCAAGCGGTAAAGCGCCGGAAAAAAATAAAATCGAAAAAAAGAAAAAGTTAGAGAAAACTCTAAAGAGAACCCGTTTCAAAATTGGTCCCGAAAAGAAAAAAAAGTTGGAATTTTTAATGGATACAAAGAGCAAAAAGGTAACGAAGGCTTTAAGAACTTGGATGGAGAAAGACCCCGATTACAGAAGAGGAATCGACAAATCAAAATTTTTATCTAAAAAGAAGTGAGGAAACTAATAATGAGCGTTATAGATTTAGCTTCGTGGAGGAAATTACAAACCAGAGTCGGAAAAATAACAAAAACCAATTTGAAAGAGCTTTTTGAAAACAATCCGGAACGATTTGAAAACTTTTCAATTGAATTCGACGACATTTTGTTCGACTATTCCAAAAATCTAATCGACGAAAAGTCTCTAAAAGCGCTTTTTGAACTCGCCGAAGAAGCGAAGCTGAAAGAAGCAATTGAAAAGATGTTTTCCGGCGAAAAGATTAATTTCACCGAAAACAGAGCGGTATTGCATATAGCTTTAAGAAATATATCGGGCGACGCTCCCATATACATTAACGATGAAAACGTAAAGGGACTCGTCAAAAGCGTATTGGAGCGAATGAAAGAATTTGTCAACAAAGTCCATTCCGGCGAGTGGAAAGGCTTCGGCGGCAAAAGAATCACCGACGTAGTTAACATAGGGATAGGCGGTTCGGATTTAGGACCGCGTATGGTCGTCGAGGCTTTAAAACCATACGCCGCCGAAGGAATAAATACGCATTTTGTTTCCAACGTTGACAGTACCGACATCGCCGAAACCCTTAAGGAATTAGACCCAGAAACTACTTTATTCATTATTGCCTCAAAATCTTTCAGCACGCAAGAAACCTTAACAAACGCTAAAACGGCTAGGGAGTGGTTTTTAGAAGAAAGCGGCGCCGGCGAAAACGCAGTCGCAAAACACTTTGTCGCCCTATCGACAAACGAGAAGGACGTAAAAGCTTTCGGTATCGACCTGAACAATATGTTCGAGTTTTGGGATTGGGTAGGCGGCAGGTATTCGCTTTGGTCGGCAATTGGACTTTCAATAGCTCTTTCGATAGGATACGACAATTTCGAGCGTTTGCTAATAGGCGCCGAAAAAATGGACGAACATTTTCGTTCCGCTCCGTTCGAAAGAAATATCCCCGTTATTTTAGGACTTTTGGGGATATGGTACAACAATTTCTTCGGAGCGAATTCTTACGCCGTAGTTCCTTACGACCAGTATTTAGATAAAATACCGGCTTTTCTTCAGCAATTGGAAATGGAGAGTAACGGCAAAAGAATCGATAGAGACGGCAAAGCGGTCGATTACGCCACAAGCCCGGTTATTTGGGGCGAACCCGGAACTAACGCGCAGCACTCGTTTTTCCAAGCGCTGCATCAGGGGACTCAACTTATACCGGTTGATTTCATAGCTTCGATAAATCCGCAAAATCCCATAGGCGACCACCGCGACATACTGCTTTCGAACTTCTTCGCTCAACCCGAAGCTCTTATGAAAGGCAAAACGGAAGAAGAAGTCAGAAAGGAGCTAAAAGATCAAGGACTTGGCGAAGAAGAAATAAACAAATTAGCGCCGCATAAAGTCTTCCCCGGAAACAGACCGAGCAATTCGATTCTAATCGACAAGTTAAATCCAGAAGCTCTCGGCTCTTTAATAGCTATGTACGAGCATAAAGTTTTCGTTCAAGGAACGATATGGAATATAAACCCCTTCGACCAATGGGGCGTGGAACTCGGCAAGAAATTAGCGAAAAGCATCCTGCCCTCCCTGTTGAACGACGAAAAAGCCAAAGATAAGGACTCGTCCACTTCCGGGCTTATAAATTATTATCTTGAAAAGAGGATAAGAAGGTAAAACTCCGATTTTGCAAGGATTTCTTCTCCAACCGAAACTCCGATTTCAGTCGGAATATATCTTTATCTCCTATTCTCCCGAAGCTGAGCGCGGCTGTATGCGTCCCAACGCCGGAGCGTTGGGACGAGGTGAGATAGATAAATAGCCCCGAACTTTAGTTCGGGGAGAAATGAACATTAAATAAACCAATCCCCGCCCTAAAGGATGGAGGCAGTGAATTTTTTAAAAGGGCGTAACTCATCCGATGACTCAGAGTCATCGGACGAGTTGCAATCTATTCTTATTCTTCGGGATAGGACGCGAGTCGAGCGGGCGCGCAAATAAGTTCTAAACAAACGGCGTTTTCACTATTTCCGCAGGGAAAGTCCTGTTTCTCGCCGAAATTTCTATTTTCGTTCCGGGATTTTTGTATTCTACTTTAACGTAACCCATACCAATAGGTTTTTCGAGAATCGGCGACAAATTTCCGCTTGTTACGTGTCCAATCGGTTTGCCGTCCGCCATAATTTGATAGCCTTTTCTCGGAATCAGCTTTTCGGTTTTCACGACGAATCCGACTAGCTTCCTCCTTGGCTTTTGTTCCTTAACTCTGGCGAGGGCTTCTTTGCCGTTGAATTCGCCTTTGTCTATCTTAGTTATCCAGCCGAGTTTAGCTTCGATTGTGTTGGTGGTTTTGTCTATGTCGTTTCCGTAAAGGCAGAATCCTTTTTCTAAGCGCAAAGTATCTCTGCTGCCGAGACCGACCGGCTCAATGCCGTATTCCTCGCCGGCTTCGAATATTGCGTTCCAAACTTTCTCGGCTGTTTCGAAGTCGCCTCTGAAATATAATTCAAAGCCTAGTTCGCCTGTGTAACCCGTCCTCGAAATTACCATTTCTACTCCGGCGAGCTTTCCGTAAACAAAGTTGTAGAACTTGATTTCAGAGAGGTCAACTTCAGTCAGCGGCTGCAAAGTTTTGAGACTCTCGGGTCCCTGAACAGCCAAAAGATGAATCTCGTCCGAAATGTCGTTCAGTTCTACGTCGAAACCTTCCGTGTTTTTCTTCGCCCATTCTAAATCCTTTTCTATATTCGACGCGTTAACTACCGTCATATAAGAGTTCTCGTCAAGGTTGTAAACGATTAAATCGTCAACTACGCCGCCGTCTTCGTAGCACATAGCGGAGTATTGGGCTTTTCCGGGTTTCAAAGTCGAGGCGTCGTTTACCGAGATTTTCTGTAAATACGGCAAAGCGTCCTTGCCTTTAATCTCGAATTCGCCCATATGCGAGACGTCGAATACGCCGACCTTCGAGCGCACAAGCTTATGCTCGTGAAGAATTCCCTTCGGATACTGTATTGGCATCTCAAAACCAGCGAATTCAACCATCTTAGCGTCCAACTTCTTATGGATTTCGTTGAATATAGTCTTTTTCATATCTAAATCTCCGTTTTATTCAAATACTATTTCCAGCCGCCTTTATAAAATCGCGGCAAAGCAAATTTGCAATATGCGAAATAATCATTTTACGACAATAAAAGGTTCCATTTTTTCGAATTTCTTCTCACCGATGCCTCTAATTTTCTTGATGTCTTCTTTACGTTTAAACTTTCGCTTTTTTCGAAAATCCATTATTTTTATCGCCGTTTTGGGGCCGACCCAAGGGAGTTTCATTAGTTCCAGTTTAGACGCCGTATTTATGTTCACTGTCAATTTTTCGGCGTCGCCTTTCCCGGACTTGGATTCTCGCGGCTTATCTTTTATGTCAGTTCCCACGTAATCTTTTTTCGAGGCTTCCGCTAAGCTGTCTAAAGACTTGGCGAGAGCTTGATAATTTTTGTCGGATTCGATTCTATCTTGAGTGAGCGACTTGGCTATGAATCCGAGACCGAGCCCGCCCAACAAAACAAAAACGGCTATAAGTTCGCTTTTGCTAACGCCCAGAGCGTTTTGAAACTTTTCAAACAGTTTCATAAAAATAGTTTTTATTATATTTGATAAAATTATATATTAAAATAACGCTTATGTTTTTTTAAAACAAACGAAAGAGAAGAGGACGGTAAACTTGACGGAACACACTTTGATAATCGGCGACTGTTCGACTATGGAGGAGATAGAGGACGGTAAAATACAATTGATGATTACCTCGCCGCCTTATTTTAACGCGCCTTTTGATTATAAGGGGCTTTACGAGACCTACGACAAATACTTGAGTTTGCTTAATAATTTTGCTAAAGAGGTCTTTAGAGTATTAAGCGAAGGAAGAATAGCGGCTTTAAACATAGACGATATGTTGGTGGACGGCGAGAAATTTCCGATTGTCGCCGACGCTATTAAAATATTTCAAAATCAGGGATTTAGATATAGAGACAGGATTATCTGGAAAAAACCGGACGGATACTTGCGAATCAGCAGGCGAAGCGGCGTTCTGCTTCAAAATCCCTATCCAATGTATTTTTATCCCGACAATTTATTAGAAAGCATAATCATATTTCAGAAAGGAAAATTCAACTATAAAAGCATTCCAAAAGAAGAAAAGGAAAAATCAAGAATTGATAAAAAGGAATTTTTGGAAAACAAATGGTATATGTCGCTGTGGAATATGACTAACGTATTACCTAATTCCGAATTAGAGAAAGACATAGCCGCTTTTCCCGAAGAGTTGCCTTATAGATTAATCAAACTATTTTCTTATAAAAAAGAAACGGTACTCGACCCATTCGTCGGCAGCGGGACAACGATGAAAGTCGCGAGGATGCTCGGTAGAAACAGCGTAGGAATTGAAATAAAAGAAGAATTGATTCCCATAATCAAGGAAAAAGTAGGATTGGGAGATAAAAGAGATTTGTTTTCAAACGAATACGATAAAATAAAAATTATTGGAACTTCTGAAAAAATCACATAATCGACAAAACTCATTATTTATTTTAACAGATAAAAATAAATCTCAATAGCAAACGCAGGGGTTGATCTAAGTGCCCGACCTAAGTTTTGGACGTTCGAAAGCGGGTGAACACAGGGATTCGACAATACAAATATTTCAATTTATAATTTATAAATTCCTTCTTTTTTTCAGAAGTTTATTGATATAGACAATATCTTAAAATGACAAGCTCTTAAAATAATCCCTCCGTATGCCCATATTAAAGTGCCAACAATCATAAGAGGAATACTCAATTTATAAGATTTAATATCTTTTTTTTGCTGTTTCTCAGATTCTTTCTCTTCATTTGTTTGCACAAAATGTCCTCCATTAACCTCATCCTCATCACGATTCAATTCTTCTTTGCTAAGTCTAATTTGTTTTCTTGACACTAAAAAAATACCGGCTATCGTCATTATACCACCCGAAGCTTGGAACCATTCTTCATTTCGACATACAAAACTCAGACAAAGCGAAATTAGTACCCACGATATAGATACTATAATGATTAGGTTTGTATTTGTTAATAGATTCCTCATTTAGATTCTTTATTACTTACTAAATACAATCTAAATATTTCGCTGTATTTATACGTTTCGCCTCAAACAATCCGCTAAAAAATCGATTCCTTAATCTTCTCGAAGAAATCCTTTTTCCCTTTTTTATTTTCCGGCGAAAAGTTCTCGCTTTCAGCCAGTTTTTTCAAGCTTTCTTTTTCATTTCCGGAAAGCTTCGTCGGCACGTAAACGTTGACGTAAACGAATTGGTCGCCTTTACCCGCGCCGTCTAAATGCGGTATGCCTTTGTTTCTAAGAGTCAACACCGTACCCGGTTGCGTTCCGGGGTCGATTTTCATCTTCTCTTCGCCGTAAAGAGTGGGAATTTCCATTTCCGTTCCCAAAGCGGCGTCTATAAAGCTAACTGTCAGATGATAAACAACGTTGTCCTCTCGCCTGACGAATTTGGGATGTTCCTTTTGAGTAATAATAATAATTAAATCCCCGTCGGCGCCGCCGCGTTTGCCGGCGTTGCCTTTGCCTCTTATAGGAATGTAATTGCCTTCTTCCACGCCCGCGGGAACTTTGACTTTAATTTTATCTTCGCCTTGAACTCTGCCTTCGCCGCCGCATTTGTCGCATTTCTCGGCGATTAATCTACCTGTTCCGTCGCATTGCGGGCAGGTTGCAATATTAACGAATTGACCGAACATAGAACGCGACACTTGTCGAATCTCTCCTCTGCCGCCGCAATTGGGGCAAGCCTTATAATCCGAGCCGGATTTAGCTCCCGAACCTTCGCAGGAAGGGCATTGAACGTATTTTTTCATTCTGACGGTCTTTTCGGCGCCCTTAGCGATTTCCTCGAGCGTAAGCGGCATGCGTATTCTTATGTCTGAGCCGCGCTCGCCCATCGAGCGCCTTCGAGTTCGTCTTCCGCCTCCGCCGCCCATTCCGCCGAAGAAATCGTCGAATATACTGCCGCCGAAAATATCGTTAAACGCTGAAAATATATCGTCCACGTTTTGATAACTTCTATAGTCTCTACCGCGCTTCAGCCCTTCTTTTCCGAATCTATCGTATCTGGCGCGTTTGTCCGAGTCGCTGAGGACTTCGTATGCCTCGGCGGCTTCCTTAAATTTCTCCTCGGCTTCTTTGTCGTCGGGATTTTTATCCGGATGGTATTTAATCGCCAATTTTCGGTAAGCGGATTTAATTTCCGCAGTTTCCGCGTTCTTGCTTACTCCTAAAATGTCGTAATAATCTCTGTCGCTCATTTATAATCCTGTAGTTTTTATTCTTTAATTGCTTTCTTCATCTTTCGTTTCAGTTTCTCCCGGCGCGCCCGCCGAAGTTATTACTTTCGCGTGCCTTAACACTTTATCTTTATATAAATATCCGGGTTGAACGACCTGAATTACGTTTCCTTCGGGAACGTCCTCGGAAGGCGCTTGCATCAGGGCGTCGCAATAATCGACGTCGAATTCTTTCCCCGCGAAATCGTCCATCTTCTTAACGCCCGACTCCTCCAGCGTTTTCATCGCTTTTTGGTAAATCATCTCCACGCCTTTTAGCAATGATTCGCTTTCGCCTTTGTTTTTGCCGGATTCTATCGCCGACTCTAAATCGTCGATTACAGGCAGCAGACGGGATAGCAAATCTTCGTTAGAACGCTCTATCAGTTCGTTCTTTTCTTTTATCGTTCGTCTGCGCATATTGTCAAGCTCGGCGCGAGAGCGAATAAATTTGTCCTTAAGCTCTTCGTTTTCTTTTTGCAAGGCTTCGATTATTTCTTGCGTTTCGTCTTGTTTTTCTTCCGTTTCCATTTCCTTCCGCTCTTCGGCTCCTTCGTTTATTTTTGTTTCTTTTTCTATATCTTCCTTTTCTTCCTCGGGAACTTCGGAACCGTCTTTTGACTCCTTAAAATAAGCTTCCTTGATATCCCTTTCCTTATCTTTGGAAAGAGGCCTCAACGGTTTACTTTTCTTTTTGTCTCCCATATTCTTATCGCGTTTGTTTCACAATGACGCTTTATAATATAACCCCCGTTTGCCGTTAAACGGGGGCGTCGATTTTTTAGACGAATTTGCAACTAAATATTTTAACGAATGCCTGTTCGCGATTAATTTGTTTTGCTTCTTTTTTGCCCTAATAATCTTTAATCGCGACGGCGAAGATAATCGTTAGCGCTTAGAAATTCTCGCGCAAAAATATTGTCGTAAAGCAAACTCGCCGCTCTACTTCGTTATCATTAATTTTACCGTCTCGCTGAAGCCGCCTGCGCTGAAACGGCAGAAATACACGCCCGCCGGCAAATCGCTCGCTTCAAAATCAACGCTGTGGCGTCCGTCGCTTCTATATTCACCGTCGATTAAGCTTGCTACCTCCGCGCCCATTATATTCGTAATTGTAACGCCGACTTCGGCGGGGCTGTTCAAGGTATAACTAATCGTCGTCGTTCCCGTAAACGGATTAGGAATTGCGCTTAAATTGAAGTCGCGGGTTTGTTTGTTTTCTACGCCCGTCGGGTCGTAATAATGCGGGTCGGACATATTCTTGCAACCGTTCTCGTCGGTTATTTCCACTTTGTAAAAGCCCGCTTCAGTCGGTTCGTAATACTGGCTATTAGCTCCTTCGATTATTTCGTCTTCTAAATACCACTGATAAGCGTTTGCGGCTGTAGATATCAAACTGTCGCTTTCTTCGCTTATTTCAGGTTTCTCAGGCAAAGGATGGACTATTATTGTGTCGGCGTCGCTGTTTTCGCATCCGTTCTCGCTATATGAGTAAGTTAGTATATGTTCCCCGGCGCCCGCTACCGAAGGATTGAATCTGCCGTCGCTTACGCCGTTTCCGCTATATTCTCCGCCTTCGGTACCACCGCCCGTTAAATCGAAAGCGGGGTCGTCTAAGCATACTTCGGCGATTGGACAATCAAAATTAACTTCCGGTATTTCGTTTATGACAACAGTCATTTCAGTTGAATCTAGATAACCTATGTCGTCGTCTCTCAATACTACTTTTATGTTCCCCGTTCCCGGCTCGCCCCAAGCGACCTCGACGGTATAAAGCGTCGAAGAACCTTCTATCTCGCCTCCGCTCGCATACCACCGCTTCTCTATATCGGGATTAGAATTAGTAACGTAAGTTTCGACGTCGCCTTCGCATACTACTGTATCGCCGGAAATCGACGCCCTAGGAAATTCGCTAATCGTAATATCAATTTCGGCTGAATCAACGCACCCGGTTTCAGTATTTTCCTGTATTAGCTTCACTTCGCCCGCTCCTACGTCGTCCCAAAGAACTTCAATAGTGTCGGCGGCTGAAGAATCGGTAATGTTACCGCGCGCTACAATCCAATTGTTCCGTTCGTTCGGTTCGGATTCGGTTGAGTATATTTCCGAACAGCCGCTGCATACATTGGTTGCGCCTATAATTGACGGCGATGGAAGCGGATTAATAGTTACGCTTAATTCAATCGAGTCTTTACATCCCGTCGCGTCTATCGTTTCCACAAGTTTAACGGAACCTTCGCCGGCGCCTCCCCAAATTATTGTCGCGATAGCTTCGGAAGTCGAGTCTTGTATTTCCCCGCCTTCAACAAACCATTCATAACTATGATTCGCCGTGAGAGTAGTAGAGTAATGAGACGTATTATTTTCGCAAACTTCCTCGTCGCCGCTTATTTCTGGATACGGCAAAGGATTTATAGTTATTTCCTTCGAGACCGAATCTATGCAACCGGTAGTTGTATTAGTCTGCGTTAAGGTTACCGTTCCCGAGCTTGAAGTTTCCCAAATAATACTTACCGTTTCGCCGTCGTCGCCGCCGCTTATTGTTCCGCCGATAGCTTTCCATTTATTATCAACGCCCGCTTCTGAATTCCCCGTATGAGTAGAAATATTATTAGCGCAGACTGTATCGGGTTCAACGTCTATACTCGGCGACGGTAAAGCGTTAATAGTTATATCTTCGCCGTTGTCGCCCCCAACAACCGAGGGGTTCGAACTTACTACTCTAACTCGGTAAGCGCCGCCGGAATTAGAGTTTGAAGGAATTCTACCGCTAATGGTTCCCGAAGAAGTAGAATTTACGCTTCCAATATTATCTGGGCTGGAAAAATCGCCGCTATCGTCGGAAAGTTGGGCTGTGAATCCATTCCCCGGATTAAACGTTCCCGTAGCGGTATAGGGTATCGATATAGCTTCGTTTTGGCAATAAGAAGAATTGACCGTCCCAGTAGCAATAGACGCCGTCGAACCCGATGACAAATCTAATTTCGTTACGAAAGCGTCGTAAGACCCGCCGTTAAAAGTCTCGTCGTAGGCTCCGCTCGTTGTTGGATAGTCGGTTGTATCCGTTCCGCCGACTATATAAACGTTATTTGAACCGTCCAAGGCTATCGATTCTCCGTAATCGCCTTTGTCTCCGCCGATAAACGTCGAATAATTCAAATCGGAACCGCCCCCGCTTAGTTTCACGACAAACACGTCGTCCCAATCGTTATAACTTTCGTCGTAAGCTCCGGAAGTCACGGGGAAATCGGACGACTCCGTATCGCCTAATAAAAAAACGTTATTAGAACCGTCGAGAACTAGCGAATAGCCCTCGTCCATACTCCCGCCGCCAATGTAAGTAGAATAAATAAGGTCCGAACCGTCGCTATTTAGTTTCGTTACAAATGCGTCGGTCGTCCAAGCGCCGTTATGGCTCTCGTCGTAAGCGCCGCTTGTTGTAGGATAATTATCAGAATTGGTGTTCCCAGTAATATAAGCGTTATTTGAAGCGTCTAACGCGATGGATACCCCCGATTCGTCCAAATTCCCTCCAATATATGTAGAATAAACCAATTCGGAACCACTAGAATTTAATTTTGTTACGAACGCGTCTAATTGACCTCCGCTGTGGGTTGTGTCGTAAGCGCCGCTTGTTGTAGGGAAATTAGTGGATCTCGTTCTACCCGTAATATAGGCGTTATAGGAATTATCTACAGCTATTGCGTTTCCGTAATTATAATCGTCTCCTCCGAGATAAGTGGAATAGACTAAGTCCGAGCCGCTTGAATCCACTTTAGTTATGAAAACGTCCGTCCAATAACTATTCGCCGAAGTATCGTAAGCTTCGCTTGTCGTGGGGAAATCCTCAGACCAAGCGAAGCCGGTAATATAAGCGTTATTTAAAGCGTCTAAAACGATTGAATTGGCTTCGTCTATGCCGCTGCCGCCTATAAAAGTTGAATAGATAAGAGCTGAACCGCTAGAATTTAATTTTGTTAATATTACGTCCTTTCCGCCTCCATTATGGGTTTCGTCGTAGGCGCCGCTTGTTGTAGGATAATTTCCCGATTCGGAACGTCCGGCGATATAAGCGTTGTTCGAGCCGTCGAGAGCTATAGATAACGCTTTTTCGTCGGCGCTGCCGCCTATAAAAGTTGAATAGACAAGGTCGGTTCCGTTTGAGTTCAACTTAGATATAATAACGTCGCCGCGATCCGTTCCTCCGTTAAAGCTCTCGTCATACGCTCCGCTTGTGGTCGGATAATCGGTCGAGCTAGTCCAGCCGGCAATATAAGCGTTATTAGAGCCGTCGAGAGCTATCGAATGAGCGTAATCGTCGCCCGTCCCGCTTCCGCCCCCAATAAAAGTAGAATAAACCAAAGGGTCGATTGTTAACGCTAGAGATTTGTCGTAATTTCCCGTGGAAAAGCCGATTGTCCCGTCGGCGTGTCGCGTGAAGCGGACGGGGATTTCTTGGCGGGTGTCTTTTAGATGTGCCACACTTTCAAAGTGTGGCACATCTTTCTTGTTTTGATATGCGTATATTTTTTGATTTTTGACGTCGCCGATGCTCGTCTTTATTACAAGTTCGCCATTGTCGTTTATCTCTAAGCCTTCTTGTCCTTCGTATTTCATTCTAATTTGCTCTAAATCGGCGAACGGTTGGACATTCAAATCGTATCTTAGCAATCCATTTTCAAAATAAAAGCGATAGTCTATGCCGTCATATACGTTTTTGACGATTACTTCTTTATAAAGACCGACGTAGCTCGCCCATTTACTTTCGTCGTTCCCGATGAAATAGTTGTAGTAGGCTTCGAGTTTGTTTTTGCCTTGAACTTCGTAGCGATTTCCCGCGCTTTGACCCTGCGGGGTAAACCCCGCAGTTGACGAGCGATTTTCGAGCCTGTCAAAACTCATTTTTACGACGTGTCCTTTGACGGTAAGGCTGTCTTTTTCCAGATGTGCCACACTTTTAAAGTGTGGCACATCTTCCATTATACTATGCCGAGTTATCTTATAAAAATCATACACAACGCCCTCGTCGGTAATCCAAGCGTTCATACCGCCGATTCTGGCGAGGAATTTCACTTCGGAATTCCACCGCCCTTTGTTTTCGATAAAGAAATTGGATTTGGATTTTTCGGAAAAGTCGTCTAATTCTTGGTCTGCGCAAACGCTAAAGCCGCCGATTAAAATTAAGGATAGGATGATTATGATAAAATTTCTCATTTTTTAGCCCTCGTTCATTATGCGTAATTATTTTGTTTATTTTTCGCTTATTCTTAATTGGCTGGAATTTAGCTAAACTTAATGACAATGATGTCTCGAAAAATCTCATCTGCTTATTTTTTTATTCGCAAATTAAAAAATATTAATATAAAGCAAAATAAAAAAATAAAATTTTGGGATATTTGCAAAAAAGAATCTTTCGAAGATTTTGTATTTAAGAAATTTAAAACGCGATAAATATTAATTAAAACAATTGGAAACAGTAAGTTGCGTTATAGACGCTAAAGACGACGCCGTAAAATCACTTAGTCAAAATATCGGCGGCTCTTTTTACCAGCGAAATCATCTTTGAATATTGCATTCGCTTCGGTCCTATAAGTCCTATTGAGCCTTTCGCTGATTGCAAATTGTATTTTGAAACGATTAGAGCGTAGTCTTCGAATAAATCTTCCTGTATCTCTTTGCCGATTAGCACTTGAATGCCCGAATCGCTCTTTTCGTATTTATCTAAAAGATGAATGATTATATCCTCGTTTTCGAGTAGCTCGATGACGCCTTTGGCTCTGTCTAAATCGCCAAACTCGGGATGCGCGAGCAAGTTCTTGGCGCCCTCGACGTGAATTTTTTGCTCGGCTGCCTCGCCGGAAAAAATAGTATCGACCGAATCGACGAATAAACGAACTAATGGAGCGTCCCCAATATTCGTCTCGCTTATCATTTCTTTGAAGTTGTCGCGAATAAATTTTAAGGTTTTACCGCTTACCTTCTCGTTTATATATGCCACTATGTCTTTTGCTTCGAACGGCTCTATGTCGAACTCCGCTTCCAAAGCGACCGTCCTGACAATATTGGAATCGAGAGCTATTACTACCAATACCCTATTAGACGTCAACGGTATTAGCTCGATTTTAATAACCTTCAAATCGATAATATTCGGAATTGAAACTACCCCCAGATAGCTCGAAAGCATACCCAATATCTTTGAAGCGTTCTTTAAGGCGTATTCAGAGTCCGCCTCTTTCAAACTGCTTTCGAGAGCTATTAATTCTTTTTGCGTTAAAGTTTCGTACTTTTTCAGAGTATCGACGTAAAACCTGTATCCTTTGTCGGTGGGCATCCTGCCGGCTGAAGTGTGCGGATGATTGATATAATCCAATTCTTCCAAATCCGCCATAACGTTGCGGATAGTCGCCGGACTAAGCTTTATTTCCTCTTGAATATGCTTCGATAGCGTCCTCGAACCGATAGGCGCGGCTTTCAAGATGTATAAATGGATTATCATCCTGAGAATAAGCTTTTCCCTCTCGCTCAGTTCGCTCTCGTTTGGATAAGAATCTATTTTATTCTTTGATTCCGTCATTTCAAAAGATTTATTTTTTCACGTTCTTTCTATTTAATGACAAGGTTTTGCTTTTTTTTATTGTATTGAGCAAAATCTCTTCGGTAATCGGCACGACGCCTGGCATCTCGCAAACCGCTCCGGAAGCGTAATTTGACAGAGCGGCGGCTTCGTAAGGAGTCGCTTTGCCCGCTATTGCCGCGGAAATTACAGCCATAGACGTGTCGCCGGCGCCGGAAACGTCCGATATTCGTCGCGCTATCGTCGGCACAGCCGTCGTCTCTCCGCTCGCTTCGAACAAAGTCATTCCTTCCGAACCCAACGTTATCAAAACGTTCTTGGCTTTAAGCAGTTCAAGCAATCGTTTCCCAGCTTTAAACAAATCGTCCTCGGACTTTATTTCCATTCTTAAAGCGGCGGCGGCTTCCTTTTTGTTCGGCTTAAAGAAATCTACGTTCTTATAATTAAAGAAGTTATTGAATTTCGGGTCAACGTAAACGGGTATTTCCTTATCGCGGCAATGTTCAATTATATATAAAATCAGATAATCGGTGATGGCGCCTTTGTCGTAATCGACAAAAACGACGCCTGAAAGGTTGTTGTGCCGCTTCAATAGCCCGACAATCTCCTCTTGTACTTTCTGCTCTATAGGAGCTCTGTTTTCCTTGTCAAGTCGCACCATATGTTGATTGTCGCCGATTATCCTAGTCTTAACAGTCGTCGGTCTCGACTTGTCTATAATGACCCCCGAAGGGTCGATGCTGGATTCCTCGGCGATGCGCCTGAATTTCAAGCCCGATTCGTCTTCTCCGACCGCTCCGAACAATACGGCGTTAATTCCCAAATTCGTCAAATTGTTTGCAACGTTTGCCGCGCCTCCCAAGCGATAGGATTCCTCTTCCAAATCCACCACCGGCACGGGCGCTTCCGGCGAAATCCGAGAGACGCCGCCCCAGAAAAATCTGTCAAGCATTACGTCGCCCACCACGGCTATCGTTGTGTCCTTCGCCTCGCTCAAAACTTCTTCCGTTCTTTCTATCGATATTATGTTCATAGCGTTAACAATTGTTCTACAATAAATAAAGCAAACTTAAGAAAAAAGCTCGGTTTATTAGAACAGAGAACGCGAAATTTTATTGGAAGCGAAATAAAATAATTTTTAAGAAAAATAGTCCTCGAAGTTTGGATAATAAAAAGAAATCTCTTAACTTTGTATTCTTTGAAAATTAGGGTCCCGTCGACTAACGGTTAGGTCACCAGCCTTTCACGCTGGCGGTAGGGGTTCGAATCCCCTCGGGATCACAAGCTATTTTTCCTAACCCTTATTTTACACTACCTTGCTGAAAAGACACATCGCTTTTCCAACATATTTCCAACGCTTTAAAGATTTTCTTTGAAGGAACGTCTCATAATAATCTAATAGACTTTTCGTAAGAAAACCTTGAACCTTACCCAATTTTACGCGCCTCTTAGTTAAAGTGGAGATAATTTATTATATTACCATCTGAAAGGAGACTAAAATGGGTTCAAACAAAAGAAAGAACTACAGCAAAGAATTTAAGCTAAACACGGTAAAAATGGTAACCGAAGAGGGGCGCAGAGCCGCAGAGGTAGCGCGAGACTTGGGGATAAGCGAAAACCTTGTTTATAACTGGAAAAGAGCATACTTAGAAGAAGAACAACAAGCTTTTCGCGGCAAAGGGAAAATGACTGCTAAGGAAGAGTATATCCGCAAGCTTGAGCGCGAGAACAAGCGTCTGAAAGACGAGCGCGACATTTTAAAAAAAGCGGCGGCATTCTTCGCAAAAGAGCCGTAATAAAGTATCGTTTTATTAAGGCGTATCGCCGGCGATGGTCAGTCCGGTTGATGCGCGAGGTGTTGAAAGCTAGCAGAAGCGGTTTTTACCTGTGGTTAAAAGCTCAAGATAGCCGCAAGGCTCGCTT
>CAZDXB010000044.1:0-18697 GCA_964509335.1 uncultured Hyphomicrobiales bacterium | reverse complement strand
CTCATTCCGAAATTTCAATTTCGGAATGAGGGTGGAGGAATAAGTAGTCGGCTAATCATTTAGACGAACTCATCCGACGAGTCCGAGTCATCGAATGAGTCTTTTACTAAATCTCTGAAAACGCGTTTTAGTATTAAATACCATAACAAAAAAGTAGAAATACTATTTGGATATTTTGATGAAAATCAATAAATTAATGTGTGTTCACTTTAATATAAAGCAAAAAAAGTAGGTTGCGAAAGTAAGACGAACAGTCGGAAAAAATTTACCAAACCGCTCGGGAAATAAGACGGCGACAGTATAAGTCGAGTAAAATACGATAAATATAGAATAAGCTGCAGAGCTTTAACAAACGCAAAAACAAACGAAGTTACTATTAAATATCGGATAAAGAAACCAAGCGACGTAACGTTGTATATCTATGATTCTTTTGGAAAACTGGTATATCGCGAATCAAAAAGCTTATACGGTAGTAAGAGCGAAAACGTATTTAATATAAAAATGAAAAACAAGCCTAGCGGCGCTTACTACGGTTTAATAAAAGCGAGGAATCGTTATGGTTTTTGTAAGTTCATTTATTTTAAATGATTAATTATAATAATAAAAGGTACTTAAAATGAAAAAATATATAATTTTTATAATATTCTTTATCTGTAATATTTCGCTAACTCACTCTCAAAATACCGAGTGGATTGTATATAATACTCATAATTCGAATTTGCAAGGTAATACAACTGTTTGTATGGCGCTTGACAGCGCTAATAATATATGGGCTTGCACAACGGGGGGTATTGAAAAATTTAACGGGGAAGTATGGCATAGGTTTGATATTGAATTAGAACTAATGAAAATCACGTCGATAGCAATTGAAAAAACGGGGACAGTATGGATAGGCAATAGACCCGGGGTTGCGAAGTTTGACGGCGCGACTTGGAAGGTTTATCTTCCATTTGAATCTGATATTCCTGCCGCTGAAATATTCTCAATCGCGATAGACGATTCAAATAATAAGTGGTTTGGGGTACATCGCGGCATAATGAAATACGCCGATACTACTTGGACTTTATGGGATGAATGGGATAATCCAACTTTTGTCGTTGGAGGAACGGACGCTATCGCAATAGATAGTTTAGGGAAAAAGTGGATTGGCACTGGGTCGAGATGGATGGGATCGGGGAACGTTGGCGTTCTTATAATATTCGACGGAGAGAACTGGATTAATTACGATTCTGAAGAAAGTTTTTTTATATCCGACGGGGTATTGTCTATAGCTATTGATAAAGAGCAAACCAAATGGATTGCAACTTATGTCGAAAATAATTTTGAACCGGACAGAGGGGGACTGGTCAAGTTCGACGATATGGGCGAGGATACGAGTTTAGTTGTTTACCGCTCGTCCAATTCCGGCTTACCCGACAATAACGTTTACGCGGTATGCATCGACGATTCTGGCGCTAAATGGCTCGGAACGAACGGCGGCTTAGCAAAGTTCGACGGCGAGAGTTGGACTGTTTGGAATACTTCGAATTCGGATTTGCCGAGCGACAATATAAGATGTATGGTAATCGACGATTACGGCAATAAGTGGCTCGGAACCGACGGCGGCGGCGTGGCGGTATTCAACGAGGGCGGCGTCGTATCGGTGGAAGAGCCGGCTTTTACGCCGAATAGCGACGAGATAAATTGCTGTCCGAATCCCCTGCGCGGCGGCGAAACGCTAACGCTGAATTATCGATTAAGCGCCAATAGCGAGATAACGGTAGATCTAATAAACAACTTAGGAGTTCTGGTCGGCGAAGTTTACAGCGGCTACGAAACTGGCGGCAGTCATACACTGCGATATACGCCGGACTTGTCTTTGCCTTCGGGAACGTATTGGTTGCGAGCGACTATTGGCGGCGAGAAGCGGCTGGCGGAGCCTGTGGTTATATTGAAGTAGCCGGCTAATCATTTATACGAACTCATCCGACGACTTCGAGTCATCGGATGATTATTTTAAGTAATCACTCGTCGATTTTTTCGACTCCGCGTATGCCCTTAACGCTCAAGAGGCGGGTGAATAGGGCGTTGAAAGAGTCGTCGTCTCTGGAGCTTAAATGCACGAGGCTTTCTATTTGAGCGTTTTCAGCGTAGAAAAACATTCGGCGTATGTTTTCGGGACCGATTTCGCCGCGGATGTCTTTTATTATTTTCGGTCGCTCTTCTGCTTTTATCAGGATTTTGAAGCCGTTTTCGCTTTGCTTCTCGCGAATATAATGGTAGTTGTCGCCTTTGAAATAGTTGTATAGGCTAACTACCGCTTTGCTTGTTATGACGTAGTTTTGCCATTCGGGATTCGGCTGGTTTTGCGGAGAGTATATTAATTCGACGTAATCGTTGTTTTGCAATTCGTAGTTAAGCGATTTGATTTCGTTGTTGATTTTCGCCGAGATTAATTTATAGGCGGTTTTTTCGTCGATATCGAAAGCTAAATCGATGGGGCAGGCGCCTTTCGGCAGTTCGTATGATTTGCCTTCTTTTATGTGAACGGTGATTTCGTCGTCGTATAGGTTTTTCTTTATGGAGCCCCATATCTTTTGTATAGCGTCGGTTTCGCCTTTTCTGATTAAATCTTTCATCCAGTCAATCCATTCGGCGAGATGCTTTTGGTTGAATTCTAAAGGTTTGGCGGCTTTGCTGAGCGAATAGTAACCGACGATTCCTTTATCGACGATTTCGTCCATTTGTTCGGTTCTGATTATGACTTCGATTAGTTTAGAGCCGGGTCCGAAATGCGTAGAATGCAAAGCTCTGTATAAGTTTATTTTCGGTCGGGCGATGTAATCTTCCAAAGAGCTAACCGGACCGAATATGTTGGCTATTATGCCGTAAGCGCGGTAGGCTTCGGTGAAGTCGTTAGTTTTCAATGTGACTACCATCGAGTAGAAGTTGTCTATATCGTCGAGCGATTTGCCCTGCTCTATCATTTTATAGATTTCGAATACGTGCTTGTGTTCAATCGTTAGAACATGAGGAATACTCTTTTCGTTGAGCTTTTGGTTGATTTGGGCTAAAAAGCTTTTGATATAATTTATGAAGGTCTTTCTTTTATCGATTAAAGCTCTGTGAATAACGTTAAAAGCTTTTTGGTCGATGTAGTATAACGATAGGTCTTCGAAATATTTCTTGATTTTTGCGAAGCCCAATCGCTGGGCGAAAGGCGTGTAAAAGTTCAGAGTTTCTCTAGCTATGACTTTTTGCTTCCGTTTTTTTACGTGGCGCAAAGTTCTCATATTGTCCAAGCGGTCGGCGAGTTTGACGAGTATAACGCGAATGTCTTTAACGAGCGCCATAAAGAGCTTGCCGTAGGTCGCCGCTTTTTCTAATTGTTTGGTTTTTTCCGAGACGTCTTTGTTTTTTCTTACTTCCGCGTCTTTGATTTTTGTAACGCCGTCCACAATTTTAGCCGCGCCGGCGCCGAACTTCTCTTCGATTTCTTTCATTGTTACGCTATCGACGTCTTCTATGGCGTCGTGCAAAAGAGCGGCTATAACGCTTACTTCGTCGTATATTGAGAAGTCTTTCATTAAGAATAGGGCGACTTTTAATGGATGTGTGTAGTATGGCTCGCCCGATTCTCTGAAGACGCCTTTGTGCGCGTCCACGCTAAAGTAAAAAGCGCGGGTGATTTTTTCTAGATTCGGTTTTTCCAAATTTTTGACGCAACAGGAAAGCAATACGTTCAGGTCCTCAAGAACGTCCTCGCCGTATGGATTTTCTTTTTCAATCGGAAGTTCGAAAATCGGTTCTATTTTTATTTGTTCTTCTTTCATAGTTTTTGTCGTTTTTTAGACTTTGCTTTTTTTAATTAAAAAATATTCGCTAAATTTTCAAAATATTTTTGTAAGCTAATACATTTTATTGATGCTAAGAAGAGATTTTATAAAAGTTTCTTTATCGTCCTTAATTTTTCTGAAGTATAGCGATACTTTGCTGTCGTATCCGAGCGCCGTCGATACTATAAAGCCAAGCGTTTTAGAGGAAGGAGATTTAGTGGGAATAATCGCGCCGGCGACGGCGGTTTCCGACCCGGACGAAATTGCGAGAGCTAAAGAAACTTTGGATTATTTTGGTTTAAAGATGAAATTGGGCGATTCGGTTGCCTCGGGCGGCGGTTACAAGACTCGCGGCGTAAAAGAACGTTTGAACGACTTGCACGGTATGTTCCGGGATTCGGACGTTAAAGCGATTTTCTGTATTCGCGGCGGTTACGGTTCGGGACAGCTATTAGATAAAATCGACTACGAATTAATAAAAGAAAATCCTAAGATATTTTTGGGATATAGCGATATAACCGCTATGCATTTAGCTATTAACAAAAAGGCGGGGCTTGTAACGTTTCACGGACCCGTCGCTTTATCCTCTTTTTCTCGTTTTACAGTGGAATATTTCCAAAAAGCATTGTTTTCATCGGAGCCTTTGGGGCTTTTATCTAATCCGGAAGGAGTTTCCGGAATAAGATTAAGAAAACCTACGAGGACTATTCGTTCGGGGAATTCAAAAGGAATACTAAGGGGCGGCAATCTATCTTTGATTTGCTCCTTGCTCGGAACGCCTTACGAGATAGAAACCGAAGGCAAAATAGTATTTTTGGAAGACGTCGGCGAGCAACCTTATAGAATAGATAGGATGTTAAATCATTTGAGATTGTCCGGCAAGTTGGACAAAGCCGCGGGAATAGTTTTCGGCGAATGTTCTTCCTGCGATTTCAAAAGCTCTTCGCGAATTTGGGATTATTCTTTAGGCGAAGTTTTGGATTATTATTTGAAAGATTTGGGCGTACCCGTTTTTTACGGATTGACGATTGGTCATACTCGAGACCAGTTGACGCTTCCAATGGGTGTGGAAGCAATGCTCGACGCTGACGCCGGAACGTTGTCAATAACGGAAGCGGCGACAAAGGATTAAGAAAATAATATTAGAAAAGGGCTCCCAATAAATCGGGAAAGCCCTATATTTAAATTGTTCTAATTTCGACTATTTCTTTTTCGGCTCGATTAAAAGTTTGCCGTTTTCCATAACGAGTTCGTCGTCGAAATAAATGTCCGGTTTTTTGACTAGACAATCTATATGGCTTGGCACTTTGATTTTTCCGCCCATAGCCAGATTGTTGCCGAAACCTATATGGGCTGTGCCCAGAACTTTTTCGTCCTCAAGTATATTGCCCATAATTTTAGCTTTGTAATTTGTTCCTATTCCAAATTCGGCTAAAGCGAACGCTCTATCGTTATTAACGGATTTGAGCATATCTTCGAATTTGTTCGCTATAAGCCCGCCTTTGAATTTTTTGGCGTAGCCGTTTTTTATTTCGACTGCAATGTCGCTTTTCAAGACTCCCATGCCGGCTACCGAGCCGTCGAATACGACCGTTCCGTTAGTTTGGTCTTCCCAAGGGGCTAAGTAAACTTCACCGGACGGCATATTTCCGCTTTCGCCGATATACTTAATTACGCCTGTGCTTTCGATAATTCTTCTTCTCTTTACCGGCATAGTAAGTTTGGTGCCTTTTTCCGTTTCCATTCTGATTTCCGTAACGCCTTGCAATTTAGCGCCTACCGCTCGCGTCAAGTCAACTATCCGTTGGACGTCCGCGATTAGGCATCTCTTAATCGTTTCTTCGGTTATTCCCGGCATAGTGGCTACTCTCACGCCCATTTTAGCGGCTCCGTATTTTGCCTTTGTATGGGTGATTGATTTAGCCGTTATAACAACCGCCGCGTCGACTGATTTTAAGGCGTCTGAAACAGCCTCGGGCGGTTCTTCACCGTGGAAATCCGAAGAACGCATTTCGAGATAAAAGGAGTCGGCGCAGAAATCTTTGCTCATTTCATAAAAGGTATAACCAATGTCTTGCTTTTCATCGTCCGCTACAATCAAAAGCGTTTCGTTTTGGTTTATGCCTAGGAAATCTGTCAAAGCAACTCGCGCCGCTTGCTGTAGTTTAGTCGGTCTTCCTCTACGCATAATATAATCTCTTTATTTTAATAATAATACAAAAATGAAAAAAGTTAACAATAATAATAATCTTAATATTTTGCAAATTTAGAAAAAAAAACGAAAAATTGACGTATAAAATATTATTTTATCTTAATAGTTTAGACGACGTTTCGTATATTTATTGCTCGTTAAAACACCGCTATTGCTAATAATTTATTAATATTACGCTTCCAATAACAAATTATCGACGGTTGTTTTATGTTAATATTGTCGTTATTAGTCGTTTTTATTTGGCTGTTCGAGACCGTATCCCGAAACTTTGTCTTCGCGTTTTAGTAAAAACGCGAAAAGGATTCCAAAAAGTCCCAGCGCCGATAGCATTAACATTGGATTTGTGTAATTATATGTCGCGTCGAGTCCTTGGGTGATTTTTTCGGTAATGCCGGGATTGGATATTTCCAAAACCCAGCCGATTAATTGGGGGAAAGCCCATAAACCGAGGTTTTGGACTGAGAACATAAAGCCGTAAGCCGTGCCGATTTTATTTTCGCCGACAATTTTTGTAACGGCGGGCCACATCGCCGCAGGCACTAAAGAGAATGCTACGCCGAGCGTAAAAATCGGGATGTATGGAGTTAATTTAGTCAGCGCGAAGAGTAAATGGGAAACGAGCAGTAAAGCCGAGCCTAAATACATTAAAGTCGCGCTTTTGCCTTTATTGTCGGCAATCCAGCCGAATAGCGGCGTCAGAATTATAGTGCCGAACATCAATATCGACGAGACTTCTCCGCTTATATCTCGCGGCAAACTGAATTTGTTCATTAATAAATCAGGCGCGAATTTTATGAACGGGAAAACCGCCGAATAAAACGTTACGCATAGCAGAGTAATTAGAATAAAGGATTTATTTGTAACGAGAAACTTCAAATCGGCGAGCTTAAATTCGTCTTCCGGGTCTTCCGGCAAAGTTTCTTTTATTTGCTTGTCGATTTTTAGGTCAAAAAATATATAAACGATGAAGAAGAGCAAGCCAATCCATAACAGCATAACTCCGAACCATATTGCCTCGGTCCATTCGGGATGAGCTAGTTTGGGAGATAAGAATAGCGCTAAAGCTGTTCCGAGTCTGCCTATGGCGACGTTTAATCCCAGAGCAAGCGCTAATTCTTTGCCTTTGAACCATTTAACGACTATCTTAGACAGAACTACGATGCTCGTTTCGGCTCCGAGTCCGAAGATGAAGAATCCGAGATACATCATTTTCAAAGCGGGGGAGATTCCCGTCCAGAACGAGCCCATAAAGTCGTACATAGGACCGCCCGATAAGTATAAATCGGACGCGCCGTAAGCTGTAATAGAAGAGCCAATCGCCATAAGAACGATAAACGTTACGCCGGTTATCCTAATCCCGATTTTATCTAGTATTATACCTCCTAAAACTGCCATTAAGAGGAAAATGTTTGGCACTGAATACGCCGACATAAAAATGCCGTAATCGGTAGAGGAGAATCCCAAATTGGTTTGCATTAAGTCTTTTAGAGGCGAGAGAGCGTCGTAAAAGTAGTAGTTCATAAACATAACGACGCTGGAAAGAATTAATACGAGCCATCTGGCTAAAGCCGAGTCTTTAATTGTTTGTCCTTTTTGTTCCATAGCTAAAAACTTAAATATTCAATAAACTTGTTTAATTTTGCCAAAAATAGAACAATTGATTGTTTTTACAAAAATTTAATTTAATTAACGCGCTTAAGTCAATTTACGGTAGAGGTTAAGAGGGTATTGTGATTTAGTCGCCAATGTTTTTGCGGCGGGCGACAAGATTAGCTATGGGATTTTTGTTAGCGTCGTTCGACGAAGAATATTATGAACGCGGCGTATTATTTTTGTATTTTTGAAATTATTTTGGTCTAAGAATCCGAGAAAATGAGATATAGTATAGTCGCGAGAATACTTGGTCATTTAGTCCTTTTCTTGGGAGGAGCGATGCTTCTTCCGATTCCTTTTTCTCTGTATTACGGCGAGGGCGATTATAAAGCTCTGTTAATTTCCGCCGGCATAGCGATATTTATCGGTCTTATTAGTCTTATTAACCGGTCTAAGGAGGAGTTAAGATCGAAAGAGGGATTCGCCGTAGTAGCGTTGGGATGGGTGATTTTCTCGGTTTTCGGAGCTTTGCCTTTCGTGATTTCAGGCGCGATACCGTCCTACGCCGACGCGTTCTTCGAGACAATGTCGGGTTTTACTACTACGGGAGCTTCGATATTGAACGATATAGAATCTCTGCCCAAAGGCATTCTGTTTTGGAGGAGCTTGACTCATTGGCTGGGCGGTATGGGTATAATCGTTTTGACGATAGCAATTCTGCCGTTTCTCGGAGTCGGCGGAATGCAGTTGTTCAAAGCCGAATCTCCCGGTCCCGTCGTCGATAAGCTGAAGCCGAGGATAACCGAGACGGCGAAGATATTATGGGGCGTTTACGTATTGTTTTCAGCCGCCGAAACTGTTTTGCTGATGTTTGGCGGGATGAGTCTTTTCGAAGCTCTTTGCCATACATTCGGTACAATGGCTACCGGCGGTTTTTCGACTAGAAACACAAGCGTTGGAGCTTACGGCAGCGCCTATATAGATATTGTTATTATCGTTTTTATGTTTATCGCCGGCTCTAGTTTTTCGTTGCATTATAGATGGCTGAATGGCGATTTCAAATCGATTTGGAAAAGCCCCGAATTCAAATTTTATTTATGGTTGATAGTTGTGGCGACGGGTTTGTTGACGGCGGCTAATTATTTGGCAAGTTACGGAAACTTCTTCGCCTCTATGCTCGATTCCGCTTTTCAAACGGTGGCTATTATGACGACGACTGGATTCGCGACGGCGGATTTTGAAACTTGGACAGCTAGTTCGCAAGTTATTTTGTTGTTGTTAATGTTTGTCGGCGGTTGCGCGGGTTCTACCGGCGGCGGTATTAAGGTAATTAGGATTTATTTACTTTTAAAGTTTGTTTTTAACGAGTTTGTTCGTCTTTTGCAT
This sequence comes from uncultured Hyphomicrobiales bacterium, assembly GCA_964509335.1. Classification (GTDB taxonomy): domain Bacteria; phylum Bacteroidota; class Ignavibacteria; order Kapaibacteriales; family UBA2268; genus CAZDXB01. The sequence goes on along the minus strand of CAZDXB010000044.1, from coordinate 9,691 downwards.
CCGCAAGCGGTGATTCACGTGAAAATTGGGAATACGGCGGTGGATAGAAAAGTCGTCGCTAACGTTTCAGGATTTTTCATTTTGTTTATGTTGACTACGGCGGTAGGTATTATCATTATGTCGTTTTTAGGTTTGGATTTGGTAACGTCAATCTCCGCGGTAGCCGCTACGATTAACAATATCGGTCCCGGTTTGGGCGAGGTCGGTCCTTTGGATAACTACTCCGATATTCCGATAGCGGGCAAGTGGATACTCTCGTTCTTTATGCTGATTGGCAGGTTGGAGTTATTCACGGTTATTATTTTGCTGGCTCCTTCGTTTTGGCGAAAATAAATTTTATTTTTTTTGTTTTTTGTTTTAATTTACAACCTTTAATCTTGGCTTTTGTATATATGACGGTAAACAACGACATAAAGAATAGATTGACGGCGACGGCTTTTGCTTTCTCGCTAGCTTTGGCGCTTTGTTTGGCTTGCTCCAGCGATAAGGACTTAGTTTACGGGCGAGCGGACACATTGACGACGGAACAGACTACCAAACTGCTTAGAACAGAAGCTATCGCAAAGCGCGACACTTTTCCGTATATAAAATACAATCGGATAAAAATCAAAGACTGGAATCACAGAAGTAAAATATATCGCGAATTTAAATACGACGGCGATAATTGGGCGAAGAACAAAACATTTCGAACTTTAAATAGAAAAGAGCTCAGATACGTTCGTCCCGGACAAGTTGTTGTGATTCCCGATTCTTTCATAGCCGACCAAAAAGCTTATTCAATATTTCCCGCTTTTTACTGGGAAGCGAGGGAAATCGATAAGATAATAATGGTTTCGGCGGCTTTTCAGGCTTACGCTTGCTACGAAAAGGGGGAATTAGCGAGATTCGCCGCGACAAATTCCGGCAAAGAGCGAACGCAAACCTATCCGGGCAGATACGCTTTATCTTGGAAGGAAAAGGAACATTACTCGTCGCTCGACAGCAGTTGGTATATGCCGTACAATTTCAATTTTCACGCCCAAGCCGGCGGCGCTTTGCACCAGTTTTCTATGCCCGGAAGGCCTGTCTCTCACTCCTGTTTGAGGCAGTTTATGGAAGACGCGAAATGGCTTTATTATTGGGGCGAAGGTTACAAAAGGGATTCGGCGGGCAGGAGAATACCAATGTCCGGAACGCCGCTGATAATTATCGACCATTTCGACTTTTCGAGAAAACGGGGAGGACCGTGGCTTGATTTGAAATCGAACAAGGATACGATTTTGAAATTGCCGGAAGACCCAATGAGCGTAGAGCTTCCATATATTCCAATAGAACAGATACCGCCGGGCGGACGTTGGGATTTGCCGGGCGGAAAAGAGCGATACGTCCACGCTTTGGACACTTTGCGCGCCAGAGGAATTCTTAGACCCGGCGTGAGTATAATACCCACTAAGAATTTTAATGAATTGCGAAGGAAGAAAGCGGTTTTGGAAGCCAAGAAAAAGAAGGAAGAAAAAGATAAAGCGCAAAAGAAACTGAAGAATTTGCTAGACGTTTTGGACCGAGACAAAGATTTGCCGACAAGCGATATTAATACTAAAGAAAAAGAGAAAGAGAAAATTAGGAAAATAAATCCTACCCCGAGCGAGAACGAGCCCGAAGAAGAAAAGAAGTAATTAGTCGTTGTGAATCGGAAAACTAATTGTTACCGTTGTTCCTTTTTCAACTTGGCTTTCGATTTTAATTTTGCCGTCGTGAACTTCCACGAGCCTTTTAGCTATTATTAATCCCATTCCGACTCCTTGTTGCTCGTACATTTTACGTTCGAACTGAGCCAAGGCTCCGATGCTTTCTATTTGGTTGGATTTCATTCCTCTTCCGCTGTCTTCGACAGAGATATAAAGAAAGTCGTTTTTTAATTTGTATGTGATTCTCACTTTTGTTCCAGCTTCGGAGAATTTGAAAGCGTTTTCTATTATTTCCTCTGCGACTTTATTAAAGCTTTCCGAAGCAATTTCAATTGGAACTTGGTCGAGGTCTTCGTTGATTACAACTTCCAAATCTTCGAATCGCTCGGATCTAGACGCTACCGAGCTTGCTAAATCGTAAAGTATCGCTATAGGCTCTTCGGTAACGAAGTTTCTTAATTGTTTTTTCTTTTGAGGGTCGATTGAGAAAGATTCGACGCTTACGTATATTAAAAAGTTTTCCGTTATTTTAAGAAGCCGGTTGGCGGAGATTACGATGTCTTGCGAAATCTCTTTGATTTCTTCTTGCTGGATGTCTTCGGAACTTGAATTTAGGTATCTCGCCGAGCCGATGATTTCGTTCAGCGAAGTGCGAAATTCGTGGGGAAGAGCGTAAGTAACGTTCTTGCCGACTTGGTCAACCTTCTTTTGAACTTGTCTGTCAATAAGCGAATTTTTTTTCCATTGAGCGTCGATTGCGGCGATTAGCTCGTCTCTAGTATAAGGTTTTACTATATAATCGTCGGCTCCCTTTTCCATTCCTTTTCTCATATTAACTTTTTCCGAGAAAGCAGTTAGAAATATAAAAGGCGACGTTGAAAGTTTCTCGTTTTTTCTGATGCCCTCGAGCACTGTGTATCCGTCCATTTTGGGCATAGAAATATCGCAAAGAATCAAGTCCGGCTTTATCTCGCCGGCTAATTTTATTCCCTCTTCGCCGTCGGAAGAAGTATAAACTTCGTAGCCCTCGAATTCAAGAAGAGTCGAGGCGCTTTCTAATATAAACTCAGCGTCGTCTATAACTAATATCTTCTTCATCTTTTTTATTTTTTTTAAAAAACAATTAATATAAACATTAATATAAATATATATTTTAATATAATGAACAATTTTATAGATTGATTTCGTTTTATCATAAAGACAAATATCGGTTTGTTTGTTTAAAACCTTATTCGTTCTTAAGAATAGACGATTTTAATGAAAAATTAAAAAATAAAAAAATTATCAACATAGCCGAGTGAACAACTTGTTATCAAAGTGGAAAAAGTTTGATTTTTTTCGAAGCAGTTTTTCTTTATTTTGAAAATAAAACTTTTAGACAATTCAAAAATACAAGCATAGGGGTTGAGTTATATGAGTCAAAATACGTCGTCTTCTAATTTGGGAAGAAAAGTAAAGGGGAAAATAGGCGGGGAGTTGAATCAAATTATTCCTTTGGAGGCGTTGGGCAACAAACTTCCGCCTCATTCGGTAGAAGCTGAAAGAGCCGTCATAGGCGCCGTAATGATTGACGGTACGGCGGCGGGTAAAGTAATTGAAATGCTCGACCCTGAGAGTTTCTACAAAGAGGCGCATAAAATGATATTCGAAACTATTGTAGAAATGTTCGAAAAGCGGATTGAAATAGACGCTTTAACTTTAACCGAAGGGTTGCGTAAGAAGAAAATTCTCGAAGCGGTCGGCGGAGCGTATTATTTAGCCGATATAGAAGACGGAACGACTTCTTCGGCTAACGTTGTCCAGTACGCTAGAATCATTCAGGAGAAGTTTTTAAAAAGGCAGTTAATAAGGATAGCCGGAAAAATTATGGTCGATTCTTACGACGAATCAACCGACGCTTTGGAAGAAGTAGATAAAGCGGAAAGCGATATATTTAAAATAGCTCAAAAAAGGTTTTACAAAAGTTATTCTAATATTAAGGACGTCGCTCACGATACTATTGAAAAAATAAGCGCTTTAATTGAAAAAGGCAGTAAAGGGTTGACAGGCGTGCCCTCAGGTTTCGTCGATTTAGATAGATTGACCGGCGGATTTCAGAAATCCGATTTCATCGTAATAGCCGGCAGACCTTCTATGGGCAAAACAGCTCTGGCTTTATCAATAGCGAGAAACGCGGCGGTCGAGTATAAAAAAGCGGTCGCTTTTTTCTCAATTGAGATGTCCAATGAACAATTAGTCATTCGTCTTTTAAGCAGCGAAGCAAAAATCGACGGAAATAAAGTGAGAACGGGCAATATAAGTCAATCGGATTTTGCCAAAATAGCGAAAACTATTGGCAATATAGCCGATTCGCCCATAGTAATCGACGATAGTCCAGCTCTGTCGGTAATGGAGTTGCGAGCGAAAGCCCGCAGGCTCATTTCAGAATATGGTATTCAAATGATTATGGTCGATTACTTGCAATTAATGAAATCTCCTAGGGCTGAATCGAGGGAGAGGGAGATTTCTATGATATCTCAGTCTTTGAAACAACTTGCTAAGGAATTGGATATTCCGATTATCGCTTTAGCGCAGTTAAATCGCGGCGTTGAATCGAGAAACGACAAGAGACCTATGCTTTCGGATTTAAGAGAATCCGGTTCAATCGAGCAAGACTCCGACGTTGTGTGTTTTATTCATAGACCGGAGTTTTACGGCATTAAATCTTTCGGCGACGAAAACAATACCGATACCGAAGGAAAAGCCGAGATTATTTTGAGCAAACAGAGGAACGGGCCTACAGGGTCGGTTAAACTCGCTTATACCAGTCAATACGCGAGATTTGACAATCTAGCTTTAGGTTACCAAGAGCCGCCCGAAGATTTGGGACCGCCTCCCGGCGAAGCAAGCTATCAGAATTTTGACGAAGAAGAACAACCTTTTTAAAATTTTAAAGTTGATTATAAGATAAGTGTGTAATTTCTTACACAATTTTGAAAAATTAAATTTAAAATGACTTAATGATTAAATTTTGTTAATATTTGGCTTGATGTGTAATTTGTTTCTCACTGTGTAAGAAGATACACACGTTTTGAGCTTATTTCAACTGTTCTTCGGCGAAAGTTTCCAATTGATTTTCCTTGATTAATCTGGCTTTTAAGCCTATAGAACGAGCGGTTTCGACGTTGGCGAGCGAGTCGTCGAGAAAATAAGTTTCTTCGTCTTTAAAGCCTAAACTCTTGAGGACGAAGTCGTAAATCTCTCTTTCGGGTTTTCTTTTGTTAATTTTAAAAGAGAAAAAGGTTCGTTCGAAAAGAGAGAATAGGTCTCGGCATTCGGGTTCGAAATGATTGTAGTGTATTTCGTTGGTATTGCTCAGTAAGGTTACCCTACCGACTCGTCCCAATTTTTTTACGCTTTTGAACGCCTGAGGTCGCAGACCGACTAAAGTGGCGTTCCAAGCTTCGTCGAATTCGGAGTCGCTCGCTTTGATTTCGTATTTCGTCCTTATTAAATCCCTAAATTTCGAAGAACTTAACGTTCCCATTTCGTAGTCTCTAAAAATTCTATTTTCGTAGAATTCTTTTTTATTCATTTGCTTTATTTTTTCGGGCGTTTCAGAATAACTAAGAAACGCGTTGATAGTTCTATTGGGGTCGATTTTATATAGCACTCCTCCGAAATCCAAAATATAGTTCATTGTCGCCTCTTTTTATTTAATTCTTTTTAATCTAGCTATAAAAAAACCGTCCGAGTCGTAATCGGAAGGATATATTTGCAAAGCGTAATCTTTATCGTCGAGTTTCGGGACGTCAATCTCATATTGTTTGAAAGCTTCATTGAGCGGCGCGGGAACGAAGCCCTCGTTTCTCGTTAAAAATTTTTTTACGAGCGCTTCTCCTTCATCCGGCATTATCGAACAAACAGCGTATGCCATTATTCCGCCGACGTTTACGAAACGCGAGTAGTAGTCGAGCAATTTTGTTTGGTATTCGCTCGTTTGTTGTATCGATTCCTTAGACAAGTTATATTTATGTTTGGGTTCGCGTCTCGCCGTACCCGAGCCCGAGCAAGGGGCGTCTAATAGAACGCGATCGAATTTTTTGTTTGTAAAAGGGCGCAAATTGCCGCCGTCCGTTTGTTGAAAAATTTTCCGATTTATTTTACGCGTTCTAACGTTTTTGAATCCGAATTTATTGGTTCTTTTTATTAATTCCTTTAATTTTATAGGGCTTATATCGAGCGAGAGTATTTCTCCTTCGTTTTCCAATAGAGCGGCTAAGTGCAAGGTTTTGCCGCCCGCTCCAGCGCAAGCGTCCAATACCGAAGCGTTTTCATTGACGCCTAAGGCGTAGGAAACTAGTTGACTGCTTTCGTCTTGTAGTTCTATGATTCCTTTCTTGAGCAAGTCTAATCCCAAAATATTTGTTCTTTGTTTTAGTATAATCCCCGAAGGTGATAGAGGCGACTTAATAAGCTTTATTCCCAAGTCGTTAAGCTCTGCGGATACGTCCTCGACGGAAGCGGCTTTTTCGTTTACCCTTAAGCTAACGTTCGCGCTTTTTGTAAGCGAGTTAGCGATTTCGATTATCTTCTTTTTGCTCAATCCTTTATTTACTAAAGCATTAACGACGAACGTCGGTAGAGAATATCTTTGTTCTATGACTGTTGTCTCGTTGTTTGTTTTTTTATCATTAATAATGTTGTCTATTTCGTTATTCATAGCCTTAAATCGATTTACTACGGCGTCGTAAATTGCCGACGCGGATTTTGTGGAGATATCGAGATACTCGGACGTTGCTTCGATTATAGTTTCCGAGAATTCGCTCGTTTGCAATCCCGGAAGGTTATGAAATTCGATTGATAAATTTTCTCCTACGTCCAACAATCTTATGGAATGTAGAAAGGTTATAGACGTCGTTGACAGGAACTCTTTTGGGTAAAAATTGGTTTTGGGATTTGTTTTGCCGAAGTTTCCGAATGAATCGACGATAAAATCGCTAAGTAGTTTAGATAAGAAATAGTTTCTATAAACAGCGAACGTAACGCTCAGGATGAACTTTCTTTCTTTGCTTCCGATATACTTGCGCTTTTTTAAATAATCGAAGCTCGATTTTCGCGAAGGATTACAGTCTCCGGCTATGGTTCTTAAGGCTTCGGCGCAGTGTGAAAATATCGACGACGCTTTCATAATATCAAGTCTTAATAGAGTTTACGGATAAAGTTTAAAAATTTGTTAAGTCGTTTACTTAAAGTTAATGAATTATTTTTAGTTAAATAGTATAGAAAATCAAAAAAATATTTGGAAATAAACTTTTTTATATTTAATATTACGAAGCGGCATAAGGAGAATTTTGAAATTTTGATATGAAACAAACCAAAAATACGCGCTTAGGCGCGATTCAATTAATTTTGAAATTAAATTTTTATATTTTTGATAATATTTACAAATGTTGTATTTTTGATATTTGTATAAGAGCGAGATGTTATTAATAATAGAAGGGATTCGTTTGAAAGTTGGCACGACGTTTGATTTGAGTATGAGGTTTTGTAACAAGGCTTTTAGTTATGAAAATTAAAAATAATTAACTTATAAATGGAGCTTAGCTATGAAAAAGTTTTCTTTTTCTCTTGTAGTTGTTTTAGCGTTGATATTAGTTTCTTCTTCAAGTTTGCAATCACAGGATACCATTTTTAGGCAAGTAATCGGTTCCGGCGGGGGCGTTTTTGAAACGAACTCCAACGGATACCAATTGTCTGGTATGACGGGACAAACCGCCATCAAATCTTTCACGCTTCAGGGCGGGAGTCGCACATTGCACCAAGGTTTTTGGGTGCCGTATGAAACGGGATACGGCGTAGAAGAAGAGCCTATCACATTATCTTCTGATTTGCAGAACTTTCCCAATCCTTTCTCAAATTATACTAGGATAAAATATTCATTGCCGGGCGTGAGTCGGGTAACGTTAAGAATATACGATATGGTTGGAAGAATGAGAGTGGAGCTAGTGAATTCGATTCAGGGAGAGGGCGAGCAAGAAATTATTTGGGACGGCAGAGCCAAAGACGGCGTGGACGTTCCAGCAGGTTCTTATCTTTACGAACTAACCGCAAAACCGACTCAGCTTTCGGGACCTTCAAGCTTCGACGAATTTACTTTAAGAAACGTAATGGTAATAGTCAGATAGATGATGAATATAGATTTTAATATGAAATTTCATTTACTAAATAAATAATTTGTTAAATTACCTTCAGGAGATAATAATAATGAAGAAGGTTCTTTTCCTAAGTTTAACGCTTTTGCTGATTTTTGCTTTATTGCCCGTCGGCGAAGTCAACGCGGCTCCGCCGGAGACGATTAGTTATCAGGGCAGACTTATGAACGATGTAGGAGACCCAGTTCCGGACGGTTCTCATCAAGTTACATTTACCATTTACGACCAAGAAACCGGAGGCGACGTTCAGTGGTTGACAACCAAACAAATAGAAACCAAAGACGGTTTCTTTAACGTCGATTTGGGTGAAACCTCCAGATTTGAAGACAGCAATGTTCCATTTGGCGAACAACTATGGCTGGAAGTTAAATTAGAAGGACAAAGTCCTTTTCCGAGAGTGGAATTAACGGCGGTGCCGTATTCATTTTATTCAATGACGTCAGAAAACGCGTTGAAAGCGGATTCGGCTTTAACCGTTACGGACGGCGCGATAACCCAAGCCAAACTCGCTCCAAACGTTGAAGCGTTTCCTAAAGGAGACGCTGGAGGAGATTTGGAAGGAACTTATCCCGATCCTACTTTGAAGTCGGAAGCCGTAGTTGACGCTATTCCTCCCGGAGGTATCACGCAAGACAAATTAGCTTCTAATATAACGGCTATACCTGTCGGCGAAGCTAGAGGAGATTTAGTAGGTTTTTATCCCGAGCCGACAATAAGACCGGGAGCGATTAAGACAGAATACTTTTCGAATGAATGCGTAACTACCGGCGTTATTGCGCCCGGAGCGGTTACCACCTCGAGAATGGCAGACAGCGCCGTAACGCTTCCGAAGTTGCATCCCGCCGGGGAAAACGCTCAGGTAATATGGTGGGACAACGTAGAAGGCGAATGGGAGTATTCGGGCGGACCTAACCCCGTAGCTCCTTTAGACGATGAAATATTAAAATGGAATTCAGCCGGCGGATTTATAGAATGGCAGAAAGACTGGCTGTATATACCTTATGAATACGAAGGTCCCACGGTAAACGGCGCGACGATGTTTTCGTTAACGAAAACCGATATGGAGGGCGACGGTATTGAGATTATTTATCAGCCCTCGGGGACATTCACCCCTGAAGGAACTGCTTTAAGGACGCGAGCTGTCGCCGGACACGCTATTGAAGCGTCAAATTCCAGCGCTTCATTCGCGACCATAAAAGCTCTTAATCTTTCTGGAACGGCTCTTGACGTTGAGTCTCAGCCTTTACCTACGGGTTACGTAGCGGAATTTAAAAAGTCCGGTTCGATGCCCGGTAGAACGGTTTATATGGAAGGCGAAAACTCAACTTCGTTCGGAATGGATCCGGCGAGAGTTTATAATAAAGAAGCCGTATTGATAGTAAATAACGATAATTCGGTTGGACATTCAGTTATTACATACGGAGACGTATCGATAAACGGAAATCTTTACGCTAGCGGAACTATTTCCGCTCCGGTATTCCACGCCGACACAATATTCGTGGACGAATACGGTTGGTTCGGAGACAACGTTGATATAGTTGGAGACCTCGACGTTGACGGCGCGACAACTTTGAATAGCACATTAGACGTCGATGGCGCAACTACTTTAAATAGCACATTGGACGTAGTCGGGGACGCATCGTTTGGCGCGAACGCCGACGTAACGGATAACGTAACGATAGGCGGAACGTTAGACGTAACCGACGCTACGACTTTGAACAGTACGCTAAACGTTGACGGCGCGACTTCTTTAAATAGCACACTGGACGTAAGCGGCGACGCATCGTTTGGCGCGAATGCCGACGTAACGGACAACGTAACGATAGGCGG
>CAZDXB010000043.1:0-18714 GCA_964509335.1 uncultured Hyphomicrobiales bacterium | reverse complement strand
TAAAGCGGTACGTGAGCTGGGTTCAGAACGTCGTGAGACAGTTCGGTCCCTATCCTGTGCGGGCGCAAGACGCTTGAGGGGACCCGCTTCTAGTACGAGAGGACCGGAGCGAACGGACCAACGGTGCACCTGTCGTCGCGCCAGCGGCGCCGCAGGGTAGCCACGTCCGTAAAGGATAAGCGCTGAAAGCATCTCAAGCGCGAAACCTACCCCAAGATAAGGCGTCTCATCTCTTCGGAGATTAAGGATCCAGGAAGATTACCTGGTTGATAGGCTTCACGTGTAAGCGCGGCAACGCGTTAAGCGAAGAAGTACTAATAATCCGAAGACTTACCTTTAATTTTTGGTTGTCGTACAGTTCCCTCTTTACGACTCGGAGATACAAACAACTTCGAATCTTCCTTTCAGTTCGATTGTTTTCGTTCTCTAAAAATTTGATTGGCGGTTATAGCGCGGAGGAAACACCTCTTACCATTCCGAACAGAGCAGTTAAGCTCCGCAGCGCCGATGGTACTACTCGGTTACCCGTGTGGGAGAGTAGGTCGCCGCCAATCTATTTATTTTTAAAAGCCCGTTCATTTGTTTGTGCGGGCTTTTTTATTTAATCGCTCTTTTATCTTTTAACTTAATTGAAATTTTTTAATTTTGGTAGTTGAAATGCAATTACTATCAAACTCACAAAGATATAACTTATTTATATGAATGAATTTAGTTTATTTCTCGATAAAGCCCTTGAGATATCGATAAATGTCCTTGTCGGATTTGCGTTAATGTTTGCTTCTTTATTTAGTTTTAAGCTCATCTTTCGTAAAAGTCCGATTTACTTTGACGAATCGAAAAACGATATCAAATTTCCCGATAAAGTTACCGCAATTCTATTCTTCTTGTGGCTGGCTTTAATTTTGATTATCTATTTATTCGCTTATTACCTTGTATTTTACGTTCTATAATAAAGTGGCGCTGCCGTCCCGCAGAAACTTGATAAATTTACTATCGGTCCTCAGTCTAAAAAATTTATATTGCGACCTGCTATTTTGAACAATCGAGAATAATTTTATAATGAAGTATTTATTAATTATAAGTTCGATTGCTATGTTAGGATGCTCAACGACTAAACCGGTAGCTAATTTGTTTTCGCGAGCGAGCGAAATTTCCGGCAAAAAGTTTTCTTACGAACAGCTTACGGGTCTTCCCGACCCGGTTCAACGATATTTTAAGCTCGTATTGAAAGAAGGCTCTCCTTACGTTAGTTACGTCCGATTAAAACACAACGGTCAATTCAAAACCGCGCCGAACAAGGAATGGATAGACATCGAAGGAGAACAATATTTCACATCTGCCGTTCCCGGCTTTGTTTGGATAGGCAAAACTTCGACTTTTAAAGCGCGCGACCAATACATAGCCGGAAAAGGCGAGTTGAGCGTCTATCTTTTTTCCTTCATAAGAATCGCACAAGAAAAAGGCGACAAAGTAACTCAAGGCGAACTTTTGAGATGGCTTGGAGAAAGCGTTTGGTTCCCGACTAATCTGTTGCCCAGAGAGAATTTAAAGTGGACTCCGATAGATTCAAACTCAGCGAAATTGACTTTTGATTACAACGACTTATCTGTTTGGTATAAAGTCTATTTCAACAATAAAGGAGAAATAACGCTAATGGAAACTAAGCGATACAAGAGAGCGGACGATTTGGAAACTTGGGTAGGCAAGCTAAGCGATTATAAAAGATACAATGGAACGCTTATCCCATCTAAAATTGAAGGGGTTTGGATGTTGGACTCAGGCGAATACAGTTACGCAAGATTTAACGTCCAAAAAATAGAATACGACGTTCCAAGAGCGTACGAATAAAATAAAAAAGCCCTATATTTAGAAACGCGTAGTTTTTATCTCTGGCGATTTATAGTTAATTTTGCATCGTTCTAATTATTAAAAGACAACGAACTTAATGGCAAAAGACGAAAACGCTAAGAAAAGAGGACGTTTATACATAGTTTCCACCCCAATCGGAAACACCGAAGATATTACCTTACGAGCTTTAAGAGTATTAAAAAAGGTTGATTTCGTTGTATGCGAAGAAGGCAAAGAAGGCGCTAAAACGCTTAAGAAATACAATATTAATAAAACTCTCGAACAACTAAACGAACACAACGAAGAAGAAAAAGCTCAAGAACTTATATTCGATTTAGACGAAGGACGCGAAATAGCTCTTATTTCCGACGCGGGATCCCCAATATTAGCCGATCCGGGATTGGAGCTTCTCAAAGCGGCGCTGCGCAGGGGAATCGATATAGAAGTCATCCCCGGCGTCTCCAGCTTGACTACCGCCATAGTAAGAAGCGGATTTGAATTAGACCAGTTTCTTTACGCCGGATTCTTAAGCAGAGATAAATCCGAAAGAATAAAACAACTGCGCGAGTTAAGCGCGGAAAAAAGAACGGTCGTTCTAATGGAAACCCCTTACAGACTACATCCACTTTTAGAAGCCGCCGAAAAAGTTATGCCTTTCCGAAGCGCTTATATCGGCTGCAACCTTACTATGCCTTACGAAACCCACCACTACGGGAGTTTTCGAGAACTTTACAACAAATTCAAAAACATAAAATTCAAAGGGGAGTTTATTATCGTTTTTGAGGGATTGCCTCACGACAATTTCTCCTCGCCCCCCAAAAAAAAGAAAAAGCATAAAGATTCAAAAAGAGTATTCGTTAGTAGAAGAAAGAACAAATAACTGAAAGCGGAGTTATGGAAAACTTAGAAATTTCCGGTAATTTAGTAGATATAATCGGGGAAAGGATATTCCCCGCCAAAATAACAGTAGAAAACGGTAAAATCAGTAAAATCGAGCGAGCTAGCGAAAAGCTCGACGAATATTTAATTCCGGGCTTTGTAGATTCGCATATCCACATAGAAAGCTCAATGCTGCCGCCGGCTGAGTTCGCTAGACTGGCTGTAGTTCACGGAACCGTCGCTACCGTTTCGGACCCGCACGAAATAGCGAACGTCCTCGGAATCGAAGGAGTTAACTATATGATAAAAAACGGCGAGCAGGTCCCTTTTAAATTTTACTTCGGCGCGCCGTCCTGCGTCCCTGCTACTCCGTTCGAAACTTCCGGGGCGGAAATCGGAGCCGAAGAAATCGAACGACTATTGAAAACCGACAAAATCAAGTATCTGAGCGAAATGATGAACTTCCCGGGCGTGTTAAACGGCGCTCCCGACGTTACGGAAAAAATCGAACTCGCGGAAAAATACGGCAAACCAAGCGACGGACATTCGCCGGGCTTGCAAGGCGAAGAAGCCAAGAAATACGTCTCGGCGGGCATAAGCGCCGACCACGAATGCTTTTCAATGCGCGAAGCTCTGGATAAAATATCCTACGGTATGAAAATTCAAATTCGCGAAGGTTCGGCGGCGAAGAATTTCGTCGAACTGTATCCGCTAATGGACACCCATAACGAAATGACTATGCTTTGCAGCGACGATAAACATCCGGACGATTTAGTCGCCGGTCATATTAATTTACTCGTTAAAAAAGCCGTCGCCAGAGGGGTAAAACCAATGGACGCGCTGAAATCCGCGACCTTAAATCCCGTAACGCATTATAATCTCGACGTCGGATTGCTACGCGAAGGCGACGACGCGGACTTCATACTTATTGATAATCTTAAGAATTTCGGCGTAATAGAAACATACGTCAAAGGCAATTTGGTAGCGAGAAAAAGGAAATCATTAATCGAAAGCGTCGATTCTGATATCGTCAACAATTTCAAAGCTACGTCAAAAACAATAGAAGATTTCCAAATAGAAGCTGAGTCCAAAAACGTAAGAGCTATTGGAGCTACAGACGGCGATTTAACGACAAAAGAAACCGAAGCTCAAATAAACATCGAGAACGGCAAAGCCGTTTCTAACGTTGATAGCGATATTCTTAAAATCGCCGTAGTAAACAGATACGAAAACGCGCAACCCGCAATCGCTTTCATAAAGAACTTTGGATTGAAAAAAGGAGCTATAGCGACTAGCGTAGCGCACGACTCGCATAATATCATAGCGACGGGAGTAGAGGACGAAGATATATTATTAGCCGTCAATTCGCTAATAAAAACGAAAGGCGGTATGGCGGTAGCGTCGGACGGCTCGGTAGAAACTCTTCCTTTACCGATAGCCGGCTTGATGACCGACGCCGACGGCTACGAAACGGCGGCGAAATACAAAGAACTAACGCAAAAAGCCAATTCGCTCGGTTCGAAGATGAGCGCGCCGTTTATGACTTTATCCTTTATGGCTCTTCTCGTAATACCGAAATTAAAATTGAGCGACAAAGGGCTTTTCGACGGAGAAAAATTTGAATTTGTCGATTTGTTTAAAAGCTAACAGTAATCTTAATACAATAAACTAAACTACAAAAATGAACGCTACCGTAAAAATAACAAGAATATCGGAAAAATTCGAGGACTTGCCTCTTCCCCAATACGCGACCGAAGGCTCCGCGGGAATGGACGTTTGCGCCGCGATAGACGAGCCGACGATAATCCCAGCCGGCGGAACTGAACTCATTTCCACTAATTTAGCAATGGCATTAGAGCCGGGATACGAATGCCAAGTACGCTCAAGAAGCGGATTAGCGATTAAAAACGGAATTTTCGCCCTGAACGCTCCGGGAACTATCGACAGCGATTATCGCGGAGAAATCAAAGTAATTCTGGCAAACTTCGGGAAAAAAGATTTCACGATTAAAAAAGGCGACAGAATCGCCCAACTAGTAATAGCCAGATACGAAAAAGCGGTTTGGCGGGAAGTCGAAGAATTGCCGAAATCCCAAAGAGGTTCGGGAGGATTCGGCAGCACCGGATTAAACAAAAAGAAATGAATTTTTTATAAATAGAATTTTTCGGCGCCGCGGTGATTGTTTTCGCCATATTTTTTATATTTAGCGAACTTGTATAACAAAATAAGAAATATATGAAATCGCCGAAAATTGTATTTATGGGAACGCCTGAATTCGCGGTTCCGACGCTCGCTAAACTATACGAAAAATACGGTCTAGAAGCGGTAGTAACGGTTCCCGACAAACCCCAAGGCAGAAAAAGAAAACTAAAACCTTCGGACGTTAAAATAAAAGCTGAGGAATTGGGAATACCGGTTCTACAACCTAAGAAATTGAAAGACGAGAACTTTATAAAGTCCTTAAAAGAGATTCAGCCGGATATAATAGCGGTTTTGGCTTTCAGGATATTGCCGGAAGAAGTATTTAGTATCGCAGAAATAGCGACTTTCAATATTCACGCTTCGCTTCTACCGAAATATAGAGGCGCCGCTCCTATTAACTGGGCTATTGTTAACGGCGAAAAGCTCACCGGATTGACTTCTTTCATAATTGAGAAAAAAGTCGATACCGGCAACATAATTTCACAAAAAAAAATAAATATACCTGAGGGCGCGAACGCGGGAGATTTACACGATATTCTATCTCCTTTAGCCGCCGAATTAGCCGTAGAAACTTGCGAAAAACTTATAAGCGGGGATTACGCTTTAAAAATGCAAGACGAAGCCGAAGCGACGCCGGCTCCCAAAATTTATCCCGAAGATTGCAAAATCGACTGGAATAAAGACTCTCGAGAAGTCGCGAATTTTATCAAGGGGATGTCCCCTTTCCCCGGCGCTTGGTCTTTGTGGAACGGCGACAAAATCAAGTTCACGCGCGCCGCCCCTGTGAACAAAAACTTCGGAGACCCCGGAGAATTTCTAATAGAAAACAAATCTCTGCTTGTCCAGTGCGCTTCCGGGACGGTTTCAATAAAAGAATTGCAGCCGGCGGGTAAAAAGCTAATGAAAATACAAGACTTCTTGAACGGATACCGCGGCGAAAGTCGAGGAAAACTCGAATAAAGCCCTCCGTTATCGAACGTATATTTTAAAACCGCTCGCCGCAAGCCTCTCCCCAAAAAGCAATTTTTTTAATTTTTATTTGTCAATCTTTAATGAATTATTGATAAACATTCGTAATAAAGTTATATTAGAGTTTTTAAATTCGACAAAACAAAGAATACAATGAACGGAAAAATATTAATAGCGGCTATGACGATTTCTTTAGCCTTCTTCCTAATTTCTTGCGAGGGCTGGAGAACCACCGAAGCGGGCAAAAAACTAGAGGGCGATTACCCAATAACTATAAACAAAGTTCAACCGGAGAAATACCAAGTCGGAGACACAATAGATATCATTGGCGAAAACTTCGGCGAAAGCAGAGGCTCGAAGTTTATCGTTTTCAAAGGAGACAACGTTTGGGAAGAAGGATACGCCGAATTGGCGGACGAACAATATCTGAACTGGAGCGACGAGAAAATAACAATGGTCGTTCCCGAAGGAGCCAGTTCCGGCAAAATACTAGTTCAAAATAAATTAAGCAACAGCTATACTTTCGATATACAAGAATCTTGGTTTGTCTTTATCATAGACTTATTCGTTAAAATATCATTAGGCATTACCGTAATATTTATCTATTTAAAAATCAATAAGATATGGAAACGAAAACACGAGAAAGAAGTAGCCGAATCCCAATCCCTAGCTGGATTGTCAATATACGTTCTGAACTGTATTTTATGGGTGATTTACTATATCTTCGTCGAGGATGACTTAAACAGCACGATAGACACGGCGATATACATTTTCGAAGGCTCGATTTTCTTCCTTATAGGCACGGGAATTTTCGTTAGGGGACAAAAAGCTCAAGGCATCTGGGCTTTGATTAAAAACGCTTTGAAGATAGAACGCAAAGAAGCCGACTATTTATTGAAAAAATGGTTTAAGCCCCAGAACGCCGAAATCATATTGAATATTCTGCATCAAATAGCTATGATAGACGAAGATTTCGACCCAAAAGAACAGGACATAATCAAGACATTCGCAAAAGAATGGAATATAAGCTACGATATCGATAAGTTTCAAAAGCTGAGAGAAAAGAACAAGAGCGGCAATTATATGACTTTGAGGAAAAGCGTAGAGGATTATCTCGATAGCGAGCCTCCGGACGAACAGGTCGCCCAACTAAAAGATATGATTACTACAATGATAGAAGCCGACGAGAAAGTAACCGAAGAAGAAGCGCTTATTAGTTCCGAAATTATACCTATGGTTGAAAACTATCTAAAAAAAGAAAAGGAACGTCGCAGCTTCAAAGTATTAATCGTGCCTCAGAATTTAGAACACGAATCCGCAGTAAAAGAGTTAATTCCAAACGCCGAAAGAATTAAAACTTCGGGCGGCGTGGCTTACGCCATCGGAGATTATTACTCGCACAAATACGCCGAAATGATTTGCGACGAGTATAGAGATTTGAAACTGTTTACTATAGTTCACACACCGCCGGGAGTTGAAATAAGATGAGTATAAAATCGCGATATCGATAAACGAAAAAAGGCGAACCAGAAAGTCCGCCTTAATAATCTAAATCAAAAACTATTATCGACTTTATAATTTATCGCACAATTCGCTAACCTTTCTGATAAGATTTTTGGTTTCCTTCAAGTCTTTATCCTCGGCGATAATTCTGACAATCGGCTCGGTGTTGGAAGCTCTAATGTGAATCCAGCTTTCTGGAAATATTATTTTCACTCCGTCCCCCCTAACCGGCTCGCCGTTTGGGAACAGATTAATTATAGCTTTGTATAAATCCTCGAGATTGCCTCTGAATCGTTTTTTAATCTTGGCTATTTTGTAATCCGGTAGTTCGCCCGTCAATTCGCAGAAACTTTTTTCGCGAACAGCGGCTAAATATAAAACCAAGGCGGCGCCCACAAGAGCGTCCCTGCCGTAATGACAAGCGGGCAAAATAACTCCGCCGCTTCCTTCTCCGCCAATTAAAGCGCGATGTTTTTTCATCTCCTTAACGACGTTTATTTCTCCTACCGCCGATCTGATTACCTTAGCGTCGTATTTCTCGGCGACAATCTCAACGGCAGAAGTAGTCGATTGATTGACCACCACTATGGGCTTCTCGTTTTCTTCGAGAAATCTTTCTTTAGCGCTCAAAACAGCTTCAATAGCCAAAACTATCGTTCTCTCTTCGCCTATCGGAGAGCCGTTCTCGCAAATAATCACCAATCTATCGCCGTCCGGGTCAAGAGCGAGACCCAAGTCGGCTTTTTGCTCTTTCACTTCGTCGGACAATAGCTTCAAATGCCTTGGTATCGGCTCGGGCTTTCTCGGAAATATGCCGTCGCCTTTGCAATGCAATTCTACGACCTCGCAACCGAAACTTTCTAGCAATTCCGGCATTGCTTTGGAACCCGAAGCGTTGGCGGCGTCAACTACTACTTTAAATCTCCGAGATTTTATTTTATCCACAACGTCTTCGTCGAAAATAGGTAATTCCAAAATTTTCGCCACGTGTTTGAAAATTGCGCTGTCGTCAAAATTTTGAGCGATTCTATCCGGACTGGAAGAATATTTGAAATCGGCGAACTCGGCGGCGTCCCATAACTCCGAATTTTCTCGCATCCCGAAGAACACGCCGTCTTTGTTGATAAATTTCATTCCGTTCCACTCTTTGGTGTTGTGCGAAGCGGTGATAGAAATACCGCCGACGGCTTTTCCGTGTTCGACGTAAAGTTGAACGGTAGGAGTGGGAACGACGCCCAACAACCGCACTTCTCTTCCGCTAGCGGCAAGCGTGCCGGCTATGATTTGCTCAATCCACTCGCCGGAAGGTCTGCCGTCTCTTCCTATAACAATATAACCTTCGGGCAAAATTTTATTCAAAGCGGCTGAATACTTTGCAACCGTCTCCGGATTTAGATAATTGCCTAAGGTTGCTCTCAAACCCGATATTGAACGAATAAAAGGCATTTGTAACCTCACATAATCCTTAAAACGTCAAATATAAACAAGAAAAGTCGTATTATCAATATATTATTGTCATTTAAAAATAAGAAAATCGTATTTTTACCGTAAATAAACTAGTAAATAAACTTTATAAAATCAAATTATTCGCTCTTGCGATATACTGTTAGCGACTGATTAATACCTTCAGTCGAAAAAATCTCTTTTAAACTAACGTTTTCGACTTTGAACTTCAAAAGCGCTACTACATAGTCAATATCATTTTTTTCCAAATATTCTTCGTCAAGTTTAATTGAATTTTCATCCCGTTCTACGGACAAATTGGAAAAATGTCGAACGAAAAAATTCGCCTCGGGTTTTCTTCGCATAAACGGAAATATCTTGCCGCAATTCCCGGATAACAACAATATATTAGATTCCTCGCCGACCGATTCTTCATATTTCTCAAATACCCCGTCGCCGAAATAATACTCGAAATTGTAATCCCTGTCGAATATCCAACTTATCCAAGAACCTTCTTTTTCGTATTTTACGTCGATATCAAACGTCTTGATAACTAATTTGTCTATATCGTTAACAAAAGGCGCCGGTTTATGAGCGTTAAAAAATAGAACGAAACTCATATTGACTGCGGCTATAATAGTAACAGCTTTCAAAAGAAAACCTCTTTTAAGGTATATTTTCCTTAATAGCAAAGCGAAACAGACGCCGGAACCGGCAAAAAAAGCAATCATAAAACGAGCTCGCGCCGAGTCCCATTTAATAGCGAAACATAAACCAATAAACAGTATTAACAGCGAAATCGCAATTATTCGAATTCTACCGTCGCCCTTAATAAGCGAATAAATAAGAGCTGGAAATATCAATAAGTTGCCAATAACTCCGTAAAAAGTATGTTCTTCCGACGGAATGGCTCTCGCGCTTAAGATTGGCGGAATACCGAACGGCTGGTTGGCGTTTATGTTTTTCAAGTCGCCGAATAAACGAGCGTTAAAGAAATCGGAAATCTGTTTGCCAAAAAACTCATTCGGCAAATTGAATAGTTGAATTACGTATCTTCCAAAATTAACTACGCCCCCCGTTATTCCGTCGGTATTTACGTTGTTCTTAAGATATTCTTCCGGTCCGGTTAAGCCGCCAAAAGTTGAATAATTATAATAATAATAAACAACAAGCGAAGCTACAATCCCAACAATTAACGACAATTGAAATTTATAATTTTTCAAGAACTTCAATACGCGTAAAAATCCGCCTTCTTTTCCGTCGTAATATATAACAAAAAAGAAAAAGGCGATTACAAAAGGCAAAGCGAACGCGGGAAAATACGACTTAATCGACAATCCGAAAATCGCGCTAATAATAATAACTAATACGCCTTCAACTTTCTTGTCTTTAGAGAAGTTCAAGAAAGCCAAAATCATCGCTACCGTAAGCGTCGCCAGTGGTATATCGTTTTTAACGTTCGTCGCTTGCAAAATCAATTGAGAAAACGAACCGACAATAAAAGCCGTAAAAAGAGCGTACTTTTTGTCGGCGAAAACGTTTCTGACAATTGAATAAGTCCCTAATATTATTGTCGTATAACAAATAAATCCAAAAGAAGCCAGCCCAAAATCGGAGTAAAACCGAAGAAAAAGGAAATGCAAGATGTCGTAACCCCAAGGGAAAATGACTTGACGCAAAGTTGTGTAGTTCTCTAAAAAGAGCGAACCTTCGTTCTGAAACATTAAAACGCGCGCTAGATTATACGACATAGCGTCGGAATTGTAATTGGGAACTAAAAACGCTTGGATAAACAAATAAGTCAACAGAACGGCAAAAAAAACAAAGTAAAGTTTATAGTCGCCGCTAACTTTTAAAATTGATTCGTAAATCCTCTTTAGTTCGCTCCAGTATTTAATTGTACCGTATATTGAAGCGCCGACAACAATAATATCGATTACCCAAAAATATCGCCATATTCCCAATATGAAAAAACCTTGTATAAGAACCGAATAAACAGCGATAACTATGGGAACTGAATAAACGAAGGAATCGGGAAATTCAATTCCTTTTGAAGAAAAATAGCCCGACAAAGCGGTTAAAAACAAAACTATTTCAAGAAAAACAAAAAGCGACAACAAAAAATCCATCTTTCAATTCCGCAAGTTTCATAAATATTTTAATATATATATCTTAATAAAACTATAATAAGAAAAAGCGCTGAAATATTATAAATAAAAAAAGCGGAACGCACATTTAAGCATCCCGCCTAATATCATTCTAAATGTTTTTAAATTCAATAAATCAACTCCCAAAATTAGAGACGTATTCGGTGTGCATACATTTGTCTTGAACGAACTCTATGCCGTTTTCTTCGGCTAGCTTTTTTCCTTCGTCGCTAACTATGCCATCTTGGAGCCATATTACGTCTATATCGCCCTTTTCTTTATGTCGCTCGACGGCTTCTTTTACGACTCCGTACGCTTCAGAAGATGGTCTAAAAACGTCGAGGATTTCTATCTTGTCGGGAATGTCTTTTAATTCTCTGTAAACTTTTTTGCCGATAATTTTATCGGCTTTCGGATTAATCGGTATGATTTCGAAACCCTTACTATACAAAAACGCCGGAACGCGCCTTGCCGGTTTATTCGTACTTGTTGACATACCGTAAACCGCTATTGTCTTATACTTATCCAATATCTCTTTTGTAGTCATAACTAATTCCGTTTTAGCAATACATAACTCTTAAAATTTGACGTAACTGAAAATAGTTTATTTGACTAGTCTCCTGAGCAAATTCAAAGCGGGATTTAGAACCTTTCCTTTCCTCGCGTAACAGTAAACATAGTAATAAAACATAATCCTCGCCGCTCTTTTTACTTTCGATTTATCGAGAAAACTTGGCGCCTTTTCTATAATAAGCTTATTTATTTTAATCAACAGCTTTAATTTGCTAATTGTAATATCTTTCGAATTCTCTTGAAAAGCTTTGGTATGAAAATACTCCGCTTCCTTAATTTCGGCGGAGCTTAGCTTTAATTCGCTTAAATTTCGGCGATAAATTTTCGAAGCGTATTTCGATTGTTCGGGAAGCGACTTCCGGGATATTTGCTCCTTGTCTTTTCTATAAAAGACCAACGCTTCCGGGAACTTGCCGAACTTGACTTCGTTTTTCAGCCTATTCCACAACTCAAAATCTTGAGCGTATTTATAGCTTTCGTCGTACTTGCCGAATTTATCTAATATGTTTTTATGAAACATTGCGGTAGGATGAATCAAGGGATTGATAAAATATAAATAGTAATATATCTCTTCCGGTGAATTTATCCGACTAATAGTATATAGGCGTTCCCCCTTTTCGTCGATATTTTGAATCTCTGAAAACGCTACGTCAATATCGGAAAGCCCTTCCAAAAAAGCCGCTTGCTTCTCGAATCTATCTTCGCGATTAATGTCGTCGGCGTCCAGTCGAGCAATATATTCCCCTTTAACTTCTTTTAAAGCTCGATTTAACGATTTCGTTAATCCTAAGTTTTCATCGTTGTAAATCAACCGAATTCGGTCGTCCGAATACGATTCCAATACCGAACGAGAAGAATCGGTCGAGCAATCGTCCACAATGATAAATTCAAAGTCTTTTAACGTTTGCCTCAAAACGCTATCGACAACTTCCGCCAGATACTTCTCGCCGTTATAAACGGACATTAAGACGCTTATTTTTGGCTTATTCATAAAATCAATCTACTTAATTTCGGTTTAATATACTATGCAAACTTCTCGGCGTCAATTTGTATTTATCATTTATATCGTTTTATAATTAAAAGGAATAGCGACGCCGCGTTCGCTACTTGCGAAAAATCCGTTTTAGGAAAGATTTGTTCTTACTTTTCTTTGGTTTCGAAACGTTGTATTTTACGTCGAATTCTGACAACGCGGCGTCTATGTCGCCTTTCGCTCCGATAAGCTCCCAGAATATTTTGAAATCTTCGCGGGCGCTTTCCAAATGGAATTCCATCTTTCGCTTTTTATCTTTTAAGAACAACTCGATATTGCTATTTACCGTATCGCAGTAATCCAAAGCGACAGACATAGGCGGCGCGTCGTCGGGCAATCCCCTAAGCGTTGCTTTTCTATAAGATTCAATTATTCCAAAGTCGTATCGCTTCAAAAAACTTCTCGCGGTGTCGCGCTCGTTTCTTTTTAAGTGAACGTAAAAAGCGTCGTCGCCGTAATGTCTGTCGAGCCTTCCCAGCAACCAAGAGAGACGATTGTCCGCTTCGATATGATTATCCGGATAATTAAAACGTTCGTCGCCCAGCTTTGCTCGCCTAGACTCGTGAGCGCTGATATAATTTTCAATATGACCGCAAGCCTTTGCGAAAGTCGTCGAGCCGGCTCTTCCCGTATTCAATACAAAAACGTTCATAATACTCCTTTTAACTGTCCGCCGCTTTTGTCGTTTTCACTATTCGCTTTGCTTCGTTCTAAACATAAATTTAACGTTTTTTAACGACGCCTCTCTATGTTACTTAACTAAAATAAGTTTATCGCCGACGACTTTGTCGCCGATAATTAATCTATAATAATAATTGCCTTGAGGCAAATCTTCGGCGTTGAATACGGCTTTTCGCTCGCCCGCCTTTTGTGTTTCATCGACCAAAGTCCTCACTTCGGCGCCTTGTCCGTCGTATATCTTTAAGATAACTCGCTCGCTCTTCTCTAATTCATAACTTATTATCGAGCGATTGCTAAACGGATTAGGATACGCGTTCGTAATAATCTCGTATTTCTTAGCGTACTGGACGCCCACCGGTATTGAACTAACGCCGCCATCCTCTGTAAGAGTATAAATATTATTCGCGAGTAAATCCTTATAAACATCCCTTTTCTGCGGCTGCGTGGGCCAAAGGACGACAACCGAATCTATCGTTTGAATCTCTCCCAAACCGAAGTGCAAACGATACGGGAATTGCACCCACTCGTCCTGCCCACACACGACTTCGCGCATAAACGTCGAGTCGCCGCAATGAACGTAAGCCCTTCCGCCGATAGCGAATGAATTGCCGCTTGTGCATCTTAAATTCAACTCAACGGAGTTCGTCCCGTTCGAAATCGTATTTCTGAATAGAGATACTTTCTTGTTGTTAATCATAGCCAAATCGATTTTGCCGTCGTTGTTGTAATCCAGCCAAACCTGACCCGCCTGACGCGCGTCTAGTCTGTCGAGCCCGTATTTAAACCTCGCCATTTTAAAAGTATGGTCGGGCTGCTGCTCGTAAAAGCTAATAAACCTATATGGATTATACGTCTTAAGCAGTAAATCGGGCAATCCGTCGTTGTTGACGTCCGCGAAAGCCGCGCTGGAGTGGTAGTCCTCGTATTCGAGACCTATCGGCGACACTTGCCCGGGATAGTCGTTATACTGCCCCGTTAAATCCGTAAATCTGAAATTCGGCGCGCCTTCGTTTCTATAAAGACCGGTTCCCCTATGGTCGTACTGAACAAAACGAGCGTGAGCGATGCGAGCCACTATTATATCAAGGTCTAAGTCGTTGTCGAAATCGAACAAATTAACTCCGCATCCGTGTTGAGAGCCGCCAGAATGAATATCCAAAGCTTTAAGCGGTGCTATATCTCTAAAGAAACCGTCGCCGTCGTTCTCGTAAAGTTCGTCGCGATTCAGAAAGTAATTAGCTATATACAAATCGAGGTCGCCGTCGTTGTCGTAATCTCCGAACTGCGAGGCTCGCGCTCGACGGAAAGTATGCCCCGGAGAAAACATACGCGAGGATTCATCCTTAAAATCGTTGTTTTTATCGTTAATAAAGACATAACTCGGAAGAATGTCAGGTCCTTGCTCTCCGTATTCCGAAGCTTGCTGACCGGCGAAGAGGTCGGGATAGCCGTCGTAATTCAAATCCGCCCAGTTGAACAACAAAGGCGAATATCCGAAAGTTGGAAAAGGCGGCAGGCTCAATATTTTCTCTTCGAATTCCCCGTCGTTATTAATAAATACTACGCTGGTGTCGGGACCGAACGACACTATATCCAAATCCCCGTCGTTGTCTATATCGACGAACGATTGGCACTGCCAAGTCCTTTCAAACCCGGAATTATAATTATTCGCCACTCCCAATTCCTGAGTAATATCGGTAAACGAACCGTCTCGATTGTTTTTGTAAAGCTTATTATTGATGAATATATCGATATAATCGTCTTGATTATAATCCGCCGCGGCAATGCACAAGCTCGGCAGCTCCTCGACGAAACCGCAGGACGCCGTAACGTCTTGCATAATGTTTTGCGAAGTCTTCGTCGGATAAGAAACGAGAACGTCGATTATATACGAGAAACTTCCAACAGCCCATTCTTGCTCCGAATTTGTAGTGTGCAATACCTGATAATAATAATGATGCTTTATTTCCTTTTCGACGTTGTCGGACAGCAAATACATCCCAGAGGGCATATCGTCCACCGCCACCCAGAACCAACTATTGTCGAACCATACCGGTTCCGGCAGCTCGACTTCTATCGACTGGTTGCCTTGAACGGTCTTTTCGATAGTTATCGGGGCTATTACGTCGTTCATCAATTGAGGAACCTGAGTTCCCGCCTCGTAACCAAAAAGCCTTATCTTCGCCTCGCCGGTCGAGCCTGTAAAAAACAAAGTGAACTTCTTGATATAACACGGCGCCTCCGGCTCGAAGCGACCAATCTGCATATCTATTTCTTCGCTGTTATAGTAGACGCGATCGCCGGGGGCGTAATACTTTATTGTTTCTTCTATCTGAGCGTTAAGCGACGTCGCGAAGAACGCAATCAACGCGAGGGAGGTAAATATTTTTTTCATATAATCACCGTCTATTAATAATAAAAGCTATTTGTTCTTCTCTAAGAATTCCTCTATATACGGAACCAGCTCCCCGCCCTTCTCTTCCTGAAGGAAATGCCCGGCGTCTTCGAACTTAACGACTTCGCGATTAGTAAATAAATCGCTCCATTTCTTCAATTCCTTCTCGCGGAACGCGATGTCTTTCATCCCCCATAATATCAAAGCGGGCTTGTCCTTTATCTTCTCTCTTTGCGACCAAAGTTCGTCGAGCCATTCGCTCGAGCCGACAATCCTTTTGGGCATCGCCCAGCAAGCTTTGCGGTCTTCCGGCTTTTCCAGCGGCTTCCTATAATGATTGTGAACATGCTCGTTCAATTTGGATTTGTCCCCCGACGCTATTTTCATAACGCCGTTCACGAAATAATTGTATCGCTTAATTAGAAAACGCCCGATAGCGCCGCCCATAAACCTGCTGAACGCCTCGTAGTATAAGTCGCCCTTAACGGACCACATCCAAGTGTTCAGAACGATTAAGCTTTTCACGTTTTCCGGATTGTTGGCGGCGTAAGAAAATCCCGTCGGACCGCCCCAATCCTGCCCGACTAGCGTTACGTTCTTTAATTCCAAGCGCTCGATAAGCGTCTCAATATTCTTGGCGTGTCCCTCCGGCAGATAAGACAGTTCGTATGGCTTGTCCGATAGCCCGAAGCCCAAATGGTCCGGCGCTATGCATCGAAATTTCTTGGACAGCCCCTTTATCATATGGCGATACAAAAAAGACCAACTAGGATTGCCGTGAACCATAACTATCGGCTCGCCCTCGCCTTCGTCGATATAATGCATTCTCCCGCCGTCGAGTTCCAAATAGTTCGACTCGAACGGGTATTCCTCTCTGTCAATCCAGTCGGGAGTAGTCATTAATAGATTATTCATTTTTATTTATTGATATTGCTTTTGAGTTTCAAAACTCATAACCGAAAGTTTCAATATCCGGCTTAAAAGCTTCTCTAACCAACTCCCGCGTCTCCTCCGTGTAAAACTCGCGATAAGGCTTCGTGTTCGAAACGTTCGCTCTCGGCAAAGAAGCGGAAACGCCGATACGCGAACATATCTTATCGAAATCTTCTTTAAGATTTTCGTATCTGCCGACAAAATCTACCAATAGTTCGCCGTCTTTTGAATACACCCAGTCTTTTTGAAGCCGAACTCTTCTTCTAGTGCAACGCCACTTAACGTAGTTGTCAAAACTGCCGAAACTTTTTATCCTATTAATTGTTTTCCTATCGACGAACGGAGGCTCTCTCGTCATATATTTATAATACGACACTTGCCTATCCCAAGGATTCCTTACAAAAGCGAACGAAAAATACGAATCGAATTTTTCCCTTCCGATTACGTCGATAATATGCGAAGCTCTAACGTGCGAGCCAAATCTTCTTCGATTGAATAAATTAGCTTTAATCCATTGCCAGCCGTGATGCGCGTACCATACAAATTCATTTTTGGCGAAAGGAAGCGCTTTATGTCCGTACCAAAACAACTTATTCGTAGCAAAAGGCAATAAAGCTCTGCTGACGCTGGTCCCCGCGTTCTTGCCTATGTGTATAAATATAAACTTTTTCCGGTCAGATATTAACATAAAATCTTCCCTTTAAATTTGCCAATCGATTCGATAAAAATTCCAATTTTCCAATTTAAAAAAATCTTCGTTTTATTAAAGAACGTTCCAAAAAACTTTATTTTAATATAAGGATTTTTCGCGTAATCGCTCTGCCGCCATTATATAGTTCAAGATAATATACCCCGGAGCTTTGCTCGGTTAAATCGATAGTTCTCGCGTTCTTAGATTGATAAACCGTTTCCGACAAAGCGTTATAAACCGTTATCGTGTAGTCGCCTATTCCCTTCGGCGTTCTTATATTTAATCTGCCGTCGCTTGGATTCGGGTATATCGAGACAGCGCTCAAACGATTATTTGATTCTCGAACGGAATTCGGCGACGGTATTTTATAAATATGAACTTCGTAATCGGTAAAGTCGTCGTAAAAAGTTCCGTCCGTAGCAATAAAAGTTCTGTCCTCGCCAATTACTTCAATTGTCGAACCAGAAGCGATATTAAAATAGCCGGTAGTATTCCCTTCCCGCATAGCTACGGCGAATATATAATAAGCGCCATCGTAATACTTCGTCATTATATCGATTGGAACTTCGGTATTATCGCCGGTTGCCGAAGCGAAAGTCGTATCGTTCGGGCTGTTCAGAACTGGCGCGAGAGAAGCAATCGTCCGGTTAATCGAAGCGACATTCTCAATCATTACGCTATCGTGCAGCAAAGCCGCCTCGTCGAAAGTCGGCGTCCAAGAATGGCAGAAATATCCGATACCCGTCGCCCCATGTATAATCGCCATCCATACCTCCGATTTCACTTCCGCAGGCGTAGGTTGCCGATTACTGCTTTCTCTTATTTTAGTCGTCTCAATCCAACACCAAGTCGGTCTCGGCTTTGACGACCAGCTTATAAGACTGTCGATTCCTTTCGGAACATACCAGAGCTTTTCGCTTGTAGCCGTATCGGTACTGTTAACCGGATAAATATCAAACGACGCGATATCGCAACCAGCTATATATCCGTCGTTTTCCTCAATATACATTTCGTATTTACCTGTGCAAGCTCCTCGTCCATACCAATCTATATGCGATACGCCGCGCCCCAAATTAAGATAAACCGGTCTGGACGAGTCGTTTGCCTTCAACTCATTATAATACGCGATTATCTCTTCGGGGGCGATGCAAGGGTCGTAAGATTGAGTTTCCTCATTCCATTGGGCGTTGTCCGGCTCGTCTCGATGCGTCCAACCGAGTATGGTAGTATCGCCCAAATTCTTTAGACCGAAAGCGTTCTGCCTGCACATCACGTACATACCGGCGTCCTTAAGAGCGGAGAGCTGTTCCCGGTTCAAATCGTTCCATAAACCGATATATAAATTAACGCCGGCATTTTTATACGCTTCAGCCCTGCTAGGCGACTGAAGCCAAACGGAAATGGGGAAGAAGTCGGG
>CAZDXB010000042.1:0-20463 GCA_964509335.1 uncultured Hyphomicrobiales bacterium | reverse complement strand
AGCGGAGTTTATATTTTTACTACGGAGGCGGAAAAGAAGTTGACCGGTAAATTTGTTATCATTAAATAGACTGTATTGTTTTTATTTTTTTAAAAATTCGTTATTTTGATTTTTTGTTTAAGCAATTTTTGAGTGGAAAATGGGTAGCAAAAAAAATTCTCAAAAAAGTAGAAAGTCGCAAGCCAATCAAAAGAAATACAAGAACGCTAAAAAATACCAGAGTAAGCGTCAAAAGAGCAAGAAGTCAAAGCAAGCTCAGCGGAGTTTAAAACCTAGTTACGAGAAGTACAGCCATAAAGAATTCGGACAAATAATTCTTTACGCTTTGGCTATCGCCGTCGCGGCTTTGATTATTTACTATCCGGCAATTAATTACGATATAGTCTATTGCGACGACAATATATTCATCCAAGATTATTACGGATTAAACAAAGACGCTTCAAACATTGGAACTGTTTTTAAGAAAACAATGGGTACTAGTTATTATCGTCCAATTTTGAATCTATCCATAATAATCGACACCCAAATATCATTAGCTCAGCAATTTCCGGATACAAATCCGGATTTTGTTAATCCGAAGAAAATAACGCCGGAGGTCTTTCACGCGACAAATATTATATTACACGTGTTGGCGTCTATGTTTATCTTTGTCGCTTTGTTGAAGCTCCGCTACAAGATTTTCCCGTCGTTTTTATTTGGAATGTTTATGGCGGTGCATCCGATTTTGACTCCCGCCGCTTCTTGGATTTCTGGTAGGAACGACTCTTTGATTACCATTTTTATATTGCTGTCGTTCATATGTTTGCTGTTCTATTTCGAAAGAGATAGAATTCAATCTGGAATAGCGTATGTTCTTCATATTATATTTTTCGGAATAGCTTTGTTTACAAAGGAGATAGCGGCATTTTTCCCGTTCGTTTGTCTGGCATACGTCGTTCTTTACGACAGGGAACGCAAGGTTTTCGATCCGAAATACTTAGCCGTGGTCGCCGGTCAATTTGTGGTCGGTATTTTTTGGTTTATGATGCGGTCAAAAGCGATAGAAGGTATAGATAATCCGGATACTATTGGGTTTGAAGCGCTTGCTTATACTTATTTGAACGTTCCTTGCTTGATAGGCAAGTTTTATTTGCCCGTTAAGATGATAGCTCTGTCCAGTTACGAATGGTTTACAATTACGACAGGCGTAATTGGAATTATAGCGGTTCTTGCTTATTTGTTCAAATCGAAAAAAATCGACAAGGGGAAAGCTTGGTTCGGGGTATTATGGTTTATCTTGCTTTTGGCGCCGACTTTATTTATAAGAATCGTTTACGTAGGCGACTTTTTTGATTACGCCGAGCATCGGGCTTATCTTGTAATGTTCGGTATGATTATTTTCGTTCTGGAAGTTTTGAAAGCAAATAAAATCGATTTAAGGAAGCCGGTTCCCGCTATTATTATGGGGGCGATAATTATAGTTTTTGCAATTCGCTCTTATATTTATCGCGACGAGTTTCGTAATAGGAAGACCTATTGGAGTCATATGACCGAGATGTATCCTTGGAAGTCGAGAGGCTATTTGGATTTGGGGAAGGCGTATTTAGTCGAAGACAAGTTGGACTCCGCAAGAATGCTTTACCATAGAGGTATCGAAAGGAATCCTAAAAATAAGAATTTGTATATAGATATGGCGGCTAGTTATTTGAGGGATAAGAAGTTTAAGGAAGCGGAGGAATGGGCTAAGAAAGCTCTAAAGATTGATCCCGGGAATACTATCGCCTATTATAATTTAGGCAAAGCTTTAATGCTTCAGAAAAAGTTCCAACAAGCCGTTCAAGCGTTCCAATACGCTTGCAGAAACAGAAAACATCCCGAATGGAATAAAGACCTCGGAGACGCTTTGTATAAGATAGGAAAGGTGAACCAAGCTATTAGAGCGTATCAAAAAGTGATAAACGCAAACCCGCGTAATTCATACGCTTTTAATAATATGGGCTTATCTTTCGCCGCTCTAAAAAATTGGGAGCAAGCGGAAATTGCTTGGAAGCGAGCAATTAACGCTAATCCAAAGATGTATCCGGCTTATCAGAATTTAATGAGAATTGCTTTAAGGAAGAAAAATATAAATCAGTTTAAAGCTTACTTTAACGCTTATAAACAAAACGGGGGAAAAGGACTGCCGAAAGATATTAAGGCGACTATGAATAAACTGAATATCAATTTCTAATTTGCCAAATCGTTGTAAAGCAAGAAATATTTGATTTATGAGAAGATTAATACCGTTAATTATACTCGTTTTACTAAGTTGTAATTGCGTGAACGCTCAAAGCGATTCAATTGAAAAAAAAATAGATTTTAACGCTAAGAAATTCCAATATATACTAAGAACCGTTTACAATAATTACGCGAACGAGCCGGACATCGACAAGATGAGCGAGGCGGCTTTCAACGCGGCTTTGAAGGTTCTGGACTCAAAAAGCGGTTATCTTACCGCCGAAGAGTTGCATAAAAAAAAGGAAAGAGGAGAAGGCTCGCAAGTTGGAATAGGAGCGAACATAACGTATATTAACGATACGGCTACTATTTACAACGTGAGAATAAATAGTCCGGCGGATTCAGCGGGGCTGGTTCCGGGAGACCGGATTGTAGCCATTGACGGCGAAACAATTCTGAACGCCGATTTAAAGGACGTCAACTCGAAAATTGCCGGAGAGAAAGGCGAAGAGGTTGAATTGTTATTGAAGCGTTTGAACGGCGACGTCGAAAAACTTAGTATTGTTAGAAATAATTTTTTCGTTCCTAGCGTAAAATCCGTAGTCGTAATACCAAATACTAAAACGGCTTTTATTTCTATTTCGCGTTTTAACAAAAGGACGGTCGAGGAATTTGAGAAAGCGGCTAAACAACTGCTGAAAAAAGATGTCGAGTCGGTCATTCTAAATTTAAGAGGCAACCCCGGCGGCTATCTTAAAGAAGCTTTTCAGGTCGCCGACGAATTTGTTTCGGGCGGTTCTTTAATTACTTATACAAAGGCTCGAAATCCTAGATTTAAATATAAATATACCGCGAAACAAGGGGGCGTTTTTGAGAATTTGCCCTTAATTGTATTGATAGACGAACAAAGCGCGTCCGGAGCGGAGTTGGTAGCGGGCGCGATTCAGGATTTGGATAGAGGATTAATCGTCGGCGAGGAGTCTTACGGCAAAGGCAGCGTTCAAAAGGTTTGGAATATGATTGACAGCAGCGGTTTTCAAATGACCGTCGCTCAATATTATACTCCTCTGGGCAGACGAATCGATAGGGAAAGAGGTTCGAAAAAAGCCATTGTAGATCCAGCTTTGGAATTGAAAACCGGCAAAGAAACTTACGAAAAAGTGAATAAAGCCGTATCGGAGTTGGGCGGCAAAACTCGCTTGCCGGTATTTCGTTCGGCGCAAGGCAGAGTGATAATTGGCGGTGGGGGCGTGAAACCCGACTACGCCGCGGCGGGCGATACCATAACTCTGCTTTCAAGAGTTCTCGACGAAAAGAATATAATTATCGAATACGTTTATAGTTATGTCGCCGCTAATTACGATAAGTTAATCGACAAATACGGAGACGATTTTGAGCGTTTTAACGAAAGTTTTGAGGTCGGCGACAGTATGCTGGAAGGATTGAAGAGGGTTTCTTACAGCAAAGACGTTTGGAACGAGGATATGTTCGTAAAAGATAAGCGCTTTATTAAGAAAATGATTAAAGCGGTAACGGCTAATTGTTTGTTCGGCGAGAACGAGTTTAACACCGTTATTGAAACGCAAACGGATATCGTAAGGAGGGCGATTGAGTTAGTCCCGAGGGCGAAATACTTAATAAATTAGGGAGATGAAAATGAGAGCCGGTAAATCCATTATTTTGTGGGCGCTGTCCGTATTAATTATGTTTGGCGTGGTGTTTTACCAAAGAGTAACGGGGCCGACTTATCCAGCGGAAGGCGATGCAGTAATCGCCGGCGATACGATTGAATATACTTTGCCAAGGAGCAACGACGGAGATTTTACTAAACGGATAAATATTGTAGTCGATGATGAGAGCGTTAAAGGGTATATTAAATACAGGAGGTATAAAAGCTACGACGACTGGAGCAAAGAGAGCTTGGAAAGAAAGGGCGATACTTTAGTAGCCGAGATACCGCATCAGCCGGCGGCAGGCAAAGTGATTTATAATATTTATTTAGGGACGAAAGCCGAAGGCTTTTCGCCAATTGTTAAGAATCCGACGATAATTAGATTTCGAGACCCCGTTCCCGGCGCTGTCGTGTTTTTTCACGTTTTGTTTATGTTCTTGACTATAACATTTTCTGTTAGAACTGGATTCGAAGCGATATTTAACGGCGATAGGGTGTTTTTATATACTGTTCTGACTTGCTTTTCTTTGTTTATAGGAGGGTTGATTTTCGGTCCGATTATGCAAAAGTATTCATTTGGGGCTTATTGGACCGGCTGGCCCTTCGGCGGCGATTTAA
This sequence comes from uncultured Hyphomicrobiales bacterium, assembly GCA_964509335.1. Classification (GTDB taxonomy): domain Bacteria; phylum Bacteroidota; class Ignavibacteria; order Kapaibacteriales; family UBA2268; genus CAZDXB01. The sequence continues at coordinate 15,977 of CAZDXB010000042.1, read as the reverse complement.
CGGACAATAAAACAATAGTCGCTTTTATCGTCTGGATGGTAGCGGCTTTGCAAATCGCGAAAGACAAGGCAAAACGAACTTGGGCTATTATAGCTTCGGCGGTTTTACTTGCCGTTTATTTAATTCCGCATAGTTTGTTAGGTTCGGAATTAGATTATAGAAAAATAGAGAAGCATAAAATGGAATCGATTGAGAATAAATAAACGGAGGTTTTGTGGACGCTTTAGAAGCGATTTTTACGAGACGAAGCGTAAGAGAGTACAGAAGCGGAAAGATTGAAGAGGGAAAAATTAAAATATTGTTGGACGCGGCTATGAGCGCGCCGTCGGCAAGAAACAGGCAGCCTTGGCGTTTCATAGTTATCGACGATAGAGAAGTTCTCAATCAGATACCGGATTTTCATCCTTACACGGATATGCTGAAAAAGGCTTCCCACGCCATTTTAGTTTGCGGCGAAGTGGATTCGGAAAGATATAGGGAATACTTGCCGGTAGATTGCTCGGCGGCGACGGAGAACTTATTGATAGCGGCTCGCGCTCTTGGGTTAGGCGCTGTATGGCTGGGCGTTTATCCTAGAAGTAAAAGGATGGACGGAATGAGAAAATTGTTTAATTTGCCGGATAAGATTATACCGATTTCGCTTATTTCCGTAGGTTATACGGACGAAAAGCAAGAGAAAGTCGATAGATACAAAGAAGATAAAATACATTGGAATAAGTGGCAATAAAGCTAGGAAAGAGTATGAAAAAATCTTTGGGACGTCCGACATTGGTATATCCTCATCCGGTTTTTATTATCGGCAGTTATAACATTAAAAATCGAGCGAATATTATGGCGGCTTCTTGGGGCGGGGTATGCTGCAGCAAGCCTCCCTGCGTGTGCGTTTCTCTGAGAGAGGCTACTTATACTTATAAGAATTTGACGGTTAATAAAGCTTACACGGTTAATATACCGTCCGTGAAATACGCGAAAGAGGCGGATTTTGCGGGTATAGCTTCCGGCGAGGACGTTGATAAGTTTGAGAAAACGGGACTAACGCCCGTCAAGAGCGAGTCCGTGAACGCTCCTTACGTCGAGGAGTTTCCTGTGTCGCTCCATTGCAAGGTCTTGGATACTGTCAAGATTGGTTTGCACACTCAGTTTATCGGGGAGATTATGGATGTTATAGCAGACGAGGAAATTCTCGACGAGAAAGGAAAGCCGATATTAGAAAAAGTCGCCCCGTTCTGTTATGATTCGGCGAATCGGAATTATTACGAGGTCGGCAAAGTTATTATGCGCGGTTTTAGTACGAAAGAATTTTAGTTTTTAGTATGGAGCTTCACGGCAGTTTACTAGCGGCGATTTTATTGACTACCTTCGCTGGACTATCGACCGGCATTGGAAGCGCGATAGCGTTTTTTGCTAAAAGAACGAATAAGACTTTGTTGGCTTTGTCTTTGGGTTTTTCCGCCGGCGTAATGATTTACGTTTCTTTCGTCGAAATTTTTCAGAAAGCTAAAGACGCTTTGCTGGAAAGTTACGGCGTATTAACCGCCAACGGATACGCCGTGTTCGGATTTTTTATCGGTATAGCCGTTATATTGATAATAGATAAATTAATTCCTTCCTACGAGAATCCTCACGAGCCGAGGCGCGTCGAGGAGATGGACCAAGCTCCCGAAAATAAAAAATTGCTTAGGATGGGATTGTTTACGGCTCTCGCTATAGCTATACACAATTTTCCGGAAGGTCTCGCTACTTTTATGGCGGCGTTGACGGATTTAAAGATTGGAGCTTCAATTGCCGTCGCTATCGCTATTCATAACATTCCCGAAGGCATAGCCGTTTCTATTCCTCTTTATTACGCTACCGGCGACAAAAAGAAAGCTTTTTGGCTCTCTTTCTCCTCGGGATTGGCGGAGCCTGCCGGCGGGATATTAGGATATTTGGCTTTGAGTCCGTTTTTTAACGAATTTGTTTACGCTCTGCTTTTTTCGGGCGTGGCGGGAATTATGGTATTTATTTCTATCGACGAACTTCTTCCGACCGCGAGAGAATACGATTTGGGACACAAATCTATATACGGTTTAGTCGCCGGTATGGGCGTAATGGCTATTAGTTTGTTGTTTTTTCTGTAGTTTTTCTTTCAATCGCGATTGTTTTATCTTTCTCGAGTTCATATAGGTTCTCTCTCTTTTCATTCTCCTCATTCCCAAATTTCAATTTGGGAATGAGAACAGGGAATTAGCTCAAAATTTAGTCGCGCCTCTCCTTTCTCCAATTCCAATTTACTCTCTCTCTTCCTTCCCAAATTTCAATTTGGGAAGGAGTTATAATGGGGATAATTTATTTTCAATTATTTTAGCTTGATTCAATGATTGTTTAAGCTAAACAAAAAAAGTACAAAATTTTAATTAAAGATTATCGTTTAAGTAGTTAACATTCGCGGACGATATTTTATATTAATTCAACGGAAAAGAAGGAATTATAATGACTAAAAATTACGATTTTAAAGACGAGAAGCCTTTGGTTTTGATAGTTGACGACGTAATGGACAATATTGATTTTCTTCAAATTATGTTGCCGAAGCGCGGCTATGAGACAGCCGTAGCTTCGAACGGCAAATCGGCTCTCGAATTTATAAAAGAAAGAAAACCGGACGGAATATTATTAGATATAATGATGCCTGAAATTAGCGGATTGGAGGTTTGTAGGATACTCAAAAATAGAGAGGTTACAAAAGACATTCCAATTTTGTTGCTAACCTCCAAAGATTCAACCGAAGACATAAACAAGGGCTTTGAAGCCGGCGCGGACGATTATATCGTCAAACCTTTTAATTTAGCGGAGTTGACCGCTCGCTTGAAAGTTCACGTTTCATTAAAGTTGGCGAGGGATAAAGAAAAAGAGCTAATAAATAAATTGACAAAAGCCAACGGATAGGGTTAGAAAAATCGAATCAGAATCAGTTTTAAATTTTCAAAGTCAATATAAAACAGAGACCGCTTTAGAAATTTTCTTCAAATTTTAAATTTTTCAATGAAATTTCCGATAATCAGAAAACAAGGTAGTTTGTTTGATTAAAATATAATTTTAATAAATTAAAAGGTCGATTATGTTCAAAGAAATGAGAATTAGCGCTAAACTGATGATTTCGATGCTGCTTTTAGGTTTGGTTCCGATGATAGTTCTTGCCGTAATAACTTATTTCTCGTCTTCAACTTCGCTAGAAAAAGAAGGTATGAGCAAGTTAGAAGCCGTATCGGATATTAAATCCAAACAAATTCAGGATTATTTCGCTCAGAAAAAAGCTCAATTAGAAGTATTCGAAAAGAACGCGGGCGTAAGTTTAGCTTGCGAACGATTCATCAACGCTTATAACGAAGCCGGTATAAATAGCGTTATATGGAAAAAATGGGACGCGCTGCACGGCGAAAGGTTGAAGCAGATAACAGATAAGATGCACTATTACGATTTATTTTTTATTTCTATGGAAGGCGATATAGTTTATACGGTTGCCAAAGAAGCCGATTTGGGCCGAAACGTAGCTACGGGAGATATGGCTAATAGCGGTCTGGGGAGATTGTTTAAGAATGCGAAGAGCGGTTTCGCTTTCGAGGATTACAGTTGGTATGATATTTCCAACGAGCCGGCGGCTTTTATAGCCAAGCCGATAAATAATTTGGACGGCGAACAAATCGGCGTGTTGGCTTTGCAGTTATCTATAAGCGATATAAACGATATTATGCAGCAGAGGACGGGACTGGGCGAAACTGGAGAGACGTATTTAGTGGGTTCCGACAAAAGAATGCGTTCTGATTCTTATTTAGACCCTGAAGGGCATTCGGTTAAAGCGTCGTTCGCCGGCACGGTGGAAGAAAACGGCGTCAATACTGAAGCGGTTACAGAAGCGTTGGCTGGAAAGAGCGATACTAAAGTGATTACCGATTATAATGGTAATTCCGTTTATTCATCTTATTCGCCTATAGATATTTTCGGTCAAAGATGGGTAATGTTAGCTGAAATAGACGAAGCTGAGTTGGACGAGCCTGTGAACGCTTTGTTGACTTATATGATAATAATAGGTTTGATTGCGGCTGTAATTGTCGTTTTAGTAGCGGTTCTACTTTCGAGGTCGATTAACAAAGGAATTAGAAAAGTTATAGACCAAATAAACGGATTAGCTAAGGATATAACCGACGGCAAGTTGGATAAAAGAGCTAACGACGAGGAAGTTGGCGTTGATTTCAAAGGCGTAGTAAATAATATAAACGAGTTGATAGACGCTTTTGTTCAGCCAATCAACGTTACAGCGGAGTATGTTGACAGAATTTCCAAAGGCGATATACCGCCTAAGATAGAAGACGAGTATAAAGGGGACTTTAACGAGATAAAAAACAATCTTAATTTATGCATAGATTCTATTACAGCGCTTGTAAACGACACTAACGAGCTTGCTAGAGCCGGAAGAGCAGGAAGGTTGCGAACTAGAGGAGACGAGTCGAAGCACGGCGGTGATTTCGGAAGGATAATTAAAGGAGTAAACGCTACTTTGGACGCCGTTGTCGGTTTAATCGACAATCTACCGATTCCCGCGATGGCTATAGACGACGATTTTAATATAGTGTATATGAACGACACAGGAGCGGAAATAAACGGCAAAAACGGAAAGGAGTTAGAAGGCACAAAGTGTTACGACTTCTTTAAGACATCCGATTGCGGAACGGAAAACTGCGCTTGCAATAAAGCGATGAAACAGAACGGCAAAGCCGTTTCAGAAACGGACGCTCATCCCAATCCGGAAACCGATATGGAAATTAGATATTCCGGCATTCCAATTAGAGACGAGAACGGCGAGCCAATAGGCGCGTTTGAAGTAATAATGGACCAGACGGACATAAAAGAGCAGATGAAAAAGCAGGATAAAATCGCCGAATATAGCGCCAAGGAAACCGACAAATTGGTAGCCGCAATCGGTAAAATAGCTAAAGGCGAATTGGACTTTGAGTTGCAGACAGAGGAAGCCGACGAAGACACGAAAGAACAAAAGGAAATATACGATACAATTATTAAAGCGTTGAATCAAACGATAGATTCTATAAAGACTCTAGTAAACGACACAAGAACTTTAACGGAAGCGGCGGCTGGAGGCAAGTTGGACACTCGAGCCGACATTACAAAACACAACGGCGATTTCGCTACGATAGTTCAGGGCTTTAACGATACGCTCGACAACGTTATTCAGCCAATCGAAGAAGCCGCCGACGTATTGAACGAGATGTCCGAAGGAAACATAATAAACGTGCGAGTAAAAGGCGATTACAAAGGCGACCACGCAAAGATTAAGGACGCGTTGAATCAAACTATTGAGCTATTGCCTTTCAAGGAAGCGTTTAATACTTTGAACGCCGTATCGGAGGGCGATTTAACTAAGAATATGGAAGGCGATTACAAAGGCGACGCGTTGAAATTAAAGAACGTGATAAATAATACGATTAAATCCTTGAACGAGATATTGTCGCAGGTGGCGGTAACTATCGAGGAGGTTACCAGAGGTTCGGCGCAAGTAGCCGACGCCAGCAACGCGTTGTCTCAGGGAGCTACCGAGCAGGCTTCGTCTCTCGAGGAGATAACGAGCTCGATGTCTCAAATCGGCTCTCAGACGAAGTTGAACGCCGAAAACGCCAATCAGGCGAAAGCTATGTCAATCGACGCCAGAGACGTATCCGAAAGAGGTTACAGCCAAATGAGTGATTTGAACGGCGCTATGGACGAGATTACCGATTCGAGCAAAAATATTTCGAAGATAATAAAAGTAATTGACGAAATAGCGTTTCAGACCAACTTGCTAGCGTTGAACGCGGCGGTTGAAGCGGCTCGCGCCGGCAGGCATGGCAAGGGATTCGCGGTAGTCGCCGAAGAAGTCAGAAATTTAGCGGCGAGAAGCGCCACGGCGGCTAAGGAAACGGCGGAGTTGATTGAGAATAGCATTAAAACAGTAGAAAACGGCGCTATGCTGGCGGAAAGAACAAGTTCCGCTCTCGAGGAAATTAAGAACGGCGCTATTAAGTCGTCGGATATAGTCAGCGAAATTGCTACGTCTTCTAACGAGCAAGCGATGTCGATTTCGCAAATTAACGAGGGCTTGACGCAGATAGATAAAGTAACGCAAACGAACACGGCGAGCGCCGAAGAGAGCGCTTCCGCGTCTGAGGAACTTTCCGGTCAGGCTGGCAATTTGAAGGAGATGATTTCCAAGTTCGATTTGGATATGGACGAGGATGAATTCGAGCAAAAAATGGCTGAGCAAAAAGAGCAGTATGGCGGAGACGATGAGGACGACGGCGACGAGACTTCTAAAATGGTTGAAGAAAGAGAAAAGAAGTATTTAGAGGGAGATTTGGACGACGAAGAAGAATCGGAAGAAGATAAGTCGCCTAAACAGAAGCCGGAAGACGTCATCAATTTGGACGAAGACGATTTCGGCAAATATTAATTTAATTTGAGGCGAGATAACTAATAGATTCAATTAGCCGCGTCTAATAGGCGCGGCTTTTTTTTTACGTTGTTTTGATATTAGTTTATTTGTTAAGTTACATTATATATCGTAGATATTTTAATATTATGGTTAAAAGAAAAATAAGTTTAGGAGCGGCGCTAATAACTAGGGACGCCGAGGAAGACATTTCAAAAGCTATAGAGTCGGCGAGAGGCGTTTGCGAGCAGGTTGTCGTAGTCGATACTGGCTCGAGCGATTCTACGCCTAAGATAGCCGCGAGATTGGGCGCGGAAGTATATTTTTTTAAGTGGCGAGACGATTTTTCGGCGGCGAGGAATTCTTCCTTAAACTTTTTGCGAACCGATTGGGCGCTAATTATTGATAGCGACGAGCGTCTCGACGTTAAATCGCTTAAGGATAATTTGTATTTGCTAGAGAATCCGAATATTGGCGGCGTCAGAGTTGAAATTGTTAACGTATTGGAGGACGGCGAGACGGCTTCCAAGCACGATTACACTAGAATATTTAGAGCGGCGGAGGGTATTCGCTTCGAGGGCGCCGTTCACGAGCAGATAGCGCCTTCTATAAGAGCCGCCGGTTATGAAATAGTCGATTCGGGCGTTAAGCTGTATCATTATGGCTATATGAGAAGGGACAACGACAAAATCGAGCGAAATAGAGAGTTGCTAACGAAAGAACTTGAAAATAAGCCTGAAGACGATTGGTTGATTAAGCATTTAGCCGAGACGGAGTTTACCGCCGGCAATTACGATAAAGCCGCCGAGCTTTTCACTCGCGTGATAGATTCGCCGGAGCTTTCGGAATCCGACAACGCAAACGCTAAAATCAGATTAGGGCAAATAGCTTTAAAGCGAGACGAATACGACCGAACTATTGAATTGCTCGATTTCGAGAGCGCCGACGCCGATTTAGAGGGGCTTAAAAAGTACGTAGCGGCGGTCGCTTTCGCTATGCGAAAAGATTACGGCAAGGCGCGCGAATTGATAAATTGCGAGGAAGCAAAACGTTCCGATTTAGTTAATCAGAGCGATTTGAAGGACGCGATAGAGACTTTGAATAGAGTAGCTTTGTGATTTTGGTAAAATTAATCATATGCTACTGGCGCGCTTTTTCCCAAACGTCGATTTTGGGAATTTTGTGAAAATGTTTGTCGTAAGTAATTAATTTTGATTGAGATTCAAAAGTTTGAGCGGAAATCCAAACGTCGTTAATAGGTATAGGGTTTCCCTTCTTTTTTAAGTAGTTTTTAATGCCGGCAAAGATTGAAGCTGTGTTTATTGTGACGTCGATGATTTTTATTTTTGGTTTGTTGATGAATTCTACAAGGGTTGTAATGTTCTTTTTTTCTTTGCTGCCTCCTTTAAATCCAGTTAGTAATTTGCCGATGACTATAACTGAAAAGTGAATTATATCGGCGTTTTCCAATTCGTTTAGAACCATTTTATCGCCCGTTAACAGAGTTGAATAGGCATTAGTATCCAATAGAACCTTATTCATCGCCAATCTCTGTCATCTATTTTTCTCAATTCCTTAGTATTTTCTTCAAACTCGACTTTGTCGGATTCATCCCAGAGATTGAGGAACTTTTTGAAATCCGATTTTTCTCGAATTTCTTTATTTTTAAGATAATACTTTGATAGTTTATCTTTTATTTCCCGATTCAAACTACGAGAATTTTTTTTGGCGTTCATTTTTATAGCCTCGTAAAGTTCAGTCTCAATATTATGTATTGTGATTGATTTCATTTTATCTCCTAATTATGAACCATAATGGTTCAATATAAAAAAATTATTTTTTATAAACAAAATTATCCTTTTTGAAAATTTTTGTGTTTTGATTTTTGTTTCTTATTTTGATGAACGTCGAAATGACAAAGGAGGAATTATGGATGAGTTTATAAAGGTATTCAAAGCGTTGACGGACGAAAACAGAGTAAGGATACTAAAGATGCTGGAAAGGAGACCTTTGTGCGTTTGCGAGATTAAAAGCGCTCTGAATATTTCCACCTCGACCGTGTCGTCGCATTTGTCGGTATTAAGAGGCGCCGGTTTTATAGCGGCAAAAAAGGACGGTAAGTGGGTGGAGTATAAATATAACCGAACGTCGAAAAATCCGGTTTTGCATCAAATTCTCGCAATGTTTCCCGGCTGGCTAAACGAGGAGACGTCGATTAAAAATGATTTAGAAAATCTAAAGAACGCCGATAGAGAAGAGATTTGCGCTAGAATGACGTAATTTTTATATTTTGACGGTTGTCGAAATATAAAGAGATGACTATCGTCAATTTCAATTAGGATTGAAGAATTATCGTTAGCTAGAAACTAGAAACTTGTAATAACGGAAGGTATTTATATGGCTAAGGTATCGAGAAAATTAAATTTTCTGGACAGGTTCTTAACGCTATGGATTTTTCTGGCTATGTTTGTCGGCGTTATGTCGGGTTATTTATTTCCCGGCGTTCCCGATTTTTGGAGTCAATTCCAAGTAGGGACGACAAACGTTCCGATAGCGATAGGGTTGATATTGATGATGTATCCGCCGCTTGCTAAAGTGAGATACGAAGACTTGGGCGACGTTTTCAAGAACGTCAAGATACTTTCTCTTTCGCTTGTTCAAAACTGGATAATCGGTCCGATTTTGATGTTCGCTCTCGCCGTTCTGTTTCTTCACGATTTTCCGCATTATATGGCGGGATTGATTATGATTGGGCTGGCGCGGTGCATCGCGATGGTTATCGTTTGGAACGAATTGGCGGAAGGAGACACTGAATACGCCGCGGGTTTGGTTGCGTTCAATTCGATTTTTCAAGTGTTGTTTTACTCAATTTACGCTTACGTTTTTATCACCGTCTTACCCGAGTGGCTGGGTTTGCAAGGATTTACGGTTGACGTAACGATAGGTCAAATTGCCGAGAGCGTGTTCATTTATCTCGGGGTTCCGTTTATAGCGGGAATTACTACTAGATTCAGCTTGATAAAGTTAAAGAATAAGGAATGGTATCATAAGAAATTCATCCCGAAGATTAGTCCGATTACTATGATAGCTTTGCTTTTTACCATTATAGTTATGTTTTCGCTAAAAGGCGAATTCATCGTTAAAATACCGTTGGATGTTGTTAGGATTGCCGTTCCTTTGTTAATTTATTTTGTCGTTATGTTTCTCGTTTCTTTTTATATGGGCAAGAAGGCCGGGGCGGATTATTCTAAGACTACGACACTATCTTTCACCGCGGCTAGCAATAATTTCGAGCTGGCGATAGCGGTAGCGGTGGCGGTTTTCGGGATTAATTCCGGCGAGGCGTTCGCGGCGGTAATCGGTCCGTTAGTGGAGGTGCCAGTTTTAATAGCGTTAGTCAATGTTGCTTTATGGTTTCAGAAGAGATATTTTTCAAAACCGGAAAAAGGGGACGTAAAAGCTCCCGATGTATGTCCGTAAAAAAATAGGGGTAATTGATGAGAATATTCTATTTGATTATAATATTGGCTTTAACTGTTTATTCTTGTACGGAGCGGAAATCTACTACAGATGAACCGGTTGAGGCGCGTTCCAAAGTAACGTTTATTGAACTTGGTTCGGTTAGATGCATTCCCTGCCAAAAGATGCAGCCAATAATGGAATCATTAGAAAAACGTTACGGAGAGCAAATTGAAATTGTTTTTTATGATGTCTGGACGCCCGAAGGAAAGCCCAAAGCGACTGAATATAAAATCAGAGCTATTCCGACTCAGATATTTTTAGATAAGAATGGTAAGGAATTTCACCGACACGAAGGTTTTTATCCTGAAAGCGAAATAGACAAGATACTGAAAGAAAAAGGTTTAAATCCAAAAAATAAATAAGTAAGAAATAGGAGGTCATTATGCAGATAACAGAAAAAGCAATGGAAAAATTAAAAACATTTATAACAAATAATTCCAGCGATACTAAAGGTATTAGAATAGCTGAAAGTACGGGATGTTGCGGACCATCAATTGGTATGATAATTGTCGATAAGCCGAATGACACAGACATAAAAGAAGTCCACGAAGAGATTAATTTCTATTTGGATGAACTATTCAAAGATTTTTCTGAGCAAATAAAGATTGATTTTAATAATGAATATTTCCAATTATTAGGGCTTGAAGGATTTAATAATTCTTGTTGCGGTTGAGCAGCTAGAAGATTAAATAAATAAGAGATTTACTTACTCAGCTAAATTATTCTTTATTAATTAAGGTAAGTGTAAATAATTATTGTAAATCACGTATTGATGATTAGCTAAATGAAAAAATGAGATATTTTATTAACATAGTATTATTTGTTATATCAACGCCATTAATTTGCGCTGATAGCAACGGTCTGTTTTTTGATTTTTCAATCAGGGAAAGGTTTGAAAATTGGAACGGTATGAATAAAAAAATCTATGGCGATATTCACGACAATTTTCTTCTTCAAAGGATTGTAGCCGGATTTACTTATAATATCGGAGAAAACTTTGTAATATCAGCGCATTCTCAGGATTCGAGGGCTTTCGGATGGTCTTTAAGGCAGTCAAAGCGCCCAGATTTATTTAAGATTCATTCGAAAGTAACCCCATCGCCATATTATATAAAAAATCCAAATGAAGAATTCTTTGAATTGCACGACTTGTTTATTCAATACAATGATATGATTGAAGGATTATCGATTACCGCCGGCAGGCAAAAAATAAGTTTTGGCGATACGAGAATTTTCGGTCGGGGAGAATGGGGAAATTCCGGTCGTTGGAATTGGGACGCGTTAAAATTCGCTTATACTCAAGGTCTAAACAACTTTAATTTATGGGCGGGCGGCACAAAAATTAACGACCCGAACCAAACAAATATTCCCTTTACGAATACGGAATATTTTGGTATTGGCAGTTATAATTCGATAAATATATTTGATAATACAAGATTAGAACCATTCCTGGCTACAAAATGGCAGGGCGGCGCCGATTATATAGAAAATCAAAATATAAATCATTATTGGTTTGGAGCAAGGCTTGTAGATTCAAATCTTTACAATTTTGATTATGACTTAACGGCAGTCAAACAATTCGGCAATGATAACGGCAAAGATATCGATGCCGTTGGCTTCGCTTCCAGGATTGGATATAAAGCAATATATATTCCCTGGTCGCCGCTTCTGAGCTTAAGATATGTATATGCCGGCGGCGGCGAAGATGAAAACGAAATCAGCGCTTTTGACCCTGTTTACGGCTCACGCGATAAATATTACGGGAGAATGAATATAGTTAGATGGAGCAATTTATCGAATTATGAAATTGCATTAGAACTTTTTCCGGCAGAAGATATGCGGATTGAATTGAAGTATAATTATTTAAGGATTCCTAATCCTGACGGCGTTTCATTTGGCGAGAATCTCAAATTGCTGCAAGGAAGCAATCATTTAGGCGATGAAATTGATTTATGGATTGAATACAAAAATATCAGCAATTTTAGTTTTGTGGTAGTCGGTGGATATTTTATTCCTGCCGACGTTAAAACCATAAATGATAAAAAAGCTAATAATGCTTTATGGTTGGCATTACAACTTAATTATGAGATTGACAGCGAGATAGTTGAATTATGAAAAATGCAATAAAAAATATGAGAAGTTATTCGAAAATAACGATAGAATCTGTCGGGCTATCGTCAGAACCCGTCGGAGTAAAAATTTTGGAGCATATTCCGAAAACAAATCAAAATATTGCCGAGAATCACAGATTTTGTCAGTTAATTATGAGGGCTCGAGAGGGCGAAGAACTTATTCTTATTCCTGAAAGCATCACCTGTCCCGCGGCGGCGGCAGCTTTGGGATTTAAGCCATTACCTGATAAATTAAAAGACGGTTCAATGCTTCAAGGTTATGGTATTTTTCAAAAGAAAGAATCAGCGATGAAGGTTATGGAGGATATGCCAAGACTTGAACAAGGAAAATATACGACTGTTGTCGCTAAACCTTTAGCCGATTGGGAGGAATTGCCTGATGTAGTTATAATAGAAGATGAAGTCGAAAAGTTAATGTGGGTTGCTTTGGCTTATTTGAATGACGAGGGCGGGAGACTTGAGTTCAGCACAAGCGTATTGCAAGCTATGTGCGTTGACTCAGCGGTAATTCCTTTTCTCACTGATGATATTAATATGAGTTTCGGATGTTATGGATGCCGCGATGCTACTGACGCCAAACCAAACGAAGCTATTTTGGGATTTCCTGGGAATAAATTGGAAATGGTTGTCAGTAATCTAAAATACTTAAAAGACAAAGCAATACCGAGGTCAAGACAGAAATCAGTATTTAAAGCTTTTAGTCAAAGATTAGAGAATGCGAAATAACAAATGTATAAGTCAATAATTATATACAGCTTACTGATATTATTCATAGTCTTCATTGAAGAAGCACAATCAAATGAGTATAGATTAACTCAATTATTAGATAGCGCCTTGCAAAATAATTACCTTTTGCAGGCAAATGAGAAAAATACGCAGATAAAACTATCTGAAATTGAGATACTAAAGACTAATTATCAACCAAGGATTAGCGCCTCTTTGGGATTCTCCTACTGGAAATTTCTTCTACCCAATAAGCAAAGGCTACTTGGCGAGTCCCTTACAGATATGTACACTGATATTACTGTATATCAAACCATTTATGATTGGGGCGAAAATAAAGAAAGAAAAGCTATCGTTAAAGATGAAATTGAGCTGAACGATGAAATACGTCGCCAAATTAAAAACACAGTAATTTGGGGCGTTTCCGATGCCTATTTTGAAGCTCTCAAAGCAAAATCGGAGATAGACGCCGTTAAAAATTCGCTTGAACAGCTGCAATCGCAATTGCAATACGCCAAAAATCTATATGATATTGGTAAAGTTTCGGGTCTCGATGTTTTAAAAATACAGGTTCAGATTTCTGTTGAAGAAAAAAACATTCAGAAAGCTAAAAATGATTTCCAAAGCAAATTGATAGAGATCAAGAGACTTTGTTATCTTGGCGAAGAAGAAATTATAGCCATACAAGATATTTCTAAGGAGCTTTATAAACACACAGAAAATCGGTCTTTCTCTGCCGATTCACTTTATAGCGAGATTCTTAATGAACATCCGGAGTTATTTGTAAAAGATAAACAAATCAACATAGAATCAAAACAAAAAGAATTATACGAACTACAAAACATGCCCGAGGTCTATTCCTATGGTATTGCCAGTTGGGAAGATGGCTACATTCCTTTTGGCGATAACTTCAATTACAATATCGGCGTTGGCATCCGCTACTCCATACCATATTGGGGTGGAAGCAGCTATAAAACTGAAATGATTCAAAGCGATTACCGTATTGAACAGTTAAAGGATGAAAAAAATCAAATACTGCATGATATAAAAAAAGAAATTGACTTGTCGCTGAATAGCATTATAGATTTAAAAGGCGAAATTTCCAATAACGAAAAAATAATTGAACTGGCAGCCAAAACCCTTGATAATTCTTCGGTGCAATATCAAGCTGGACAGGGAAATATTATTGACGTGCTCGACGCTCAAAAGATATTAACAGAATCAATAATTATGCATGATAAATCAAAAATTGCTTATTTGCAGGCCCTCGCAAAGCTGAATTATTTATTAGGTAATGATAATTATCCTTTTAATTAAAAATGAGGAAAACAAAAAATATGATGATGATGAAAAAATATATTTTATTTATGATGCTAACCCTATCTGCCATGTTGATTTCATGCAATAGCGAAAAAGAAGAAGAGCAGCAACCAAAGAAAAAAAAGGCGCCCCTGGTAAGTGTAGAACCGGCTATGAAAACAAAGATGGTCTCATATGTTGAAATCACTGGCACTATCCAGCCAAACATATTCACCGACATTAAATCGTCTGCTGACGGTATTTTAGAGTCTCTTAGGGCTCGCGAAAATCAAACGGTGGAAAAAGATGACATAATTGCGGTAATCAATCCAAGTGACCGTATGGCTGTTATATCAAACAATCAATTAAAGGTTGATCTGTTGGAAGAAAAAGTAAAAGAGGCTGATAATAATTCAGAAAAACACGAAAAATTAATACAGGAACTCGACAAAGCGAAAAGTAATCTGGAGTACGCTAAAAATATGTATCAGACCATTCCCGTTATCTGCCCAATGAGCGGGTTGGTAACGCAGCGCTGGCTCGATGAGGGCAGCCAGGTAAGCGATCAAGAAAACATAATAACAATTAGCGATATGAGTTCTCTGGTTATAAAAGCCGAAGTAAACGAAAAATATTTTGAAGCCATTAAACAAGGCAAAAAACTGCCTGTAATACTCAATGCCTATCCAAATGATACATTAACAGGCAAAATCAGCTTAGTCTATCCACAGGTTGACCAAGTAACTCGAAGTGTAAAGTTTGATATTAAAATACTAAATTTCGACAAGACCCTTTTACCCGGGATGATGGCATCTGTTAAAATACCGGTTTCTGTCAGGGAAAATGCAGTTTCGGCGCCCGAACACGCTGTTCTTTCATCACCCGATGATAAGTATTTTCTTTTTGTTGTAAACGAAGATTCACTGGCTCAGAAAAGGATAGTGCATACAGGCATTTCATCGGGGAATAAAATTGAAATCATCAAAGGATTAGAGGAAAATGAAATAGTTGTTGTGTCAGGTCAGGAAATGCTTAAAGATAGCATAAAGGTTAAAATAATGGGAACATCAAGAGCTGAAAAGAAATGAAACTAACGACACAATCCATAAAACGCCCTGCAGGAACAATCATATTGATGATTGTGTTAATAGTAGTGGGAATATCCGGCATTTTTAGAATGCCGACGAATATGCTTCCCGATATAACCTACCCTATGGTAAAAGTTTATGTGTACTGGTCCGGCGCAACGCCTGAACAAATTGAAAATGAGGTGGCTACAATCATCGAACGAAAAATGGCCACCGTAGATAATCTCGACTACATCGAATCTATGTCAGAAGAGGGCGTCTATACATTGCTGGTAAATTTTGACTATAGTGTAAACCGCGATGTGGCTTACCAGGATGTGCTCGCCAAATTGGGTTTGGTAAAAAAAGATCTTCCGGAGGGCGCACTCGAACCGGTAGCCTTTAAGGCCGATCCATCCCAGCTTCCGGTGGTTGAGATCATCGTCTCATCAGATAATATGAGCCTTACACAGCTCAGGACCTGGGTGGAAAATGAGTTTCAGGAGGAATTCGCATCGGTAAAAGGCTCGGCCGGCTCGGCCCTTTCGGGAGGAATGATGCGGGAAATCCGTGTGCACATCGATCCAATGAAAATGCAGGGTTACTATATATCATTTGATGATATTGCGAACAGACTGAAAAAAGAAAATATTGATATAGCCGGCGGGCGTGTAGTTACCAATAAAAGAGATTATATTATCCGCACTTACGGGGAATTTCAATCGCTCGAAGAAATTGAAAACCTGATTCTCCGTAAGCCGGACAATGGCGGCCAGA
>CAZDXB010000041.1:21349-21832 GCA_964509335.1 uncultured Hyphomicrobiales bacterium | reverse complement strand
TTACACCGTCGATCTCAAACTCGCCGTAATTGCCGTGTTTTAATCGAACTATATTAGTATTGTGATTACACCAGAGAACGCGCAATTGATAAATCGATATAAGTTTTAATCGAACTATATTAGTATTGTGATTACACCTGATTAGGCTTTCTAGCTCTAGGCATTGTCAGTTTTAATCGAACTATATTAGTATTGTGATTACACCTGGTTGCTATAAGCCCTAATGCTACTAAAGGTTTTAATCGAACTATATTAGTATTGTGATTACACCGATAAACTCTTTCAGGTCATCGCTGACTTCAGTTTTAATCGAACTATATTAGTATTGTGATTACACCAAGAACCTCATAAATCAGGATTTACGCATTGTTTTAATCGAACTATATTAGTATTGTGATTACACCCTTCGATGTGTGATACGTCGTATTATTAGTGTTTTAATCGAACTATATTAGTATTGTGATTACACCACTTGCACACCTC
>CAZDXB010000041.1:18828-21339 GCA_964509335.1 uncultured Hyphomicrobiales bacterium | reverse complement strand
ACCCGTAGAGTTTATATTTTGTAACAGCGGTTTGTTTTAATCGAACTATATTAGTATTGTGATTACACCGATTTTTCGGGTGGGTTTTTTTTAGATATTGTTTTAATCGAACTATATTAGTATTGTGATTACGCTTAGTTTGGCATATCGACTGAATTAATTTGGGATACGATAGACAAGATGGAGCAAAATCAATACATATTCGACAAGATTATCGAGAATAAAGAGTTTGGTGAGATAGTAAAAGAGGTTTTAATGAAGAATGTCTATTCAAAGATAAACGAGAGGGCGTAGATAAGCCGGAAAACGAGCTTCATAAATCGATTGTAAGGGGCATTTTTAGCTTTCCCCTAGAAAACGATTAGCGATAACGCTTCGACGTTAAATTTTCGATTACGTTCTTATTTTCGCCGCAGACATTTTACAATCAAGAGCGCTCAAACTCTAGGAACAAAACCGTTTTTCTGACTGTGTTCTTCTACCCACTCTCTAAATTCTTCCAAATACTCCAACGCTCTTTGCGATTCTTCAGCGCCGAGATACTCCCATAGCTTTAATACGTATATATTCGGAACGCGTCTTTCGGGAAGCAAACAATTATGGAAAAACGAATGCGAACGCCCAAGATGTCTTGAAAATTCAGTGAATTTAATACCCCATCGAAGCAAAATTTGCTTCATTTCATAGCCGGACATATCGACCGAAGCGAGAGTCTTTTTTTTTAAGTGTTTTTTAAACATTTTTATCGTCTCCTTATTTGTTATTAAACATTTTTAAGACCCAATATACCCTTACGAGACAACTATTTAGATATTGTTAGGTTTTATTAAAATTTATTAGATTTTACTTAATTTTATTAAGTATAAATATATTTTTTTAGATAGAATTGTCTTGTAATATCGGCTAAAGTTTAAAAATCCCTTGTCTAGCGGTCAAATTCCCTGATATTTTGACCGAAAGCCCCTGATTTTTGCCCGAAAGAAGCTTAAAACAGGGAAATTGCTATCTAAAAGACGTTTTGAGGCAGTTTTTTGCGCTGTGATTGATTGATTAATTCATAATTTAAGCGTTTGAGTTCCAAGCTTTGTCGTATTCGTCTTGGACTTGCCTATCCGTTATTTTTAAATAGCGCTGTAAAGTCTTGAAGTTTTTGTGTCCCGTGATTTCCATTATCATCTGAACCGACATTCCTTTCATTAGCGACAAGGTAACGAATGTTTTGCGAGCCGTATGAAAGCCCATTAGTTCGTATTTTTTGAAATTTTTAGTCTCGACTCCGTTATCGGTCGTTTCTTTCGCGTTAATCTGAGCGTCGATTCCCGCTAGCTTGCCGATTTTCTTGACGTGATAGTAAGACGGATTCGATAAATTATTTAATCCGAAGTTTCCCCGTTCCCTATATTTCTTAACAATTTCAAGAGCTATATCGTTTAGCGGAACTTTAATTATATCGCGCGTCTTTTGTGTCGTCAATTTCCAAATCCGCTTTTCAAAATCAATCTCTCTATTGATATTCAAACTTTTAACGTCGGAATATCTCGCTCCGGTTTGACTCGCGAAACAAAAAGCGTCTTTTACTCTTTCCGTTTTGCCAGTCAATTCTAATTTTAATACCCGTTCTAATTCGTCTTCTTCAAGATAGATTATCTCGGAAGGCGGCAGTTTTCTTACTTTGAACTTTTTGTAAAGGAGAGTTGAATGATATTCGCGGTCGTAACTCCAGTTCATAAAAGCCTTGAGTTTATCGAAATATAAATTAACCGCGCCGTTCTTTAAATGGTTTAATTGACCAACAAATCTATCGTAAAACTGAAAGTCTATGTCGCCGAAAGTTAATTTCCCGTGTCGTCTTTCGTATTCCTTCAAGTGAGCGGCTAAATTCTTATAGCTTTTTAGTGTATTCTTAGAGAGTTCAGAGGTTTTTAACTTATAAAATTCATCGTAAGCCGTCCAGAAATCGCGACTTTTTTTAGGCTCGACGGCTTCCTTTATCGCTTTTTTAATTTCTTCAAAGGAAGCGTTCGGATTCTCGTCCCTTATGCGTAAAACCTTTCTTTCAATTTCTGATTTGAAAGAATCTAAAGCTCTGTTAATTTCTACGCCGCGAACGCTCTTGCCTTTTCCGGTCGTTCTCACGCGTTCTTTTTCCCTGTCCCAGTATTTTTCGTCGTCAAGATAAATCTTAGTATTCAAATTCATCAGTTTATACTTCTCTATGCCGGTAACGCGACAAATTACAGTGTATTTTTTTGACTTCCCGCTTTTGTTAAGATAAAAATGAACTCTCATTTTTCTCCGCTGTATATTCAAAACGACTTCATACAAATATAAGAAAATTCATACATATTTCATACAAATATACTTATATTTTTGTTGTTTTCTTTTACTTCTTTTTATCGTTTCGTTCAAAAAAGCGTCATATAAACGCAGTATTAATCAGCAATATAGATATAATAAAGTAAAATTGATAAAAATAAGATAAAGTATATTGAGATTTGATTTATCAAATCT
>CAZDXB010000041.1:0-18818 GCA_964509335.1 uncultured Hyphomicrobiales bacterium | reverse complement strand
AGGTAAGATTTTGCGTATTTGCGACAGCGCTAAACGATTTGATTTATCAAATCTCAAAGAACGCGGGACAGGTTTTGAAATTTGAGACATTGCACGATTTTATGATTCAAATAGCTACGGGCGTTCTGGTTCTATCTCCTTGCCGAATTGGAATTTGGGAAGGAGATAAAATAAAGGAAAAAATCGTAGGGTCTGAAGATTTTCAGACCCTATTAAGTCAGCCCTAAAGGACGGAGCAATTGATTTTTCACGGAGCATAACTCATCCGATGTCTCCCAGTCATCGGATGAGTAGGAATAAAATTGAGTACAATTTTTTACGTTAAAATAATATCCGTATTTTAGCGTTTCATTTTTTTATTTGTTAAGATAGCGAACGGATTTAAATAATGAGAACGACGACCGCTTACGTAAGCAAGAAGCTTTTGCGTTACAATTTAAGCAGGATAAGGACGCTGGCGCCCGATTCGGCGATATTGGCGGTAGTGAAGGCGAACGCCTACGGTCACGGGGCGCTCGGCATCTCGCAAATTCTCAGGCGCGACGGGATAGAGTTCTTGGGCGTGGCTTTCGCTAACGAGGGTGTAGCGCTGAGGGAGGCTGGCGACACTCAGCCGATATTGGTGTTAATCCCGGCTTTTCCGGAGGACGCGCAGTTCTTTTGTAAATACAATCTGCAATCGCTAATTTCGACCGACGAGTTTATAGTCGCTTTATCGGAGGAGGCGCGCAAGCGTAACGTAACGGCTAAGGCGCATTTGCACTTGGATACGGGAATGAACAGGGACGGGATTAACGCCGGCAGAGCGGTTTCGTTTATGAAAGATTACGGCGATTTGCCGAACGTGGATATAGTCGGGATTTCGACGCACTTCGCCACCTCGCCGAGCGATTTGGATTTCGCCAATAAACAATTGCGCCTTTTCAACGAAACTTTGGAGCGATTGAACGAAGCGGGTTTTCACTTTAGATACATTCACGCGTCGAACTCGGGCGCCGTCGCGAATTTGCCGGAAGCCCATTTCAATTTAATCAGACCCGGACTCGCTCTTTACGGATATACGCCTTCAAAAGCGCTGAAGGATAAGATGAAATTAAAGCCGATATTGACTTTGAAGTCGCGCGTGGTGATGACGAGGCGGATTGAGATAGGAGAGTCGGTTGGCTACGATAGATTGTTTATCGCAGAAAAGCCGACGACGATAGCTACGGCGCCAATTGGCTACGGCGACGGATATTATAGAACTTTGACGGGCAAAGCCAAGTGTTTGATTAACGGCAATAAATATAATATAGCCGGCTCCGTTTGTATGGACGAAGTGATGATAGACTGCGGCGACGACGAAGTGAAGCCGGGAGACGAGGTTGTTTTAATAGGAGAACAGCGGGGCGCGAGCATTTGGGCGGACGAAATCGCCGAATGGGTCGGCACAATTCCATACGAAGTAACGACTTCTATCGCCGACAGAGTAAAAAGGGTTTACGTAGAATAAGATTTGCAAGATATGCTCATCTTTTGTTAATTTATTGAAATAAAATTTTGCGATAAGGAAAATGTATAAAATCAAGCTGCCAAATTTCGAGGGTCCTTTCGACCTTTTGCTATACTTCATAAAAAGGGACGAGCTGAATATCTACGATATTCCTATCGCTAAAATTACGGAAGAATACCTGAAATATATACGCCTGATGCGGTATTTCGATTTGGAGCTCGCCGGCGAGTTCTTGGTGATGGCTTCGACTCTGATGTATATTAAAACTCAGATGCTCCTGCCGCGCCCGAAGGACGAGGAGGGCGAGAGAATCGAAGACCCTCGAACTATTCTCGTGCAAAAGCTGATTGAATACAAGCAATTTAAGGAAGCGTCGAAAGAATTGAGCGAGATGCAAGAGGAGCAGAGATACGTTTACTATCGAAATTTATTCGACGGCGAAAAACGCGAAGGAGAAGAGATTTATTACGAAAATTCGACTTTGTTCGATTTGCTGAGCGCGTTCGGCAAAGCTATGGAAAGGAGTTCCGGCGGCGCGGAATCGCACACGGTTGATTTGAACCCTATTACCATTAAGGAAAAAGCCGGATTGATTTTGAGGAAATTGAAGAAGTTGAAAAGATTTTGCTTTTCCGACTTAGTGAAAGGGGAATCGAAAAGGGGAATAGTCGTTAGCTTTTTAGCGATGCTGGATTTAATGCGAACAAGGGCGATATATATTAGGCAGGAAGACACGTTCGAAGATATAGTGATTTCGGAAGCGCAGTTGAATTAAATTTATCGGGAAAATGAAATGAAATTAAAACCGCCGTTTTTAAATATGTCGAGAGAGGAACAGAAAGCCGCAGTGGAGGCGTTGCTTTTTAGCTCTGAAGAGCCAATTTCGCTAAAACTGATGTTTGATTTGTTGATAGTTAGGAGCGTTTCCGACGCCGAGGACGAAATGGAAGCGCCCGGCGAAGAGAATAAAGAGCAGTTAAGCTTATCCGAAGAAATAATGAATAAATTCGATTTCAACTTCAGCTATTTCGAGGAATTGATAGAAGAAATCAACGCCGAATTGGAGGATAGCTATAGGCCTTATCATATAGTTAATGTGGCGGGGGGCTGGCAATTCGCTACAAAGCCTGAATACGGCGAGGCTCTGTCGCGGCTGACGAAATCTAAATCACGCAGGAGATTTTCTCAGGCGTCTTTGGAGGCGTTGGCAATTATTGCTTACAAACAGCCGATTAGCAAACCGGAAATCGAGCGAATTAGGGGCGTAAACTCGAACGAAATTGTGAATTCACTGCTCGAAAAGAAATTGATAAAAATCGCCGGCAGAAAGAAAACCCTCGGCAAGCCCTTACTTTACGGAACGACGGACTTATTTCTCAAAACTTTCGGCTTAAAAAGCTTGGAAGACTTGCCCAAATTGAGAGAGATAGAAGAAATTGCCTCCAGCAACTTTACGCCGGAGGAATCAAATATAGAAATCGACGTTGATTCCGACGAAAAACAGAATCTAAAAGATATACAGAAAGAATTGGAGCGAAAGTTCGAGATAGATTCTTAATCTATTTCTTGGAATTCGCCGCCGCTCGGCTCCTCGAATTCCTCGATTATGTCTCCTTTTGGAACTTCTCCGCCTTTCCAGAGCATAAACCTGAGAGGCAATCCGTCCTCGTTTAAATTGAGAATTTGCAGATAGTTTCGTTTGCCCGGTCTGTTTGTGCGATTTAATATGTTTTCAATTTCGTCGGTCCACTCTTCTTTTTTGTTTTGCATCTCGCTTCCTAACTCAGATAGGGGATTCTCGTATTTTTGGGCTATCGTTTCCGTTTCGGTTAATATGTCGTTAGGCACGGCTTGCGCGTCTATTTGTCGTTGTCCCAATCCTCTGCCTTGACCTCTGCCTTGACCTCTGCCTAAACCTTTTTCTCTTCCGCCGCGACCTCTACCCGTGCCGTCTTGCAGTCTTTGTCTTCTTTGGTCGCCTTGAATATTTCGACCGGCGCCGAGCGTTAATCCGTATTGTCTTCTAAGTTCGTTTAGTTTCTCTAAGTCGCCGGAGGAAAGAATAGCGTCGATTTTCGCTTTCCAGTCTTCGAATTGCGGTATTATCGTTTCTTGTCGCAGGTTTTGGATTTGCGAGTAAGCGTTGGTGTCGAAAGAAGCGTTGGCTCTTTGAGATTTGTTCGCGACATCGGCGAAAACGAGAGCTATAATAAGTATTGCGGCGTATATTGAATATTTTGTAAACATATTGTATTTCGGTATTGTGGTACAATTTTATTGTTTTGACAAATTTTTTTCGTTAAAGTTTAATTATCTGAAGGTCGTTACGTCGATTTTTGTGTTTTGCGATACAAGCTCTCCGGGTTGCGGGAATTGGTCTACAATTGTGTTTCTCATATAAGTCGCTCCGTAGATTTCGTCGTATGTATTCGAGACAATGCCGAGTTGCAGATTTTTCTTTTGGAGCGTTTCTTCCGCTTCGATTATAGTTTTTCCAATTAAATTTGGGACTTTTATTTCGGCTTTCAGACCTTTGCTTACTTGAATATCGACGTAACTGCCGTAAGCGATTTCTTTACCCGACGGCACGCTTTGCTTAATTACGGTGTCGGCGCCTATCGAGTCGTTGTAAACGTAGTTGATATTTCCCAAAAACAGACCTCTTTTCATTAACGTAACTCTAGCGTATCGAGTAGTTCTTTGGCAAACATACGGCATACGAACTGTTTCGCCGCCTTTGCTGACAATTAAATTTATATGTCTTCCAGTTTTGACAACTTCGTCCGGTTTGGGATTTTGATTTATAACGCAGTTGTCGTCGTATCTTTCATTGTATTGTTCGGCTGCTATTCTGTAATCGAGGTTCGATTCTTCTAATTTGTTTTCCGCTTCGTCTAAGGTCAAACCAATTACGTTCGGAGCCGACACTTTTTCGGAGTTATGGATTACGGCGGGCAAAATCAAGGAGTCGAGTATGATTACTAGTATTAAGATAAATGCGAGATAGCCGGCGAAAGCGCCTATCAGCGGGAGATGTTTCTTTTTGAATCTTTCCTTTTTGTCTTTTTCCATTGTTCGTCGCGTTTTTATCAAATTTGCAACTTAAGACTTTTGCAATATAAAATTTAAAAATTTAGATAATTAACTAAAAATTAATCGAAAATATTTTAAGTTTGTCATTTCTTGTTTGATTAAAAGAGATGTTTTATTATGAGCGTAAAGTTAAATAATGAGCTTTTAAGTAAGTTTAAGGAATGTATAGGCATAGTAAACGAATCGAAGCGAATTACGATAACTACACACGTCAATCCCGACGGGGACGCTATAGGCTCCACCTTAGCGTTTTATTATTACGTTCTTAGCAAAGGCGCCGAAGCGAGAATAATAATACATAGTCCAGTTCCCTATAACTATGAGTTTTTACCCGGAACATCCGAGATTAGGCGATATTCGGGCGAAGAGG
Organism: uncultured Hyphomicrobiales bacterium; assembly: GCA_964509335.1. Classification (GTDB taxonomy): domain Bacteria; phylum Bacteroidota; class Ignavibacteria; order Kapaibacteriales; family UBA2268; genus CAZDXB01. The sequence continues at coordinate 13,863 of CAZDXB010000041.1, read as the reverse complement.
AAGATTACATATTAAGTTCTGACGCTATTTTTCTGATAGACATAAACGACGTGAATCGAACAAAGTCGGTTTCGGAGGCTATAAATAAAGCGAAATGCAAGAAAGTTGTCATCGACCATCACATTAAGCCGAAAGAGTTCGCGGATTTGTATATAGACGAAGAAGAAGCGACCTCGGCGGGGGAGTTAATATACGAATTGCTAAAATTCGACGATGAGTTTGTAATCGACAAAAGAATCGCCGAGTGTCTTTACGCCGCTATTATGACGGACACCGGCAGTTTCCGCTTTGAGCGAACCGACGCCCGAACTCATAGGATAATAGCCGAATTAATTGATTACGGAGCTAATCCTACGGATTTATACGATAGTATATACAACAAAAGACCGTTTCGCGTAATGAAGCTTTACGGCGAAGCGTTGGTTAATATGGAGCTTCATTACGACGGCAAATTGTGCGTTATGCTCGTAACGAAAGGCAGTTACAAAAGAGCCGGAGCCGTAGAGGAGGACGTGGAAGATATTGTCGAGAATTCGCTTACCATAGAAGGCGTTAAAGTTGGCGTTTTGTTGTCCGAAAACCGTTCGAAAGAGGAGATTCGGATTTCTTTCCGCGGCAAATACGATATACCCGCAAGAAATCTAGCTCTAGAGTTTGGCGGCGGAGGGCATATGCAAGCCGCCGGAGCGAGAGTTCACGGCGAACCGCTCGAAAAAGTCAAAAACGACGTAATTAAAAAAGCCGCCAAGTTATTTGAATAAGTTTGCTTAGAGCCGCTTCAATCGTTATTTTTTTACAAAGCGGGCGAAGTATTTCTCGTCTTGGCTTTTTATTGTAATATAATAAGTTCCGGGCGCTAACGAGGAAACGTTGAAACTTGTTTCGCGCTTGGAACAATCTATCAACTTGGAGATTTTCAACTCGCCGATTTCGTTGAAAATTGTAATTCTCGTTCCCTTATTATTTATTCTAGGGAATTTGACGTTTAGCTTTTCTTTAGCCGGGTTAGGGAATACCGCAATTTGGTCTGTATTATTAAGCGCTTCGGCGTTTATTTCCGTAGTTCCAAAGCCAATGTATATCAGTTCGCCTAAATCCATCGAGGGGACGATTAGCGAGTCGATTGTTTCGTCGTAATATATATCCGCCGGTCCAGGTAATTCATCTCGAAGCAATTCGGGCGGGTCTAAAAACGACGGGTCTAGTATATAAATTGAACTATCTCCCCAAGCTGAGACGTAGTAGCGATCTCTGCTTATGTCGTAAGTTATGCCGTCGAGCATAGATAAATTCGTTTGCGCAAGCTCGGTGAATTCGCCTTCGACGCAATCAACGGTAAATATTCGTGCGTTTTGCCTAAAAGACACGACTATGAGAGCGGAACTTATGTAGTCGAATAATACTCCGTTGGGCGAAGGTATGTCGGAGGTTAATTCGCTAATCTCTTTGTTCATCGAGTTGTATTTATATATTTTAAAAGCTTGGGTGTCGGTAATATATAAGTTTCCGAGTTCGTCTTTTGCGATATCGTTTAAAAATTGAGCGTCGGGAATGGAATGTCTATTCAAAATATCGCCGGTCAGCAAGTCGATTTCAACCAACTTATCGACGTTGGCGACCCAAAGCGACAACATCCCGACCGCCATTCCCTTCGGTTGCGTCAATCCTGAAGCGAATTCCGTAACGGTTCTATTCGAGTCGATTTTATAGATTTTACCCGCTCCCGCGTCGGAAACGTAATAAGAACCGTCGTAGTCGTCGTAGGCGACGCTTTCCGGCGCGACAAATTGCGAGCGACAAGGCGAGATAATCGTTATGAAAGCCAAAGCGAGTGTCAAGAGCGAGTATTTCATAGTTAAATCCTTGAGTGTTCTTCATAATAACAATTCTTCAAATATATTAATTTTCCAAGTTAAGTTAAAGTAATTTCGAAAAGATTGGCTTTAAATCTAAATCTATTTATTGATAATACGTTAACAAAACGTTAAAAAAGATATTTGTTTCAACTTTGTTTTTTCAATAGATTTACATATATGAATGCGACGAACACTAAAGGAGTATTTATAAGATTATTATTGGCGGCGGCGTTTTTATTGGCGCCTTTTTCGACGAACGCTCAGTTGGACTCTTTGCCGTTTCTTCGAGATTTGACAAAGAGCTATGGCGGCTCGCTTACGCTGAATTTGAACTTCCACTCGGCTGATTTTAGCGCTTTGCCGAGCGCGCCCTTATGCTGTCCGCAATTCGAAAGCGGTTTTGGAGCGGGCTTTGGCGTCGCCGGATTCATAGAAGGTCTCGTTTACGAAGATTATAAATTGCAGTTGGCTTTGGATTTTCAATCGCTCGGCGGCAAATTGACAAAGGTTGAAAACGAGACGTTCGGAGTTGACGGCGAGCCGCTGGAAGGCGAGTTTGAATATACGATAGACGCTTCGATTTATTCGGTTGGCTTAAATCCGAAAGTCGTTAAAAATGTCTATCGGGATTTATCCGTATTTGCCGGCGCTCGTTTTGGCTTTATCGTTGGAGCGAGTTACGAGCAAGAAGAGAAAATTTTGAAGCCCGAAGGCGTTGTGTTTAAGGACACCCAATCGGACAAGAGGAACTTGTATTCGGGCGCTATTGACGGAGCTTCGTCCGTTTTGTTTTCGCTAACCGCCGGCTCTCGATGGGAAGTTCCGATTAACGAAGACAGCTCTTTAACCTTGGCTCCGAGTTTGAGTTTCGATTATAATTTAAATTCTTTCGTTCCCGATTCGGGTTGGCGCGCTTTTTCCGTTAGGCTCGGCGCGTCGGTTATCTTCTCGCCTAAACCTCCCAAGCCGATTGAGAATATTTACGAGCGAAAAGACTTAATCGATACTATAGAAGTAACCAAGCCGGGAATAGCAAAAGCCGAATACAAGCGCGGCAAACTCGAAGTAAAATACGACAGCTTATTTAAAGAAGAAGAGAGAATAAATATTATTACCCTTATAAATTCCCGAACCGACACAATATTTACGCCTCGAGAATATAAGCTGGAAGCTAAAGTAAACGCGATAGCAGTCGATGAGGATGAGGAATCGGAAGTCGTGAAAATGCAAGTGAGGGAGACTTTGTATTATAATTTAAGTCCTTTGCTGAATTACGTCTTTTTCGAAGAGAATTCGTCGGAAATCCCAAAAAGATATAATTTGTTGAGCAAGAAAGAAGCCGAGCGATTTGCTATCGACAGCGTCTATAATTTAAACCAGTTGCAGACTTATTATAATTTGCTGAATATTATTGGCTTAAGATTGGAGAAAAATCCGAAAGCTAAGTTGAAAGTTGTCGGGTGCAACTCGGACTACGGCGCTGAAGAAGACAATATCGAGCTATCGAGAAATAGAGCGGATACCGTGGGGAATTATCTTCGCGAGGTTTGGGGCGTAGATTCTAGTAGAATTGAAATTACGGAACGGAACTTACCTGAAAATCCTTCGAGAGAAGACTTGCCCGACGGTAGAGAGGAAAACCGCAGAGTCGAGATTTATTCGAATGTAAGCGAGATTACCGCGCCGATTTTAGTTAACGATACTCTAAGGTTTTCTACGCCTTCTAACATTCGTTTTTATCCTAAAATTGAATCTGAAATCGGCGTCGATAAGTGGGAGATAGTCGCCTCGCAAAAAGGCAAAGTTTTCAAGAGAATCGGCGGAGGCGACACGGTTCCGAACGCCGTCGAATGGAATATCAATCTGGAGCAGAAAACCGTTCCCGTTTTCAGCGATTCACTGCAGTATTATATGACCGTAGAAAACCAAGTCGGGCAGAAAGCGAAAAGTCCCGTTAAAAAAATTGCCGTCAAGCAAATTAAGATGAAGAAACGCGAAAATAAAGTCGGCGACAAACTAATCGAAAGATTCAGCTTGATTTTATTCGATTTTGACGAAGTTCAATTGCGAGGCAAAAATTTAGAATTGAAGAATTACATTAAAACTCGAATAAAGGACAATTCAAAAATATCTATAATCGGCTATTCCGACCGAACGGGCGATACGGATTATAATAAGAGGCTATCGAAATCCAGAGCCGAGAATTTAGCTAAATCTTTGGGAGTGTCCGTAAAAAAAGCTAAGGGAGTCGGGGAGTCTGTGTTGCTGTTTGACAACGACACGCCGGAAGGGCGCTTCTATTGCAGGACGGTGGAGGTGATAATAGAGACGCCTTTAGAGTAGATAAGAAATAGTATTATTTTTTTCCCTGGCTTGTTAATAAAATGATTGCAAAGCATTATACATAAATACAAAATTTAAATGAAAATACTTTTAACCGGCGCCACGGGATATATTGGGAAACGTTTGTTGCCGATTTTAGCAAAAAGAGGTTTCAAAATAGTTTGCTGCGTGAGGGATAAGAACCGTTTTAATCCGCCCGATTCATTGCTTGGAAGCGTTGAAACAATCGAGGTCGATTTTTTAGACAAAGAGTCGCTTAAAAATATACCAAGCGACATCGACGGGGCTTATTATTTGATACATTCTATGTCTTCATCAGACGATTATCAAGAAATGGAGTTAAAATCGGCGAAAAATTTCAGAGAATCCGTTAGCCGAACAAACGCTAGACATGTCGTTTATTTGAGCGGGATTGTTAACGAACGCTCTTTGTCAAAGCATTTAGCTTCAAGAAAATCCGTGGAGGAGGACTTGGGCAAGGGCGATTATAATTTTACGACTTTGCGGGCGGGAATAATAATCGGCTCCGGAAGCGCGTCTTACGAAATAATTAGAGATTTGGTGGAAAAATTGCCGGTTATGGTCGCTCCCAGATGGCTAAAAACTAAGAGTCAGCCTATTAGTATTCATGACGTAATTGACTTCCTTGACAAAGCGCTATTTCGCGAGGAGCTTTACAATGATAATTTTGATATAGGAGGTCCTAAAGCCCTCACTTACGAGGAAATGTTGAAAATCTACGCTAAAGTGAGAGGATTGAAAAGGTGGATTTTGATTGTTCCGGTGATGACGCCAAAGCTGTCGTCCTATTGGCTTTATTTTATTACGGCTACTTCTTATAAGCTGGCTAGATCGTTGGTTGATAGTATGAAAATAGAGGTGGTTTGCAGAAACGACGACATTAATCATATTCTCGATATATTTCCGGTTAGTTACGAAGAAGCTCTGCAGAGGACGCTGTCGGCGATAGAGAGCGACAGGATTTTGTCCAGTTGGAAGGATTCTTTGATAAGCGGTCGGATTAATCATCGGCTTTCGGATTATATTAACGTTCCCGTCCACGGTTGCTTTAAAGACGAAAGAGCCGAGAAAATAAACAACGCGGAAAACTGCAAGGAAAAGATATGGAGTCTCGGCGGCGAGAAGGGTTGGTATTACGCTAATTGGGCTTGGAAATTGCGCGGTTTTATCGATAAAATATTCGGAGGAGTAGGACTGAGGAGAGGCAGGACACATTTGCATACGTTGACTGCAGGCGATTCCCTTGATTTCTGGCGCGTTTTGTTCGCCGACCGAAACGAGGGCAGATTACTGCTGTTCGCCGAGATGAAACTTCCCGGCGAAGCTTGGCTGGAGTTCAAAATCAAAAAAGGAGTTTTATATCAAACCGCTACTTTCCGCCCAAAAGGATTATTGGGAAGACTATATTGGTATTCAGTTTATCCAATGCATTCTATTGTATTTAAGGGGTTGGTTGAAGCGCTTGTATGAGTTTCTATGTTATGTTATCGAGGATATTTTTGGTAAAAATTAATACGCTTAAGTCAATATAGTAAAAAAAGTTTGTGAAATATTAGAACGATTAATATGCAAAACAAACTGCAGCCAAATAACTTAATAGCGTTTATTATAGCTTTTATGGTTTGTACGGTTGTTGGAACTCTCACGCATGAATTAGGGCATATAGCTATGGCGAAAATGCTAGGTTATAAGACAAAATTACATTACGCTAGTATGTCTTGGAATTGGGAAAAACTAACTAATAAAATTGACGAATACCGGGTTAAATATAAGACTGAGATAATCGAAGACATGGACTTTCCCGGAAAGCGAGATTATGAAAATACTATTAAAAAAATTCGTCGAGACGATTTATTAATAGCTATGGGCGGTCCGCTGGAAACTATGCTAACAGGCGTAATTGGATTGATTTTATTATTTTTTCGACGACGAAAAATAGCCCAAAGCGGTTTTAAAATTGTCGATTGGATTGCGGTATTTTTATCTTTGTTTTGGTTGAGAGAGGTTTTCAATTTAACTATGTCCATATCTAAAGGCGTATTGTGTGGTAGCGGTCGATATTTCGGCGGGGACGAAGCGTGGATTTCAAATATGCTCTATATGCCTTCCGGCGTTGTTCCTATAGTTTTAGGAGTTATAGGATTAATTATATCAGTTTACGTCGTTTTCAAAGTTGTTCCTAAGCGAACAAGATTGTCGTTTATAATAGGCGGTTTTATCGGCGGGGGTATCGGCTTTGTTTTATGGATGAATTTTATCGGTCCAATTGTTTTGCCATAAAGAAAAACGCGGCGGAAGAAGTAATCTAAATATTGAATGTTATGGAATTCCGTCGAGCTGCGATTATACATTAGCTACTCTAATCCGCACCTTTCGTAAATAAACTTCACGCCTTCGTTTATGTCGGCGTAGCTGAATAGTTTTTTGATTTCGTCTTCTGATATATATTCTCTGAACTTTTCGTTTTCAAGCAAGGTTTCTTTGAACGGCTTTTTCTCGTTCCAAGTCTTCATAGCGGATTTTTGGACTATTTCGTAAGCCGTTTGTCGTTTGACGCCTTTTTTGATTAAGGCTATCAACGCTTTTTGAGAGAAGACGAGCCCGCGCGTTAAGTCCAGATTTTCTTTCATTTTGTTGGGATATACTACTAGTTTATCGAGGACGCCGGTGATTCTGTTTAAGATGAAATCGAGCGAAGTAGTTGAGTCGGGGAAAATTATTCGCTCTACGCTGCTGTGGGAGATGTCTCTTTCGTGCCACAGGGCGTTGTTTTCGAGAGCGGCGAGAGAGTTCGAGCGCAATACTCTCGCTTGACCGGCTACGTTTTCCGATAATATTGGATTTCGCTTGTGGGGCATCGCCGAACTGCCTTTTTGTCCTTTCGAGAAATATTCTTCGGCTTCGAGAACTTCGGTTCTTTGCAAGTGGCGGATTTCCGTGGCGATTTTTTCCACAGACGAGCCGATAATGGCGAGCGTAGTTAAGAAGAACGCGTGGTTGTCCCGCTGGACGACTTGCGTCGTTACGTTCGCCGGCTTAAGGTTCAAATGTTTGCAAACGAACGTTTCTACCATAGGAGAGATATGCTCGTATGTGCCGACGGCGCCGTTGATTTTCCCGTAAGAAATATCTTCGACCGCTTTTTTCATTCGCTCAATATTGCGGAGGCATTCGTCGCGCCAGAGAGCGAATTTAAGCCCGAAAGTCATCGGTTCGGCGTGGATTCCGTGCGTCCTGCCGACGCAAGGGGTGTCTTTAAATTCGAGCGCTCTTCTTTCCAGAACGCCTTTCATTTTTTCCAAATCTTTGATTATTATCTCGCCCGCTTGCTTGCATTGAACGGCGAAACAAGTGTCGAGTATATCGCTGGAGGTCATCCCCATATGAATATATCTGGACGTTTCGCCAACGTTTTCCTCGACGTTTGTTAGGAAGGCTATTACGTCGTGTTTGACTGTTTCCTCTATTTCCTTTATTCGCTCGACGTCAATTTTCGCGTTCAATTTGATTTCCTCGGCGGCGTCTGCTGGTATAATGCCCAGTTCGGCGAACGCTTCGCAAGCTAAAACCTCAATTTGAAGCCAGATATTGAATTTATTTTCGTCCGTCCATATCGCTTCCATTTCAGGGCGCGTGTATCGCGGTATCATATTTCTTCCCTCAAAAAGTTAAAAAATCAACATAATACAAATATATAAAAAGGGGATTAAAAAAAAGAGGACTCAATTTCAAAGCTTATAAGAAAATTTATTTTAAAGATTGAGGACTTTCACAAAACTCAATTATGTCGAATTTCGAACCCTTCGGGTAAACCCGAAGGTTGACTCAATCTAACAGCTGGCGCGTGTTTTCAAAGAAACGTTACCCTCAAGGTTTACCTTGAGGGTAGTTAAAATATAGTTATGTGGCAATTCCTAATTCTAAAAATCGTTTGACTTTTGTTAAGGATTTTGTTATATTTGGCTAAAAATATATTTAGGAGAGATAAATATTAAAGACGGTACGGAAAGGGAATAAGAAATTTGGCGAATGATAGAGAAGCTATGTTTAGGATAGAGAGATAATTGCGCGATATTGAAAACAACGAATTATATCGTTGTCAATTAAGTTTAAGAATAAAATGAAAGGAGGCTATTATGCCGGGAGGAGATAGAACTGGACCGAGAGGAGTCGGACCTTTGAGCGGACGACAATTAGGATATTGCGCGGACTACGACCGTCCGGGCTACGCTAATTTTGCGCCGGGTTACGGACGCGGCGGCGGCTACGGCTTCAGAAATAGAGGCGGTATGGGTTTCGGACGCGGTTTCGGTTTCCGCGGCGGCTATGGCGGTTACGCCCCGCCGAGACGCTACGACGAACCTGAAGTAACGGAGCGTGAAAGACGAGAATACGAAGACGAAATTAGGGGATTGAAAGAAGTGATTTCGTCTTTGAAAGACAGAATCGATAAATTGGAAAAGAAGTAAGCCCGTAACCGCTTAAGTATAGTTTGATAACGAGAGCTAAAATTAATCTTATGTTTAGGCGACGAGAGTTAATCGCCGCGAGCGGGGAACTGCTTTTGCAAAGACCGATAATAAACTATAGTCGGGAAAGAGATTTACGGCGTAGATGTCAGCTTTAGGTTTGTATAAAATAAATATTTGCTTGAGATAAACGTTAAGGAAAAGTAATAATTATTGGTTTTGTCAAATAAATTGAGCGATAGTTAAGATGAAGAAAGTATTTGCAGTTCCCACCGTAGCTGAGAAATTGTGCGTCCATTTCGGTCATTGCGAAAAATTGGCGATTGTCGAGACAGACGGCGACGGTATCGTAAGCGAAGATTACGTAACGCCCCCGGCGCATCAACCGGGCGTTTTGCCCGCGTTTTTGGCGAGGAAGGGAGTTAACGTGATTATAGCGGGAGGTATGGGGCAGAAAGCCCAAATGTTCTTCAAGCAAAACAATATCGAAGTATGCGTAGGAGCGAAGGAAGAAACTCCGAAAGAGTTAGTAGAAACATATCTGAAAGGCAATTTAACGATGGGTGAGAATTTGTGCGACCACTAAGTTTCAGGCGTAATAGAAGATGAAAGTAGCGATTTCCAGCGGCAAAGGCGGCACGGGAAAAACCACGTTGTCTGTCAACTTAGCTAGTTATTTAGCCGAGGAAACCGACGTAACCCTCGTCGATTTGGACGTGGAAGAACCCGATTCAGGCTTGTTTTTAAAAGGCGAGCTAATAAGCGCCGAAGATAAATTTAAGATGGTACCCGAGAGGAACAAGGACAAGTGCGAACTAACGGGGAACTGTCAAAAGGTCTGCAACTTCAACGCGATTATCAGATTAGCCGACGAGGTGATAACATTTCCCGAATTATGCCATAGTTGTTACGCCTGCGTCGAGCTATGTCCGTCGCAAGCGCTTAAAATGATTCCCCAGAAAATAGGCGTTTTGAAGCGGCATAAAGTCGGAGCTCTTAATTTTGTCGAAGGAACGCTCGAAATTGGCAGAGAGCAAGCTGTGCCGATGATTTCACAAACGAAGGAATACGTCGAGGAGAATTTTCCGAACAATGCTTTGAAGTTATACGATTCGCCGCCGGGAACGTCCTGTCCCGTAATCGAAGCGACAAAAGACGCCGATTTGGTCATTTTAATAACCGAGCCGACGCCGTTCGGATTGCACGATTTGAAACTTTCCGTTGACGCGATGAGGAAGCTGAAGAAAAAGTTTGTCGTCGCGATAAACCGCTACGGAATCGGGAACGACGAAACGGAAAATTATTGCGAAGAAGAGGGAATAGAAATAATCGCTCGTTTTAAAAACGACAGAGCGGTAGCGGAGCTATACTCAAGGGGCGAGTTGTTATTTAAAATCGTTCCAGAGTATAAGAGCGAGTTGGAAAAGGTAAAGGAATATATTTTTGAAATGATAAAATGAAAGAAATTGTCGTAATATCGGGCAAAGGCGGAACGGGTAAGACGTCTCTTGCCGCGTCCTTCGCAACTCTGGGAAGCGCGGATTTAGTCGTGGCTGATTGCGACGTTGACGCCGCCGATATGCATCTGCTCCTTAATCCCGATTTCGCTAGCTCTGAGGATTTTTACAGCGGCGAGTTGGCGGTTATCGACAACGATATATGCGACGGCTGCGCCGCTTGCTTGGACGTTTGCCGTTTCGACGCTATCAAAGAGGACGATATTAATTATAGCGTCGATGAAATCGAATGCGAGGGATGCGCTTATTGCTCGAGGATTTGTCCTTTGGAAGCTATTAAAATGGTCGAGCAGAACGTGGGCGAATGGTATATATCGCGTATCAAAAGCGGCGGGTATATGGTTCACGCGAAGCTAGGCGTGGGAGCGGAAAATTCCGGCAAGTTAGTCGCAAAAGTCAAAAAGGAAGCGGCGAGAATTGCAAAGGAGGGAAATTTCGATTATGTTTTAGTTGACGGCTCGCCGGGGATTGGCTGTCCGGTGATTTCTTCGCTTTCGGGAGCGAGTTTTGTCGTTTTGGTAACTGAGCCTACGGTTTCCGGCTTGCATGATTTAAGACGAATATACGATTTGGTGCAAAAGATTGGCATTCCAGCCGGCTGTATTATTAATAAATCGGATTTGAATAATGATACGACCGAAAAGATTATTCAGTATTTGAACGCAAAGGGAATAGCGCATATAGCCAGCTTGCCTTACGACGAGAATTTCACTCGAGCTATGACATATGGCGAAACAATTGTTGAATACGATAAAAACGGAAGTATAAAAAATAAAATTAAAGATAGTTGGGATAAAATACTAAAAATAACAAACGAAAGGAAATGAAAATGAGATTAGCGATTACGGTAAAAGAAGATTCATGGGATTCTAAAGTTGACCCGCGCTTTGGCAGAACGGAGCATTTTTTGATTTACGACGAAGAAAACGACAACACGGATTTTATCGACAACAGCGATATTACGGGCGAGGCTCATGGAGTCGGACCTTTGGCGGCGCAAAAAATGTTCGAGGTGAAACCGGACGCTATAATAACGGGAAACGGTCCCGGAAACAAAGCCGCCGCGGTTTTGAGCAGGTCTAACATAGAGATATACGTTGGCGCGGACGGAATGACCGCTAAGGAAGCTTATCGAGCGTTTAAGGACGGAAAGCTGAATAAGTTTTAGTTATTTGATTAAATATCAATCGATTAGTTAAGACGAGCTTTCACCTCCGTCCGAAACTCCGATTTCGGACGGAGTATATTATAGAATTTGAATTTAGTTAAAAAAACCGTTAATAAATTCGGGCTTTAACGCAATTTTAGACTGTTCTCTTTGATGACTCGTTAGACTGGCTCTCGCATTAAACTTTTTGTTTATCTAAACAGTTTGGAATTATTTTAAATATTTAAGTTTTGAGACAATTCATAGAATGATTGATTATTCTAAGATTTTGAATATTCCCTGCTTAGCTCCGATATATACTTTGCGACCTTTTATTATATCTATTCCAATCGTTCCGTCTAAATAAATTAGATTATTGGGATTATCTTCTTGAGAAAGAATTTCATCAAATGTAACGACGTTATCGTCTAATTTGATTGAAATTTTTTTTAAGACGCCGGATTCATAATTCGCTTTGCCGCCAACGCCGTATTGAGTATGACTTTCTTTGTCGCTGGGTTTAATTTCTAGTTTGTCTAATAATAAATTATTGAAAAACGATTTCTGCGCACCGGTATCCATATCAAAAAAGAGATTTTGGTTGTTAAGCGATTTTAAATTTAAGATTGGTTTGTCCAGCCAAAACAGATTATTTTTATTGTTGACGATTTTTTCTTTTGCTTCCGTATATAAAACAATGATTTTTTGGGGATAATCAATTAAAACGTTATAATTTTTAATTATATCGTATCCGATTGCGCCGTCGATTTCAAGAAATTCAAAGAAAAGAAATTTAAATTCCATCGCTTTATCCGGAACAATAAGAGCGGGCTTGTTCGTGAATAACGACGCGCCGACGCTCAAAGAATCTATCAAGGCTGAACGCGTTTTTGTTGTTTTATTAGTCCAGCCGGTAACCTTCGTATTATAATCGTTAAATTCAAGCTTTAAGCTCTCGGCAATAGAAGCTTTAATGATAGTAAGTTCTACGCCGGTGTCAAATAAAAATCTATATTTTTCCCGTTAATATTAACGGGTATTATCATTAAATCGTTATCCGTCTCAAAATGGATTGTGTCGTTATTCGCTAGTTTCATTTTTTCGTTTGAGTTCATAAATTCCGAAAAAGTTATATGTTTAATGTTTTCGGCTTCGGATTTGCTCTCGTCGTAATAAAGCTCGTAATTTTCTTTCCAAGCGCCCTCGTATATTAATAATTCGGAAAGCGCTCTTTTTGAATAATACGCGATAGTATCGTTATCGGATGCGGTTAGATTTTTCAACTTTCTTTTTGCGGCGTCGTATTCATTATTTTTAATATCTTTTACCGCTTCGGCGAAATCAATTTTTTCTTTGTCTTTGAGTTCATTAATAAATACTTCAGGTTCGAGACAAAGAACGGAACTCCAATAACCGTCGTAATCAGTCGCGACAGTCTCGTCGCTAGCGTCCGGAATAGTTTTCTTTACCGGTAACGTTATGGCTGGAACATCCAAATATAAAGATAAACGTTAATAAGAATGTTATTATACGTTTATTAATCATATTATTTCTTCTTTTTATTTTTTGATTCCTTTTTATTAAAATCGACGAGTTCCGCTTCTACTTCGTATTTATTGAAATCGTAATATAAATACACAAAACCCATTGTCTTATGGAAATAATATCTTGCTTTTAAAGTCCCAAATTTACTGTTTCCGACAGCGTCTAATACCCAACAAGAATCGTTTACGATTGGATTGTCGTAAAATATCTTATCGACGACTTTGATTTCTCCCGTGATTTTCAAACCTTTCATTTCCTCTACGTCTGAAAATGTAGTCTTTCTTTCAATTTTAATAGGACGACGACCTATATAAACGGGTAATCGAATTTCTGGATGGGGCGTCGCGGCTGAATATTTTAAATATCGAATAGAAGAAAACGGTATTTTTATAATATCGTTATCATTAACCTTCCATGTATAGTAAGTCGTATCGCGATAAGTTTGTATTTTATTTGTATCCGAATAAGATAGTATCCATTCAAATCCCATTTCGTCTTCATGAACAACTTTATCGGCATATTTATCGACTACTTTTAATCTAAGCGTATCGATAGACTGAGAGTTTGTTCTTTTTACGGTAAACTTCCATTCCCGATTTGGGACGTATATATTGTTCTTTGATTTTTCATTATCGCATTCTACTAAAAATAATAGAGCAACAGAAATAGCGGAATAAACTAAAAGCCAGAACACCTTTTTCATAATTAAGTCTCCTTATTAATATTTGTCTTAATAGTAAATATAAATATCATATTCAGTTTTCTATTTACAATCATATATACTTTTTAATTATTGCAAAATAATACTTTATAAATTAAAATCCAAACTTTTTTCGTTTAAGTGATTCATTTAGTTTTACGATGCTTAATCCTCGACGGTGTTTTGTTTGCAGACGGCTGAAGGGGAGAGTGTCTAATAACTATGTTTTTACTGCCCTCAGGGTAAACCCTGAGGTTGACTTAAT
>CAZDXB010000040.1:0-22501 GCA_964509335.1 uncultured Hyphomicrobiales bacterium | reverse complement strand
TTTGACAAAGAATAATATTATCGTAAATCTAAATCGGATGTTCACTTATGAACATTTTAAGCGAGAAATGTTCACATGTGAACATTGATATTTCTAATTCGTGAATAGTCGGTTACTTAGGTGATTCTGTATTTTAAATATTTCCTCCTTCCCAAATTGGAATTTGGGAAGGAGGATAAAAATAGGGAAGATGGACTCCGCTTCCGAGGCGGAGTCTATCTTAAAAGTTTATCTCATTCCCAAATTACAATTTGGGAATGAGTGTAGGCTATTTTTCAACGCAGAATTTTATCAATAATTATCTATTTGCGCTCTTTGCAATTGGTCGGAGAAATCGACGTAAACGGTTTTCCATTCGGTGAAGATGTCGAATACCGTCCAGCCGCCTTCTCTGTGTCCGTTGCCGGTGCCTTTCACGCCGCCGAAGGGCATGTGCGCTTCCGCGCCGATTGTCGGGGCGTTTATGTAAGTTATTCCCGCCTCGATATCGCGCATCGCCTTGAAAGCTTCGTTTACGTTCCGCGTGTAAATAGCCGAAGAAAGCCCGTAATCGCAGTCGTTCTGAAGTTCTATTGCATGTTCAAATGAATCGGCTTTCGTTACCGCCAAAACGGGACCGAATATTTCTTCTTGAAATATTGTCATGTCTCGCGTTACGTCGGCTATTATAGTTGGCTTGTAGAAAGAGCCTTTAGCTAAGTCGCCTTCGTTAGCTCGTTCGCCGCCGCAAATTAATCTGCCGCCTTCTTCTACGCCGATTTTCACGTAATTATCTATGCTTTTCAGCGCGTTTTCATGTATAACCGGACCTACGTCCGTTCCTTTTTTCAAACCGTCGCCGAGTTTTAAGCTCTCGGCTTTCTTTCTCAGATTTTCGAGGAATTCGTCGTATATTTCCTTGTGAAGGATTAATCGGGAGGTAGCTGTGCAGCGCTGCCCGGTCGTTCCGAACGCGCCCCAAACGACGCCGTCCATAGCCAATTCCATATTAGCGTCGGGCATCACTATTTGCGCGTTTTTGCCGCCCATCTCAAGCGAGCATTTTTTGTTCGTTCTACCGCAGATTTCGCCGATTTTAAAGCCGATTTCCGTCGAGCCGGTGAATCCGATTAAGTCGATATCGGGATGTTCCACGAGTAGATTGCCCATACTTCCTTTACCGAGTATTAAATTAAACACTCCGGGCGGAATTCCCGCTTCCTCGAAAATTTCCGCCATAATAACTCCTGAGTGCGGCGAGTCTTTCGACGGCTTGAAAATAACGGTATTTCCAGCCGCCATAGCGGGCAGGATTTTCCAACTGGGAACGGCAACGGGAAAGTTCCAAGCGGTGATTATGCCGCAAACGCCTATGGGCGTTCTATACGATAGATTAGTTTTGTCGGGCATTTCGCTTGGAGTCGTGTAACCGAACAGTCTTCTCGTTTCAGTGGCGGCGTAGTAAGCCGTGTCTATAGCTTCCTGAACGTCGCCTTCGGTTTCGAAAGTCGGCTTGCCCATCTCACGCGTCATAACTTCGGCGAGTTCTTTTTTGCGCTGGACAAATAAATCGCCGGCTTTCTTGATTTTCTCGCCCCTTTTAGGCGCCGGAACCATTCGCCATTTTTTATATGCTTCGCGAGCGACTTTCGCTACTTCGTTTACGTCTTCTTGTTCGGACAAAGGAAATTCGCCTATGACGTCGTCTTTATTGGCGGGACTTATATTCTGAAACGTTTTTCCCGATTTAGCGGAGACCCATTCTCCGTTAATATAGTTCTTAAATTCTCTCATAACCAGACCTCCGTTTTTCAAAAAGTTCAATAAATACTTTACAAATTTAATTGTTTTGTCGATAATTTGTATATTGATTTTTCGTTAAAAAGTCAAGTTATTTTTTGAGTAATGTTATGAAAAAAGTAAAAATATTAGTCTCTCTGGTTTTGACGTTAACGCTGTCTTTTACGGCTAACGCTCAGGAAGGGGAACGTTCTTCAAAAGACGATGAATTGGCTTTCTATCACGCTTCAATTTTTATCGGCGCGTCGTCGAATTTGAGCGAGTCCTCGACGGATTTAGCTTTGGGACTCGATTACGAGTATCGTTTGCCGTTCGTCGATTATATGTTCGGGACGGGATTTTTTATCGAGGGAGTTTTCGCCGAACATAAGGAAAACCTTGTAGGCGTCCCGATTTATATTCATCCTTATATGGAGGAGTTTAAATTTTGGCTCGCTCCGGGCGTTAAGTTCGGCGAGGAAACCGTGAACGGCGAATCGCAGTCCGAAGCGGAGAAAACCGAGATGCAAACTCATTTTTTGTTTAGACTAGGCGCGGCGTATATCTATCATTACAATATGTTTACGATTTCGCCGGCCGTAAGTTTCGACATAGCCGGCGGCGAAGCCTCCTTCGTTTACGGCTTGTCTTTGGGAATGAGCTTATAATTTTTCATAAAATATAGAGATAACAATGAAACCGTTAAAAGTCGCTATTTTGTGGCATTTTCATCAGCCTTATTATTTAAAAGACGACGAGATGATACTGCCTTGGGTTAGGTTGCACGGCGTCAAGGATTATTGGGATTTGCCGGAGCTTTTTTACGAGTATCCCAATTTGAAGCAGACGATAAACTTAGTCCCGTCGCTTTGTATGCAGTTGGAAGAATACGTAAAGGGCGGAGCGAAGGATAAAATCCAAATACTTACCGAGAAGGACGCGAAATCGCTAAGCGACGAAGATAAAAAAGAAATCCTGAGGCTTTTCTTCTTGTGCAATCACGAGAATATGATAAAGCCGTTTCGTCGCTATCAGGAGTTGTATTTAGCCGCCGCGGATACCGACAAGGCGCTGTTGAATTTTGAGCCGCAGGACTGGCTCGACTTGCAAGTGTGGTATAACTTGACTTGGATAGGCAACCAGTCGAGAAAAAGGTCGGCGGTTAGACGCTTGTTCACAAAGGGCAAGAACTTCACCGAAGAAGAAAAAGCGATGGTTTTGGATTTGCATCTTGAAATTTTGAGCAAAATAATAAAGCAGTATAAATCATTGATAAGCGTTGGACAGTTGGAAATTAGCTGCACTCCTAAATATCACCCGATTCTGCCGTTATTATGCGATTCGCAAGCGTCGTTGGAAGCTACTCCGAATTGTTCTATGCCGGAGAAGATATTTAAATATCCCGAAGACGCCAAAGCTCAATTGGAAGGTTCGCTTACTTATTACGAAGACGTATTCAATAGAAAAGCCGACGGCGTTTGGCCCTCGGAAGGCTCGATTTCCGACGAAGTTTTACGAATGATAGCCGCGCTCGGCTACAAATGGACAGCGAGCGACGAAGCTATATTAGCGGCTTCAATGGGCGATAGTTATTCGCCGCTGGCAAAGTATTTCCCAGCGCAATATTCTACCGAAAGCGGCGATTTGACGGTATTTTTCCGAGACCATAATTTGTCCGACGCCATCGGTTTCGTTTATTCAAGATGGGACCAAAAGGACGCGGCGAACGACTTTTGCAATAGATTGAGGCATATAAAAGGCGAAATTGTCGAGAATTTGGGCGAGGAAGCTCTTGATTACGCCGTCGTTCCGGTAATATTAGACGGCGAAAACTGCTGGGAGTTTTATTTTCAGAACGGAATTTATTTTCAGAGGGAATTATTTAATTTGCTGAATGAAGCGGACGATTTGAAGACAATTACTTATTCCGAAGCGGCTGAGCAAAATAAATCGCGATATTCTCCTCGACTGAAGAGCGTAAAAGCAGGCTCTTGGATTAACGGGAATTTTAAAATATGGATAGGAAATAAGGAGGAACTAGCCGCTTGGAATATGCTTGCCGAAGCGAGAGAAGCGGTAGAAAAGAGAAAAGACGACATCGAGCCGGAAAATTTCGATAAGGCGATGGAAGAAATATATATAGCCGAAGGCTCCGACTGGTTTTGGTGGTACGGCGACGAACATCAAGCGGAGAACAAAAGCGATTTCGACGTTTTGTTTCGGGAGCATCTGCAAAGAGCTTACAAACTAATTGGCGTAGAGACGCCGAGCCATATTTTAGAGCCGATTAGTGAAAGTTACGAGAAGAAAAACATCGTGCAGCAAAGGGGAGAGGTCGCGCCGATAATAGACGGAAGAATAACGGACGCCGAGAAGTGGAACGACGCCGGATTTTACGCCGCCGCCGGCTCTCAAACGGCTATGCATCAAGTCGGGGAAGTCCTGCACAGAATTTGGTTCGCTTCCACCGGCGACGAACTAGTTTTTCGCTGCGACACATCGCGACAATTAAAAAACAGCGATAGAATAACTTTCCAGTTCAAAGAGCCGAAAAAGTTCGAACTAGTAATAAAATCCACCGGTTTCAAGTTGTTATCCGACGAACCGATAGAATCTAGGAAAATGGAGTTCGCCAAGGACGAGATTATTGAATTCGGATTTTCGAAAGCCGTCGTTCAGGAATCCGACAAAATAGAGTTCATAGTAAAAACCGAAACCGAAGGCGGCGAAATTATATATCCGAGACAAGGGAGGATTGTATTCGATATAGTGAATTGACAGCCGGCGACTGTTTCAATTGCCGCGAGCTTTAGCTTGTGAACAAATACCAGATGCGCCACAATTCAAAGTGTGGCACATCTAAAATCGTAGTAGAGCGGACGCCCCCGTCTGCTCTTGCTTCTTCTCTTTGCCCCCATCGCTCCGCGCGTGAACGTGTATAGCCGCGCTCCTCGCGGCGTCTCAATCAAACGGGGAGCGTCGGAACTAAAAGGAAAGCCAACGTTGCAACTGGAGACATTTTACGGTAAGAATATTCATCCGATGACTCGGAGTCGTCTGATGAATGTAAAACATAAGATTCAAGGCGCTATGAATATTTCGGCGCGTCTGTTTAATCTTGCTTCGGTCGAGCTGGGGGAGGTTTCGCCTTTAGCTTCCAGTTTTATATTTTTTTCGCTTACGCCCAATTTATTTAAATATCTCGCTACAGCTTTGGCTCTTTTAAGGGATAAGCCGAGATTGTAAGCCGACGTTCCGCTTTCGTCGGCATGTCCGATTATTTTGTAATTCAAATCGTTTGGGTTGTCGAGTGTGGCGAGAGCTTCGTATATCTTTTTCTCGGCGGTTTTCGGAATTGAGTAGGAATTTTTTTCAAATAACGTAATAGCTATGGGTTTGTCTCTCTCTATCGCAGGTTGTAATATTATTTCTATCTTCCGTTTTTCCGGTCTTTTTAAGTTTCGCGCCGACACTGTTTTTTTTATAATTTCGTAGCCGGGCTCGTTGATTTTTAAATCGACTACTTGATTGTTTTGCAATACTATAACGAATTCACCCGTATGCGGCGAGGAGCGATAAATATTCTTTTTAGCCCTTCCTTTAAATTCTGCTTCAATTTCAACGCTTTTTTTGTAATGTAACTCTTCGCCGACTGCTTTGACTTTTATCTCGCCTTCGACTACGGCGTAGGGTTCGGGAGCGAATTTGTTCGGAATTTTAGTTTTGTAAATTCCGTGTCTTAGTTTTATTGAGTCGAGGTTTTTGTCGATTGAGTTAGAGGGAGCTACTTTTATTTCCGAAGAAACTAAGTAAGCGTATTTTGAAAGCAAAGTCAAATATATTCCTCCCTCTTCGAACTTAGAGTTAATATCTCCGCCTAAATTTTTAGGTTCGCTCCAATTCGTCCAGCTATCGTCTAAACGTTTCGCGACGTATAAATCGAAACCGCCGAATCCGTCTCGTCCGGCGCTCGCGAAGTATAAAGTTTTGTTGTCGTATGCGAGGAAAGGCGAGATTTCGTCGCTTTCCGTATTGATTTCCGAGCCTATGTTGAGCGGCTCGGAATAAGTTAATCCAGTATCCGATTTGAAGCAAACGTATAAATCTTCTCCGCCAAAACCTTCGCCCCTTTTTAACGATAAAACTAATATTTCCGCGTCGTGGGAAAGAATGGCGTAAGCGTTTTTTGATTTATTGTAATAGTCGCGGATTTTGACGTTTATAGAATTCGAGAAATTAGCGCCGTTCATATCTGTTAAATAAAAGTTCGCGCTTCTTGAGTCGTATGCTGAATCGCCGTAAATTAAAGCGGAGGCTCCGCAAGGCGAAATCCAGAAAAGCGTCGTCGAATATTTTTCGTTTGGGGGGGAGGGCGCTTTTTTCGGCAAAGACCAATATTTGCCGCTAATCTTTTTTGAATACCAGATTTCGTCGTTGTCGGCGACCGAGCCTGTATTTAGCGGATGATTTTTTCTGTCGAAGAAAAGCAAATCGCCGTCGGGCGAAATAACGGGAACAATCGTCGGGCTGTAGCTATTTATAGTTTCGGGCAGTCTTGTTTTAAGACTATTTGAGTTTTCGCCGCTCGCCGATTGAGTAGCGTTCGTAAAAAGTAAGACTGCCGCTATTGCCATGATAACTCTATTAATCATTTTCCTCATCGCCGATAAATTCTTCGACAACAGATCTAGTAATTTCCCACGGGAATCCTAGACGTTTAAGATGATTAATTAGCGAGTTTTTTCTTTTTTGCGGCGGTTTGTGAGAAATTTTCTTTAGTTTCTTCCGAGCCGCTTCCATAGCGAAATCTCTTTGACTCTCTTCGGGATAAAGCTCTCGAACTTTAGTTTCCGCTAAATCTTTGTCTATGCCTCTTTTTCCCAGTTCGTAAATCATCTTTTTTTTACCGACGTTTTTTCGTTTTATATAGTCTTTGCAGAAGGTTTCGGCGTATTTCTCGTCGTCTATGTGTCCGAATTCCTTCAGAAAATCAATCGCTATTTCAATTTCCTCGTCGCTTAAATTTTTTTTGCGTAGTTTTTGTTCGACTTGAAACGTCGTTCTCGGTTTGTAGGAAACGAAATTGTAGGCGGCTTGTTTCGCTTCGTATATTCTTTGTTCGCTTATGATTTCGTTTTTTAAATCTTCGCTAAGTTCGTCGCCTTTGCTCAATCTGAATTTTACGACGAGGTCTTTGTCGCAAACAAAGTCTTCAACGCCGTTGACGTAAACCGCGCAATTGGATTTATTTTTTGACACAATCGCGGTAACGATATTTTGTTCGCTATCCATAGACGAGGTACCTAGCCTCTATGAATAAGGAAAATAATGTAGGCTATGTATAGTAAAACGAAAAGAATTCCGTTCCATCTTTCTATAATGTATTTCCTGCCAATTGCCATAGCTAATATAAGGAGCGAGCTAGAGATAATGATGATTAATATATCGACGTTGCTGATTATGTCGAAAGGCAGAGGTTTAATAACCGCGCTTATGCCCAATATCCAAAGCAAGTTAAAAATATTCGAGCCGACAACGTTTCCGACGGCTATGTCTGTTTTCTTTTTCAGCGCCGCGGCGGCGGAAGTTACTAATTCGGGTAGCGAGGTGCCGATAGCTATTATGGTTAATCCGATAAAACTGTCGCTTAAATCAAAGGATTTGGCGATTTTTATCGCTCCGGTAACCACCCAGTCGCCGCCTACTAATAAGCCCACGATACCGAGAATAATGAATAAAATTGATTTTAGGGAGCTTAGTTCTTTATAACCGTCGTTTTCTTCTTTGTCGTCTTCGTCTTTATCTTCCCTTCCCATTATTTGGTTTATTTTGTGTTCGTCGGCTTTTTCTTTTGTGATTTTGATTATATACGCCATAAAAAGAATGAAGAACATTAATAACAGAACGCCTTCCCATCTGTCGATAAATAAACTTCTATGAACGTAAATAGAATCGAGGGAAACTTCCCAAAACAAAGCCGCGTTTGCTAAAAAACCGACAAGCATTGTGGCGGTGAGAGAAAAGGGAATTTCGGATAAAATGGTGTTTCTTTTAACTGGAAGAGGGTAAATTATCGCCGAAATTCCGAGAATTAATAGGATATTAGAAATGTTGCTCCCGAAAATATTGCCGATGCCGATTTCGGCGTTGCCGCTAATGCTCGACATAATGTTAACGAACAATTCGGGCGCCGAAGTACCCAGCGAAACAACGGTCAAGCCAATTACCAGACTGGATATCTTTAGCTTTTTGGCTATAGAGACCGACCCGTCAACTAATATATCCGCGCCTTTGATTAAAAATAAAAATCCGATTACGAATAAGACGTAATCCAGCATTTAATTATCTCTCTTTAATTTTTCTCGTCTTTTTTATTGTCTTTTTGTTCTTCTTCCTTAACGAAAGGAGGTCCTAGTGATTTTTTCACCTCGTTCTCAAGTTTTTCAAGAGTTTTTTCGTCGTCGTCGATTAATTTCTTTAGCCCTTCTCTTCCTTGAACTCTTTCGCCTTCGAACGTGTACCAAGCTCCGCTTTTAGTTATTATGCCGAGTTCGGTCGCCGAATCAATTAAATCTCCGATTTTTGAGATGCCTTCGTTGTAATTTATATCGAATTCGACTTGCTTAAACGGCGGCGCTACTTTATTTTTCACGATTTTTACTTTAACTCTAGTTCCTGTAATATCCGCTCCGTCTTTAATCATCTCTTTTCTTCTAATGTCGAGGCGAAGCGAAGAGTAGAACTTAAGAGCGTTGCCGCCGGTAGTCGTTTCCGGATTGCCGTAAACGACGCCGATTTTACTTCTTAATTGGTTAGTGAACATCACGGCGGTTTTTGATTTGCTAATAGCGCCGTTAAGCTTTCTCATAGCTTGAGACATCAATCTCGCTTGCGTTCCCATTTGCGAATCGCCCATTTCGCCTTCGATTTCTACCCTTGGCGTCAAAGCCGCGACTGAGTCTATAACGACTACGTCTATAGCGCCGCTTCTAACTAAAGTTTCTACTATGTCTAAGGCTTGCTCTCCAAATTCCGGTTGGGAAAGAAGGAGGCTGTCAATATCGATACCTAATCTTTGCGCGTAGCTGACGTCGAGAGCGTGCTCGGTATCGACAAAGGCGGCTATTCCGCCTTGTTTTTGCGCTTCGGCTATAACGTGAAGACAAACGGTCGTTTTTCCCGATGCCTCGGGACCGTAAATTTCCGTTATTCTGCCTTTTGGAATGCCGCCAATTCCAATTGCCGCGTCTAAAGACAAGCATCCCGTTGAAATTGCGCCGACGTCCACAATTTGCGAGTCGCTCAAGCGCATAATCGAGCCTTTGCCGTGGGTTTTCTCAATTTGACTCATCGCAAATTC
The DNA here is from genome assembly GCA_964509335.1 of uncultured Hyphomicrobiales bacterium. Taxonomy (GTDB): domain Bacteria; phylum Bacteroidota; class Ignavibacteria; order Kapaibacteriales; family UBA2268; genus CAZDXB01. Next base: position 13,383 of record CAZDXB010000040.1, on the reverse strand, counting down.
TACGGCTTTTTTCTTTTCTTCGCTAGTAGTTGACTTCCCCACTGTTTTCTTCTGTTGTTTAGTCTTCATTTTTTACCTTTTGTACTTTGATTTTCGATTTTCTTAACAATTTCAAATATATCTTTATGAAAATCACAATTTAATAATTTTTTGACATAGCTAATAAATTTATATCAAAAATACGTGAATTTCCCAAACTGTTGTTAGTAAATTATATTATTGCTCTTAAGTTTCATAAAGCTACTAATATGAAGTTTCCCCGTTTGATTTTTTTGATTATATGAACTAGATGAACTATTTCAAAAATAAGTAACCCAATCGACTATACAATGCGAAAGATTTGTTTTGGGGTTGTTTTTTAATTTAACTGTTGTTTTAAGATTATTAGCGGAGCTTATGTTGGAGCGGACTTAAAAATTCAATATATTAGCTATCTGTTTATTCGAAATATTAAAAGGAACGCGATGAAAATTCTACTTTTAGGCGGAGGCGGCAGAGAACACGCTATTGCTAAGGCTCTTTCGGAGTCGAACGAAACGGTAAAGATTTTTTGTTCGCCCGGTAATCCGGGGATATTTCAGCTGGCTGAGAAAGCCGATTTGGACATTAAGAATCATTCGCTAGTCGCTAACTTTTGTCGCGAAAATTCAATAGATTTTGTCGTAGTTGGACCAGAACAGCCGCTTGCCGACGGATTGGCGGATTCGTTAGCCGACGCCGGAATTAAGACCTTCGGTCCGAAGAAAAATGCGGCGAAAATCGAGTCTTCCAAAGATTACGCGAAAAACTTTATGGCAAAACATAATATTCCCACCGCAAAATTTAAAAGCTTTACCAAAGAGACGAGCAAAGAAGCTCGCGAATATATTGATTCTCTTGAAAAGTTTCCGATAGTAATAAAAGCCGACGGATTGGCGGCGGGTAAGGGCGTAATTATTGCCGTAAGCCGAGAGGAAGCGCGCATAGTATTGGATTCTATGTTCGCCGGCAAATTCGGCGAAGCGAGCGAAAAGGTAGTTATCGAAGAATTTCTCGAAGGCGAAGAAGCATCGGTGTTGGCGATTACCGACGGCAAAGATTACGTTACGCTCGCTCCTTCTCAAGACCATAAAAGAGCTTTAGACGGCGACAAGGGATTAAACACCGGCGGAATGGGAGCTTACGCGCCCGCCCCGATAGTGGACAAGGAAATGGCTCGTAAAGTAGAAAGCGAGATTATTCAACCTACTATTGAAGGAATGACTAAAGACGGCGTTTCATTTGTCGGATGCATTTACGCCGGATTGATGATTTCCAATGGAGAACCGAAAGTTTTGGAATTTAACGTTCGTTTCGGCGACCCCGAAGCGCAGGCGGTCCTTAGCGGTTTCAAGGGCGACTTCGCCAAATTATTGCATAGCGCGGCTAGCGGGAAGATAGATAAATCGGTTGTAGAAAACGTTGCCGCGGTTCATTCCTGTTGCGTAGTATTGGCTTCCGAAGGATACCCGGGCTCTTACGAAAAAGGAAAGGAAATCACCGGAATCGAAGAAGCCGAGAAAACCGGCGCTATAGTTTATCAAGCCGGAACGAAATTACAAGACGGCAAGTTGACTACCTCGGGCGGAAGAGTTCTCGGAGTAACCGGTCGCGGCGACAATCTAAAAAACGCAATTAATAACGCTTACGAAGCGGCTTATAAAATAAAGTTCGATAATAGATATTTCCGCAAAGACATAGGAGCGAAAGGGCTGGAAAGACTTTAAATGCGCTTTTAATTGAAAAGTCATAAAGTTTGAATCCCTTAAAGCATAGAGTTTTCGCCTATTCTATTTACTCATCCGATGACTTGAAGTCATCGGATGAGTTTGGCGTCATCTCTCATTCCCGCGGTAGCGGGAATGACGCCCTAGTAGTCATTCCCAACTTGATTGGGAATCCAGAGAAGACGATATTTTTTTGAACCATACTATTAGACTTTGCAATATTGTCATTTGAGACAGCCCCAATGACGTATAAAGGTCATTCCCAGCTTGACTGGGAATCCAGAGAAGACGATAATTTTTTGAATCATACTATTAGACTTTGCAATATTGTCATTTGAGACAGCCCCAAAAATTTAGAGAACAATTGATATAATCCCGAACTCGAGTACACGACGTTTATGGCTCAGGGGATTCTCGTTTTGCTCGTTACGATGATTGGGGCGTTTTTATCCTTCTTAGCGGCTTGTTCACCGCAATCGAGAATATGCCCGATTTCATACGTTGCTTAACGTACGCAAATCCCGTCCGATATTTCGTCGAGGTAATCCGTATGATAATGCTCAAGGGTTCCGGTTTTTCCGACGCTCTATTCCAATTCGGAGCTATAAGCGTCTTCGGCGTGATATTCAACGCTTTGGCGGTGAACAAGTATAGTAAGACGACTTAGAAAAGTTATTTAAAAGAAATAAATGCCCTTCGTTCGTGTACGAAGGACATTTATATAAATAATATGAAATTATCTCTTAATAAATCCGATGTTCAGAACTTTATTTCCGTCCGCTATTCTCAAATAATACGCTCCAGAAGGGAGATAGCCGACGTTTATTCTGCCGCTGTTTTGCAATAGCTTGTTACTGTCGAGCGATTTTATTTTGCGACCTAAAGTGTTGTGAATAGCGACTTCTCCTCGTTTAGCGACGGTTAATACGTTGGGAATAGTTATATAATTATCCGCCGGATTTGGGAATACGTATGAACTATTAGAATGGTCGCTTTCGCGTGAGTCGAAATTGTCGTCAACGTCGAGAATGATTTCCGTTTGCGGTCTTTCGTAGGCGATGTTGCTTAGCAGAATGGCTCCGTCGTTAATTTTGCCAAAGTAGTCCGGGAATTTACCGGACAGCAAAATGAAATCTTCGCTTTTCGAAGCTATTTCTATTAAATTCTGATGGCAATGCGTTTCGGCGTATTTCGACCAAGTTTTACCGTTGTCGTTAGAGTAAACACAAGTCCCTTTTTCTCCCGTAACGAAAGCTTTGTCGTTAATAATAACGGCGTCAGAGAAATACGATTCAATTTCTTGGTCGCATTCCGTCCAAGTTTCTCCGCCGTCTTCGGAATACATTAATTTTCCTTTGTCGCCGAAGATGAATCCGTTGTTTTCGTCGAAGAACAAGACGCCATTAGCAGTTTCCTCGGATATTTTTTCCCAATTAATCATATCGGAAGAAAAACAAATACCGGTTTCTGACGCCATCCAGATATGATTGTCGTTCAAATAAAACAGTTTTCTAACGTTCCCCGTTATATCTACGCTATTCCAAGTTTCTCCGCCGTCGGTCGTAGCGTCCATCGAGTTTTCCAAAAGTCCGCCGTATAAAGCGTAGCCGTAATTTTCAGTGAAGAATTCCAAACGATAAGGAGAGCTTGAAGTTTCAAAATCAGTCCCAAACCAATCTAATCCTCCGTTCGTTGTTTTAAAAATATCTTTGTCCGTATTTAATATATATCCTACGCTTTCGTTAATAAAATTGAAATACGAGACCATTTCTATATTTTCAAATTCCAGCTGTTCCCATATTTTGCCGGCGTTGGTGGTTTTGAAAAGATATCCCTCGTAAAGTAGATAGGCTTTTGAATCGTCAATCGCTTCGATTCTTTTGATAGCTTTGTGGAATTCTCCCGATTTCTTGTTTTCCCAAGAGCTACCGGAATCGGAACTATGGTTAAACTCGCCGTTTTCGCCGAATAAAAATATGTTGTCGTCGCTAAATTTGTTCATATTCGATAATTGAGCGTTTCCTTTGAGGTCGATTTCTTCCCAATTCTCGCCGCCGTCAGAGGAAGTAAAAAAAATATTGTGTTTAGTGCAACCTGTAAAACCTTTGTTTTCATTTAGAAAATACACAAACAAGAGAGAAGGGCTGGAGAATCCGCCACTTACTCCAGTCCAATGCTTTTTCCAGTTAACGCCGCCGTCGGTAGTTTTATATATGCTGGTCGAACGGTAAGCGGACGCCCAACCGAGATTTTCGTCGATAAAGTAAAAGTCGGACGCCGAAGCGTTTAGTTCGCTTTCGTCCGATTCAATCGTACTCCAGTCGACGCCTTTATTTTCCGTTTTGTAAATATCTCTTTTTGACGATACTATTGCTTCATCTTTGTTAAGGACACTGATTGCCGTTATTTTTTCGTCCAAAACTAACGTCCAAGAGTCGCCTCCGTCGTCGCTGCGGTAAATCCCGTTATCGTCGCAATAGATGCCAGTATTCTCGTCGAAAAAAGCTATATCGTTAATTTCTTTCGAGGTTTCTGTTTCTAACTCAAACCAAGTAGCGCCGCCGTCGGTAGTTTTGATAATCGTTCCGTCGTTTCCGCCGGCGAAGCCGACGTTTTCATTGATTATATCGAGGGCGTTTAATTTAGCGCCGATTCCGGTAGCTTGTTGAATCCAAGTGTTGCCGGCGTTCGATGTATAAAAGACGATGCCGCCGCCGCCGCAAATCCAGCCGTTTTGCTCGTCGAGAAAATCAGAATCGGTTATGTCTTGATGGGTCGGGAATGGATTAATCCAGTAGAAATCTTTAGCTAACAGAGTTAAGGAACTAATAATTAAAATCGAGATAATGGAAAGCGCTGTTTTTCTCATAATAATTTCCTATATTTTTTTGTATTAAAAAAAATTACTTCGGCAAGATGTTTTTTATCCCGCCGAAGCAACAAAACCAAAAATGAAGTGTTTTTACAACTTCAGAGTTACGCCTAAATTTAGATATGCTAAGCCGTAACCTAATTCGAGAAAAGCCCCAAAGCTGTCGCTGAAATAGTATCTGCCTCCAACATATGCGGAATATGTAATACCGCTTCCAGCGCTTGTGGAATGTCCATAATCCGAATGTCCAGATTTACTTTCGTATGACGAGGATACAATATTGTATCCTATCATCAAACCGCCGTAAGCGTCAATATTGCCCTCATTATAAAAATGATAGCTTCCTCTTGCTCCGATGATTATGTGAGTGTAAGAGTAAGTTCCAAAATAGTAGTCGCTTTCTGTCATAGATATACCCGCAACTCCGCCTACGCTAATTTTTTTAGTAATGTCGGATGGAGAATCCACTGGTAAAGGTATTTCATAAGAAGCGGTAATAGGCGGGATAGCTGCGTCCCCATACAAAGTTGAGCCAAAACCTACGCCTATATTCAAATCAGAATGGTCTCTTGTGTAGGGACCTTTAGCCGAAAGCAAAACAGTTGAAAATAATAAGACAGCAATCAGAGAAAACAATACTTTTTTCATAAGAACTCCAAATATTTAAATAATAATAAATTAATTAATGCAACCTTTGTATAAAGATTGGCTTTTAAATATAAAAAGGAAGGAAATTCCTTTTAAAATCGAATCATTAATAAGAATGCAAGTTGTCAATTATAATTTTTTCAAAAATTCTTTAAAAATCTTATAAAAATCCCATTTACTATAAAAACCATTACAAATATAAAAGTTTTTTTTATTTTATCCAAAAATCTTAATCTTTATTTTTAACTGTTTTTATCTGAGACGCGATTGATTAGATAAGATTATTAGACGAGTAAAATAAGTTGCGAAGAAAATTCAGTTCAGACTATATAAAAACGCTTTAAACTGGTTTGAAATTTTCAAAAAAGGTTAGCAACCAACTATTCGCTTTTTTTTAATTTCCAGAGTTTTTCATAATTTATATATAGCATTTTAGTAAAAAATGAAATTCAAAAATGAAGAAACGCGTTTTTCAAATAGCTCTGGGCGTAACGGTATATATAGTATTAATATCTCTATATCAACATTTCGAGAATTCCGTCTCGCCCGAAAATCCCGTTTCGCTTGTGGACGCCGTTTGGTATTCCATTATTACTTTATCGACCGTCGGTTACGGCGATATGTATCCGTCGTCTTTGGGCGGCAGGATTATCGGCGTTATGTTTGTTTTGGGTAGCGTTAGCATCTTAAGCGCGTTAATCGGAAAAGTTTCAAATACTATCGCTCAATTTAGGGAGAAAAAAAGAATGGGACAATACGGAGTAAATTTCGAAAATCATATTCTTATTATCGGCTGGGACCACTTCGCTAAGAACATAGCGGAAGTTTTGCTCGACGCTAATCAAAAAATTGCAATCGTAACGGATAATAAAGACGAAGTGGATATGATTTACGAGTTGTTCGATAAAAAAGAGAAGGAAGTATTTGTCTTGTTTGCAAATCTATACGACTACAAATCGTTTAAGAAAGCGAATATTACTAAATCGAATATGGTTTTCGTAAATTTACAGAACGACGATAAGAAGCTTATGGCAATACTAAATCTTAAGAGACATTACGAAGAAAAAATCAAAATAATGGTGATACTGGACGAAAGCGATTTGAAAGATACCTTTAGAACGGCGGGGGTTACTTACGCTTTATCCAAAAACGAGTTTGTGTCTAAGATAATGGCTAGTTACATATTTGAGCCGTCGGTGGCGGAATATACGGTTGATTTAATCTCGCACGCCGAAGGCGCTAAGGATTTCGATATTCAGGAGTTTAAAGTAACCGACGGAAATAAATTTATAGGCGCGAAGTATGGAACTCTTTTCGAAGAGATTACGAGGGAATATCGTTCTTTGCCGATTGGTTTAGTGAAAACTGAAGGCGATAAAATAAACCTATTAAAATTACCCTCTATGGACTTAACAATCGAGGAAGGCGATTACGTTATATTTATCAACAACGGCGAATCTTACAAAGCGTTAAAGAAGGATATCTTCAAAGTAGAGCAAGGGGAGTAGGGCTTAAATTGAAATGAAGCTAATTCTCCCAAATCAAAGCTTTGCTAATTCCCAAATCGAAGCGTTGCTAATTCCCAAATTATAATTTGGGAATTAGAGTTGACAGCCTTGGAGTACATTACTAATTCCCAAATTGGAATTTGGGAATTAGAGTTGAGAATTAGTATTGACAGCCTAATCAGCTATTTTTATTATCGCTTTCGTCCTTGCTTTCTTCTTCGTCGTCTGACTTTGCTTCTACTTTTTTATCTTTTTCCTCGTCGTCGCTTGAGTCGAATTTCATTGATTTTAGAGCGTTCAAAGTTTTTATATTAATCGGCGCTAATTCCTCGCCTTTGATTAATTTGTCTAATTCCTCGCCTTCGAGAACTTCTCTTTTGAGTAGTATTTTTGAGAATTTGTGAAGCTCGTCGATTCTTTCTTTTAATATTTGCTCGGCTTTATTGTATGCTTCGGTGATAATTCTTCTGACTTCCTTGTCGATAATCCTCGCCGTTTCTTCGCTGTGGTCGGGCGGTTGAGAGATTTCCCTACCGAGAAAGACTTCTTCTTGATTGTATTTGAATTGCACCGGTCCGAGTATGTCGCTCATTCCCCAGTCGCAAACCATCTTTTTGGTTAGCTTTGTAGCGTTTTCCAAATCGTTAGCCGCGCCGGTAGATAGCTGGTTGAATACCAGCTTCTCCGCCGCTCTGCCAGCTAGTAAAATAACTATTTTGGTTTCTATGTAAGTTTTAGAAAGAGAGTGCGTTTCTTCTAACGGGAGATAGGAGGTAGCGCCTAACGCTCTACCTCTCGGAATAATGGTAACTTTGTGAACCGGGTCGCTTTCGGGCAACAATTTGCCTACGAGAGCGTGTCCCATTTCATGATAAGCCGTCATTTTCTTTTCACGCTCTGGTATGACCAAGCTTTTTCGTTCGGCTCCCATAAGAATTTTATCTCTGGCGTTTTCGAAATCGTACATAGTAACCTTGTCGCTATTTCGCCTCGCGGCGAGAAGAGACGCTTCGTTCACTATGTTTTCTATGTCGGCTCCGGTTAGCCCGGGAGTTCCTTTCGCGAGAGCTTTGAAATCTACGTCGTCGCCGGTGGGTATTCCTTTTGCGTGGACTTCGAATATCATTTCTCTGCCTCTTACGTCGGGTTTATCTACGACTATTTGTCTGTCGAACCTTCCGGGGCGAAGCAGAGCCGGGTCTAAAACGTCGGGTCGGTTGGTAGCCGCTATAATTATAACGCTGCTGCTTTGCTCGAAGCCGTCCATTTCGACTAGCAATTGGTTCAGCGTTTGCTCGCGCTCGTCGTGTCCGCCGCCTAAGCCTGCGCCTCTTTGTCTGCCGACGGCGTCCATTTCGTCGATGAAAACCAAGCAAGGAGCGTTTTTCTTAGCTTGTTCGAACAAGTCGCGTACTCTGCTTGCTCCGACGCCTACGAACATCTCGACGAAATCCGCGCCGGATATAGAGTAAAAAGGAACGTCCGCTTCGCCGGCTACGGCTCTCGCCAATAAAGTTTTGCCCGTGCCGGGAGCGCCCAAGAGCATAACGCCTCTGGGAATTCTTCCGCCAAGTTTTTTAAATTTATCCGGATTTTTCAGAAATTCTATTATTTCTTCAAGTTCTTCTTTTGCTTCTTGAACGCCGGCTACGTCATCGAAAGTCGCTTTTTTTTGGCTTTCCGTCCAGAGTTTCGCTTTAGATTTGCCAAAAGAGAAAAGCCCTTTGGAGCCGCCGCCGCTTCCCATTTGCATTCGCCGAATGAAGAATATATATAGTCCAATCAAAATGACCCAAGGCAGAATCGACCAGAGGGCGTTTAACCACTCGCTTTCGTCTTTTTCATACGTCCATTCAATACCTTTTTCTTCCCAGACTTTTTCTGTTTTGGAATCTAGGACTCCGAGTCGGGTAACAAAGTGTTTTATATCTCTAGACTTACCTTCTGTTTTTACCGTTACGTATTTCTTAAGCGTTCCGTGAAATTTATATTCGTTAAACTGACCTTTAGTTATAGTCGCTTCCTTGATTAAATCCGATTCCAAAAATTCCTGATATTGAGTGTAGGATACGGGCCATTCGGGCTTTTGCGACGAATGAAAGAACATATAAATCGTAACGACGCCTAAGAATATAGCCATCCATATTAAGAGATTCCTGAAAATTTTGTTTTGCGGCTCTTTGTCTCCTCCGCCAAAATTTTTAAAATCCCCTAGCGGCGAAAATTTATTTTGTTTCTTGTCTTTTTCATTGTTGTTATCCGAGTTTTCGCTCATCAACTTACCTCCAACAGCTTATATAATTGTTCAGTTCTATTTTTAGCTAAGACGAAAAATGAAATAGCTAATTATAATTTAGTTTTGTAAAACTTCAAAGATAAGAAATATATTTTATATTAGCGTATTGAAACGGCGATAGTTAATAGAAAGATTGAAATAAGATTTTGTATTTGCTCGATGTTGGCGACTTGATAAAAAAGTCTGAGTTGAAAGAATAAATTTCCCGTTTTAGAATTAGCGTTTTAAATGATATTTTAGTAAATATCGGATTAGCAAACGAATAAACTAGGGTATATCATAATCTTAGAGTAAAATTAAGGAATAAATACAATTTAATTTATAAGTTATTGGACAGATAGCGTTTATAGCTCTTTTGATGGTTTTATAAAATTGAGAAAAAGTTAGTTTGGAACGACTTTTGTTATGCGACTTATTTAGATTTACTAAGAATTAAGGATATTTAACATTAGGCTGGTTTATGGGTAGTAAGTTTAGATTGGGAATCAACGCGAAATTAGCGATAGCTTACGTCGCGATTTTTGTCGTATTCCTTTTTTTAGTGGGACTTTTTACAAGAGCAATTTTTAAAAGCCAAATAATTAAGAATTTGGAGAACAACGCCGCGTCTCTATTGGACGACGAAGCGCGCGATCTTGAATCTTTTTTCGACAATTTGCGCGAACACGGCTTGAAAAGCGAGCGGAACGTTAAATATTGGCTTGAGGAAGATATTAAACGGGTGAATTTGGATAAATTTGAAGATAGGTTCAGTTTAATTGACGGAGCTTTCAGAACCGATACGACTGGCAAAAAAAGCGAGTATATTTCAGCTGGATTTGTATCCGAAAGAGCCGACCTTACAAACGATATTAAAAGAGAGTTGCTGGCTACTGAAAATAAATTCGATTACTACTCTAAAGGAATAGAAAATAATGTTTTCAATACTTACTTCATTTCGAAAAAGCAATATATAAGAATATATCCTAAAGATTGGGCTTTGGAAATTGAAAGCGACCACGACTTTACTAAAGATAGATTTTATTATATAGCCGACCCCAAACACAATCCCGAAAGAAAACCGGTATGGACAGTTCCGTATTACGATTCGATATGGGAACACTGGATGATAAGCTTGATAACGCCGATTTACATAGAAGGCGAGTTTGTCGGAATAGTTGGCCACGACGTTATTCTCGACGATATCTACAGCCGAATATTAAATCAGAGCTATTTTAAGACGGGCATTAGCTTTATCTTTGACGGAAACGGTAATATTATTCTCCACCCGCGCTTTCTAAACGAACTCAAAAGAAAAACGGAGATGGGGAAGCCTTTGTTTTTCAAGAGCGCGGAGGACCAAGAGTTATCGGCTATCATTAATTCCGTCTTGGATAGCTCCCAAACGAGAAAATATATTCTAAAGATGCAAATAAGCGAAAACGGAAGAGATAATTACGTTTTCGTTCATAAAATGGACGCGATGAATTGGTATTACGCTATAGACGTGCCAAAGAGCGAAATACTAGCGCAAGTTCCCGCTTTTACGAGTAGATTCATAATTATCTCGGTTTTATCCATATTCTTTCTTTTTATCGCGGTAATTTTGATGAACAAAACTCTGATTATAGATAGGATAAAAGACTTAACGTTAACGTCCAGAAAGATAAAACAGGGAGACTTAAGCCAACGAGCCAATATTGATTCGGAAGACGAAATCGGCGAATTCGCCGCCGTTTTCGACGAGACAGCGGAAAAGCTTCAAGGAAGTTTGAATAATTTGAGATTGGATATAGAAAAACGAAAAAAAGTCGAATTAGAGCTAAGAAAGCATACTTCAATAATAGAAAACTCTAGGGATTTTATTGGAACTTCCCGACCGGACGGCAAAATCACGTATTTAAATAAAGCGGCTTTAAAATTATTGGGATGGAAAGGTTGGGAAAATCGGGATATAACCGAAACATATCCGGATTGGGCTCTTGAAAAAATAATGAATGAGGGCATTAAAACCTCTGGGCGTCAAGGACAATGGATTGGCGAAACGGCTTTGTTATCTGCCGACGGCAGAGAAATCCCAACTTCTCAAATTATTGTCTCTCATACGGACGAAGAAGGAGAAATACTATATTATTCAACAATCTTAAGGGACCTAACCGAACGCGTAAAATTTGAGGAAGAACTAAAGGAAAAAGAGAAAACCTTAAGAACTATCTTGTCGGCTTCGCCTATTGGAATTGGATTGATTAAAGATAGAACTTTTGATTGGGCTAACGATTACTTTTTGGACTTGTTAGGCTATTCCGAAGAGGAATTATTAGGCGCCGAGACTAGAATTATTTATCCTTCGGATTATGAATACAAGGAAGTTGAAGAGCTATACGACATATTGATTAAAAAAGGCATTGCGACTTCCGAAACTAAATTGAAAAGAAAAGACGGAAAGATTTTAAATGTTTACGGAAATCTAGCTTTAATTAATAAATCCGACCTTTCTAAAGGCATTATATTCGCCGTTCAAGATATTACCGATTTGAAAAAAGTCGAAGAGCGGTTATCGTTAGTAATAGAAGCGACAAACGACGCTATTTGGGATTTGGACGTCAAAACCGGCAAAGCGTATTTCAGCCCGAGGTACTATACTATGCTCGGTTTCGAACCTAACGAGTTTGAATCTTCTTACGAAAACTGGAAAGAGCTTTTGCATCCTGAGGATGCCGATAAAGCGGAAGCTGTTATAAAAGGACATTTGGAAGAGAAGAAAGAAGAGTTCGCCGTAGAGTTTCGTATGAAAAAGAAAAACGGCGACTGGATTTGGATACTAGGTCGCGGCAAAACCGTCGAGCGCGACGAGAGCGACGCCGCCGTAAGAATGGTTGGAACTCATTCCGATATTACCGAACGAAAGACAGCCGAGCAAGCTTTAGCCGAAAGCGAACGGAAGTTCAAAGCCTTGTTCGACAATATGAAAGAGTCGGCTGTCTTGCTGGATTTAGTTAAAAACAAATCCGACGAGATTATCGACGTTAGAGTAATAGAAGCAAATAAATCTTTTGTAGATAAAATTTCCGATGTTAACGATTTAAACGGAGAACTAATCGAAGGCAGGCTTATATCCGAGATATTTAATCTTGATGAATTTAAAAAATATATGGAGCGAATAAAAGCCGCCGCGAAACAAAATACTACTTTGACTTTTGAAAGCGAATATCCGTTCGACTCTCCGAAATATTATTTCAACGTGAGTATATACCTGCCGCAAGAAAACAGGGTAGCCGTTATAATGCAAGACATTACCGAAAAGAAAAAAGCCTTGCTGAAAATTGAATCTATTAATCAAGAGTTGGAAGAGAGGGTGGTAGAAAGAACTTCCGAATTAACCGACGCTATGGACGGGCTAAAAAACGAAGTTGAAAAGCGGAAGAAAATTCAAGCTGATTTAATCAGATATCAGAAAGAATTAGCGAGGGCGTTAGAAAGGGAAAAAGAGCTGAACAGATTGAAATCGGAGTTCGTTTCTTTAGTTTCTCATCAATACAGAACGCCTTTAACCGTAATCCAAACGTCTTCGGAGCTTCTCGACCGTTATTTTTTGAAAGGGGACGCAACAAGCCATAAAAAACATCTGGAAAGAATAGACGCCTCTATATCAAGAATGAACGAAATGATTGAGAAAGTTATGCTAATCGGCCGGCTCGAATCACAAGAAAAGAAAATGAAGATTACGAGGTTCAACGTTGTCGAGCTAATTCATAAAGAGGTAGAAGAAGCGAAATTCTACGATAAAGGCAGGCACGGGATAGTGTTTGATTGTCAAGATGAAAATATCGTTGTTCATTCCGACAGAATGTTCGTAGAGCAAATACTAAATAATCTACTTTCCAACGCTCTTAAGTATTCTTTGGATGGCGTCGAGATAAGGGTTGAATGCGTTCAGAGCAAAAGCGTATTTACATTGAGCGTTGAGGACGAAGGCGTAGGGATACCCGAAGAGGATATTAAGTATATTTTCGAGCATTTTGCAAGAGGGAGAAATGTCGCTACAAAAGAGGGGACAGGCCTCGGTTTATCTATAGTTAAAAGGCTGGTGGAATATTTAGACGGCGAGATAACGGTGGACAGTGAATTAAACAAGGGGACAAAGTTCACTATCATTCTTCCAAAATTTCATCCGGGACTTACTTCTACGGGCGTCAGATAGAAAAAACTTATATTATAGTTACACCCTGATTCCCAAATTCTAATTACACTCATTCCCAAATTTTAATTTGGGAATGAGACTGAAAGCTACTCCCTAGATTCTAATTACACTCATTCCCAAATTCCAATTTGGGA
>CAZDXB010000039.1:0-22527 GCA_964509335.1 uncultured Hyphomicrobiales bacterium | reverse complement strand
CGAAGTTTACGATTTATATTCGATTGATTGGCGATTCGGCGGGCATATCGGCGCGGCTTGGGACATTACAATATCGGACGTAAATCACAGAATGCGCCTGAAGTTCACTCCGTTCGTGTCGTTTCATTTCGGCAGTTCGGTCGTAACGGAAAACAAATCCAGTTGGAACAACGTAACCGCTAAGGCTGGATTGTCTTTTAAACTCGGACCGGATATAATAACTTACGACACATTGGAATACGTCCCCGTTGACGAAACGCCCACATTATTGGCTGTTTTGGAGCGCGAAAGCAAAATTGAATTTCCCGGATTCAATATAGCGTCTTTGACCGCCGAGGGCGAGCTGGCGGCTGTGGACAAAGCTTTGGTGGAAGAGGAATATATAATCGAACCGGTAATAAACGAAGAGCTTTTCGCCAAACCGGAGATAATTAAGGCTGTCGAGGAAAAAGTCGATATCGCTTTGGCTACTAAAATTAAACCGCAAGAAAAAGCAAAAGAAAAAATCCCGCGCAAAAAATTGAAGACCAACGTAGAGGTAGATTACGCCTTTCCGTATTCGAGTTCGACAAAATTAACGCCCGAAATAAAGAAGCACCTAGACCAAGTATCCGTTTATTTGAAAGAAAATCCGGGAGTTATTTTATCGATTACGGGACATTCCGACAACCAAGGAACATTCGCTCAGAACGATAAAAGAGCCAAGGAAAGAGCGGAAAACGTAGCGAAATATTTACAGAAAAAAGGGATAAGAAGACAACGGCTTTTGCCGACCGGAAAAGGCTCAATCGAACCTGTAGCCAGCAATAAAACCGCCGCCGGTCGAAGGAAAAACCGCAGAGTAGTAATAGAAATAATACCTCCAGCAAAAGACGAACGTTTACGCGGAAGATAGAATATTTTAAACTTTATTTGATTAAAATAAAATTTACAATTATATTGCTATATTAAAATTAATTAAAATTTAATTATTTGAAAATAACTTAATTGTAAAAGAAACTCGGATAATTTTATGAACGGCGAATCAAAAAAAGTATGCGTTATCGAAGACAACCAGCCGATTAGAAAACTCCTAACCACAATATTAGAGAAATCAGGGTTTTCAACCGTTTCTTTCGGGAACGGAGACTCGGCGATTCAATGGCTAAAAGATAACGAACCTTTGTCTGTATTAGTGGACTACGTATTGCCCGATTTGGACGGAAGCGAAATAATCGACTTCATCCGCAAGCAACCTTCGGGCAAGGATATTCCGGTAGTCGCCGTAACTGGTTTGGCTCAAGAAAACGACGAGGAAAAAATCTTAAAATTAGGATTTGACTCATATATCGCCAAGCCAATCAAACCGGCTACTTTCGCTAGTCAAATAAAAGAAATAATCGAAAAAAAAGACAAAGAATAGTTAACTAATCAAAATAACACTATGGCAGAAAAAATTAACCCATCGGACACCTCGTACGATGCAATACTGAGAAAAGCCGCTAAACAAAAACAAGCCTCCCTTTTCAGTCTATCCAAAATGTATCCGGCATACATTGCATTGTTAATAACCTTAATTTTCAGTCTCGGACTTTGGCGTCTGGTAGATAATCAAGTAAAAAGCGAGATGTATAACTCCTACGACAAAGCCGTAACGTCCGTTATGACCAGATTCGAAACGGAGTATCAAAAAAACAGTCAAGTGCTGACGTCCGTTAGCGGCTTATACAATAATTTAGTCCAAGTCGTCAAAGATTATTTCAATCTTTACGCTTCGATTCCCGCTAAAACTCAAAGTTCGTTAATAAGCGTGATGTACGTCAACCAAATCGGCAATGAAGGTTTGGAGGATTTTTACTATTACGTAAGGGCTCAAGGCCTTTTCGATTACGTAATACATCCGGGAGGAGTCAGAGATAAATATTATCCAGTCCAGTTCATCGTTCCCGAAGACGTCAACCTTCATATGTCCGGCTTAGACTTAGGCACAATACCCCAAGCTAAAGCGGCGATAAAAAAGGCTATGGAAAACAACGAAAACACGGCGACGCCCGCTTTTGAAATACGAGAAGACACAAGCGCATTCTTATTAATGGCTCCCGTTTACAAGCGCGGGGCTCCAATAAACAGCGTAGAAAATAGAGTCAAAAATTACGACGGCTCGGTTGTGTTAGAAATCGACGCGAAAAAGTTTTTCAAATTAAGCTTAGGCTCCGGCTCGCAAAGCGACACGAGCATTATTTTTCAATGCTACAACCCCGCTGAAAACGGCAAAAAGGGCAAGTTAATTTACGCTTCGGAAAACGCCGACTTACTTAAAAAAGATTACATCCCTGAAATTGAATCCCGCAAAGAATTGCAAATAGCCAACAAAAAATATATCGTTAAATTTTCGACAATTCCAGAGTTTGGCGGCAGCTTACAAAAATACGCTCCGCTAATTACGCTGATAGTATCGCTTCTGCTTAGCGGGTTGGCGTTCGGATTTATCGTCAACATCATCAACAGACGACAAAGCGCTTTGGGATTAGCCGAAAGGATGACGCGTTCGCAAAGACGAATAGTCGAGTCTTCGAACGACATAATCGCGATACTAGATTTGAACGGTTATTGGAAAACAATGAATCCGGCTTCGCTAAAAATATTAGAATACGAACCTGACGAAATGATAGGAGAAAAAATTGACGACTTCATCGCCGAAGATTACCAGCGAGACGAGTTATACAATTTATTCCAAAACCCAACGGAAGAAATAACGCACAAAATCGACGTCCAAATGAAGTCGAAAACAGGCGAAAATAAATGGGTCAGCTTGAGTCTCTCGGTCTCTCAGATAGAGAGCTTAGTTTACGTAACCGGAAGAGACGTAACGATAGATAAGATAGCCGAAGAGCAAGAGAAAATCAGAAACAAACAAGTAAGGTTAGCCGAGCAATTGTCGAGAGAAACAAGCGAGTTCAAAACAAACTTTTTCGCCAAGCTCAGCTTACAACTTCGTAACTCTCTAACCGGTATTTTAGGATATTTGGAACTTGTTTCGCTAAACGCCTATGAAAACGAAGAAGAGCACGACGCGTATATTGACGAAGCTACGCGGTCTTCCCGAGAGATTTTAAATTTCGTATCGGATACATCGGACACTTGGGGAATAACCGAAAGCGAAAAAACTGTGGACGACACCATTAAGGTTATGACCGCCGTGAAAGTCGCGAAACCGGTTAACGCGGCGGCAGAATCATATAAGGACAAAAACAAAGACGAACTAAAATTTGAATTAGACGACAGTTTGAACGATAAGATTGCGGTTACCGACGACAAGCATCTTACGGAAACCCTCGAAAGCGTGTTTGAGCTATTTACGGAAGGAATCGACGGAGGTTCCATTAAAGCCGAAGCCGAAGACTTAGGCAAAGAAAACGCCACGGCGCTAAAAATCACCGCGCCGAACCTCGAGTTACTAGCGGATATGATTGACGTTTACAACGAAAACGAAGACAAAGTTGTCGAGGCTTTGAAATACGACAAAAAGGACTATCTATTAAGATTGGCTATCGCCGCTTCCAACTTTAGGATGCTAAACGGAAAAGTTAAATTTCACAATTTAGGAGCCGAAGGCAATCAGATAGTGATAAAAATATCCAACAAAGTCCAAGAAGAAGAAGAAATACAAAACTAAAATTTATTTCTCAATCGCTTTTAATAATTGCGAGACTGTTCCCGGTCTCGCAATTATTTTTTTACGCTCGTCGAGCAAAAACATAGAAGGCAAAACGTCCACGCTATAACTTTTCGCTACTTCAGACTCCCAGCCTTGATAGTCGCAATAGTTTATCCATCTCAATCCATTTTGGATAATAGCCTTCCTGAAAGAGGCGGGCTTTACGTCGAGGGAAACGGCAACTACCTCGGCGCCGTTTAACTTTTTTTCTTCGTAAATCTTCTTTAATTTACGGATTAAGTCTTCGCAAGACGAACAATCGGAATCCCAAAATATTAATAGGATTTTATCGCGCTTTATTTCATACAAATTTAAGTCCCCCCCTATAGCAAAATCCGGAGCTTTCTCCCCCACTCTCAAACGGCTCGCTTCGCTCGCTTTCCGTTCAATACGCTTCAATTTAGTTGCGTCGTTTTTAAAAGCTTTTTCGGCGTAATTCCCAGCTATATAACAATATAAATCATTAAGGCCGTATTCGTCGGAAACTTTTAGTAACTTTTCTACCAAGAACTTTAGCAAAACCTCGTTTTTCTCGCTTCTTTTAAGCAAAGTATCGACCGGAATTCTGAAACGTCTTTCTTGTTCTAAGCTCGAGAGATTCGCGTCCCTAAAAAGAGCTAAATAATCGTTAACCTTTGACTGAAGGAAGGGATAATAAATCAAATTCGAATCGGCGAAATCAATATTGTTAAGATAGTTGTTTCTTAAAAAAGATTGCGTAACGAGAGCGCCCGCTGAAGATTGCGGTCGAGGTATCTGTTCGTAGCTAATAGCTTTCGCGGCTATCGTTCCGTCATATTTACTTACGAATTCGTCGATTTTTGTTGCGTTCTCTTCCTTTAACCTATTCGACTCTTTTATTATATCGGAATAAAATTTATCCTCGGGACCATACAAACTTATCAATGACGATAGCTTCTTTCCCTTTTCTTCTTGTCTATCGACAAAGCTCAAATACTCTCTATAAATTTTATTTTCACGAGAAGAAATAACGCGTAAATTCCCTTTCAAATCCTTCAAATCGGACTTAACGACTATGTCTTCGTCGTTGAATATTATACCCTCGAAGTAATCGAAAGCGGAGAAACGAACTTTTAAAAAAGCGGGAGAAATAGAATCCGAAAGAACAAATTTAAAGGAGCCGCCGGAAACGTCCGTTGAGTCGATTAAGGAATACCTAGAGCCGTCGTATTTATATAAAAACGCTCGCTTGCAGGCTTCGCAATTTTTAATTTGTCCCGAAAACTCATAACCCTCATTAGCCTCGGCGAGGCAAAACATAAAGAACAAAAGAAATAAGCTAATCCTCATATAATTTATCCCATTTATTAATCTTATCATTATTTACGCTCAAATTCGTCTTTCAATAAAACTAAAATATATAATACAGAGCCGAATGAAGCAATTAAAAAGATTAATACCGTATCTTAAAAAGCATAAACGAAAGATAATCATAGGCTTAGTTTTCGTAACAGTATCCAATTTATGCTCCACATACGCTCCGAGAATAATCGGCGACGCCGTCGATTTAATAAAACGCGGCGCCGAAACGGAAGCGGCGGATTTCCAAATGAGTCAAATCTACGCGGCTATCGTAAAATTAGCTCTCTTAACCGCCGGCAGCGCGTTGTTTATGTTCCTAACGCGAAGAACGATAATTCTATCGTCCAGAGAAATAGAATACGATTTAAGAAAAGATTTAGTGAACTCGATTAAAGAAAAGCCTATTAGTTTTTTCCACAGACGTTCCAGCGGCTCGATTTTGGCGTATTCGTCAAACGACGCGCCCGCCGCGCGAGAATTTATGGGACCGGCGGTTATGTTCGGTTCTAACGCTATAACCGTCTCCGCTCTCGTCTTATATTTTATGATTAATATCAATCCCGAAGTAACAATAATATCTTTACTCCCGCTGCCTGCTATCGCCGTAATCGTTTATTTCCTCGGCAAAAGAATACGATTTTCGTTCAACAAGGTTCAGGAAGGATTCGCCAACTTAAGCGAGTTTCTTCAGGAAAGTTACTCGGGAATGCAAATCATAAAAGCCTATGGAAAAGAAATACAAGAAAGGAAAAACTTCAAAAAGAAAAACTTGGATTACTTCGGCAAGAATATGAAACTCGCTAAATATCAATCCGTTATGATGCCCTCCTTACTCCTAATGGTCGGACTTTCTCAAGTATTAGTATTAGGTTACGGCGGCTACAAGGCAATGAACGGCGAAATAACCTTGGGGGAATTAACTCAATTCTTTATATACTTAAATATGCTGATTTGGCCCTTCGCTTCCATCGGTTGGATTACCAACGTAGTTCAAAGAGCATCCGCCTCTTCTGAAAGACTCCATAATATAATCGACGATTCGGCGGATGAAAAAGAAAAACAAGCGACAGAATTAGAGAGTTTTGATTTTAATGGAGAAATAAAATTCGAGAACGTCGCTCTTGAATATGAAAAAAATAAAAAAGTTTTTGAGAATCTCAGCTTTGCAATCAGGGCGGGAAAAATTGTAGGCGTTACGGGCGGAATCGGGACGGGAAAGTCTTCGATATTAAATCTAATAACAAAACTATACCGTCCTTCAAAGGGAAAGATTATTATCGACGGCAAAGAGCTTTCCGAAATACCAACCGAGGCGTTAAGAAAGAATATATCAGTCGTAACCCAAGACCCTTTTCTCTTCTCAACGACAATCAAAGAAAACATCGCTTTCGGCAAGCTGGACGCGAAAGAAACCGAGATAATCGAAGCGGCGAAAAAAGCGGCTCTACACGATGAAATCATATCTTTCCCCGAAGGATACGATTCAATATTAGGCGAAAGGGGCGTGTCGCTGTCCGGCGGGCAGAAACAAAGATTAGCGCTCGCCAGAGCTTTGCTGACAAACTCCCAGCTACTAATACTAGACGACGCGCTCTCGGCGGTAGATTCTGACACGGAAAGCGAGATTTTGTCGAACCTATCAAGGGGAAGAGAAAACAAGACAATAATAGTTATCTCTCATAGAATATCGACTTTGGAAATAGCCGACAAAATAATAGTAATAGGCGACGGAAAAATAATCGAGCAAGGAACGAGCAAAGAGTTAATTAAAAAGAACGGTAAATTCTCTAAAATTTACAACTTGCAGAAAAGCGCCGCGGAGATAGATAACCTTAACAAATAGTCCAGTCGATTTCCAAGAGGCGCCTAAATTTTGTATATTGTATAATCAGATTAATAATAAAAAGCGCAATATGGAAGAAGAAAAACAAAAGGCGGGCAAAGAAGCAAAAATACTGGTAGTTGACGACGACCCTTTTATATTAAGCTTAATCAAAAAACAACTGAAATTCCATAATTTCGAGGTTTTGACCGTGGACAACGGTCCGGAAGCTAAACGAATAATCGAAATAGACTCATCCGTTGATTTAATAATACTCGACATAATGATGCCGGAAATCGACGGCTATCAAGTGGCGAGGCTAATAAGAGACCGCTACTCGCTTTTTGAGATGCCAATAATAATGCTAACGGCAAAAAATCAGGTATCCGACATAGTAACGGGCTTCGAAGCGGGAGCTAACGATTATATAATTAAGCCTTTCAACAACGACGAGCTACATTCCCGGACGAAAACGCTAGTGCGTCTCAAAAAATTAACCGAGGAAAACAAAAACCTACAAAGAGCGATTGAACTAAAAAATCAGTTCATCAATATGACAATTCACGACTTGAAGAATCCTCTCGGAGTCGTAAAGGGCGTAACGGAAATTCTTTTGGATGAACTGAAAGACCAGCCGGAAAAAATTGAATTGCTGGACTTGCTTAAGGAATCCGCCGGTTTGATGATGAATCTGGTTTACGAATTGCTGGAAGCGGCTAAAATCGAAAGCGGAAAAATATCGCTGAGCAAAAGAAAACTCGACTTGAATCAAGCCGCCGAAGAAGTGGTGGTAAAAAACACTCAAACGGCTAACAAAAAAAATCAGAATATACTCTTCTCGCCCGATAAGGAAGTTGACTGCGATATATACGCCGACCCCGTTCGCTTGTTGGAAATTCTCGACAACTTAATAAGCAACGCCGTCAAGTTTTCTCCGAAAGACAAAGATATTTACGTAACGGTGAGACATAGAATCGAAGACGACGGCTTCATTTTCCTACAGTTTTCAGTAAAAGACCAAGGTCCGGGAATGACCGAAAGAGACAAACAAAAAGCTTTTCAATCGTTTCAAAAACTATCGGCTCAACCAACGGGAGGAGAGCCAAGCTCCGGTTTGGGACTATCTATCGTGAAAAATCTCGTTGAATTACACGACGCGAAAATTTGGATTGAAAGCGAACACGGAAAAGGCGCCGAATTTATCGTAGAATTCCCCGCTTGTCTGCAAAAACAGATTCCTTCCGGCAAAAACTCTAAAGAGTAGAATACGCGTCGATATCGATTTTTACCATAACCGAAGAAGCGCTTGCTTTTTTCAAATAAGTTTCGTAAGCTTTTCTCAAAGCTCGCCTGAGGATTCTCCCGCTCGGGTCGTATTCTTTCGGATTTTTCAAGGCTATCACGCGCCGATATCTCTTTTTTATCCTTTCTATCGACGGCGTAACGGGTCCTAATGAAATGATTTGCTTGATATTTTTCGGTAAGAAAGAATCGAAAGCCCGCGCGCTCGAAGCGACTTTTTCTCTATCGACGCCTCTGAATTCAATAAAAACAAGTCTGGCGTATGGCGGATACAAAGCCTGTTTCCTAAACTTGATTTCTCTGTTATAAAACGACTCGTAATCGCCGTTTTGAGCG
Organism: uncultured Hyphomicrobiales bacterium; assembly: GCA_964509335.1. Lineage (GTDB taxonomy): Bacteria > Bacteroidota > Ignavibacteria > Kapaibacteriales > UBA2268 > CAZDXB01. The sequence goes on along the minus strand of CAZDXB010000039.1, from coordinate 14,047 downwards.
GCGTTCACAATAAAATTAGTCGGCTTCGCCGTCTGGATAATTACTTCGCCGGGCTTTTCGCCGGTTCTGCCAGCTCTTCCCGCCACTTGCGTGAGTAATTGAAACGTTCTCTCGGAAGCTCTGAAATCCGGAAGAAACATCTGCAGGTCGGCGTTAATTACGCCCACTAAAGTAACTCTGTCAAAATCTAAACCCTTGGCGACCATCTGCGTCCCAACCAAAATATCAGTCTCGCCTTTGGCGAACGCGCTCAAAATCTTTCTGTGCGCTCCCTTGCCCGTCGCCGCGTCCAAATCCATTCTCCTAATTGTCGCGTCTATATCGTCGTTTTTTAAAATTTCGCTTAACTCGTCCTCGATTCTTTGCGTTCCGAATCCCAGTATCTTCATTTCTGAATGCCCGCATTTTGGGCAGGCTTTGCTTGTCTCGTAAGACGCGCCGCAGTAATGACATCTTAAACGCTCCGCCATTTTATGATACGTCAAAGAAACCGAGCAATTCTCGCATTCCGGGATATAGCCGCAATTCGGACATTCAAGTATCGGCGCGAATCCCCTCCTGTTCTGAAACAAAATAACGCCCTCTTTATTGATTACTCGCTTTTCAATATCCTCGATTAAATCTTTCGAAAGCGAGCCTTTCATTCTCCCCTTTTTTCTCGACTCAATCGTATCGATTATTTGAATTTTCGGTAGTTTCGCGTTGTCGGCTCTTTCTTTTATCGTTAAATATTTGTATTTGCCTTCTTTAGCGTTATAATAACTCTCTACGGACGGCGTCGCCGAACCCAAAACCACGATGGAGTTCTCAATTTTTCCTCTTAAAACCGCCGCGTCCCTCGCGTTGTATCTAGGCGAGGGCGAATCTTGTTTATAAGAAGTCTCATTCTCCTCGTCCACTATTATAACGCCTAAATTTTTCAATGGAACGAAAATAGCCGACCTCGCCCCCAATACTATCTTCTTTTCTCCTTCGTTTATCGCCGTCCAAGAGTCGAACTTCTCTCCTTCGGATAGGCGGCTGTGGAATACGGCTAAATCGTCGGGGAAAGCTCTTTCGAATCGGTCGATTAATTGCGGCGTCAGCGAAATTTCGGGGACTAAAATCAAAGCCGTCTCGCCCAATTCGAGAACGCGCTTTATTATCCGCAAGTATATTAAAGTCTTGCCGCTACCGGTAACGCCGTGCAGCAAGAAAACGTCCGAGCGAATTTCGCTAGCGGCTTTTTCTAGTTCCTCGTAAGCGACTTTTTGTTCTTCCGTCAATTCGATGTTTATCTCGTCTTTAACGCTTAAATTATCGCCGTCGAAAAGCGGCTTTAATCTATCCACTTTCGCGTCGAAAATCTCTAGGTATCCTTTTTCCGCCAAAGATTTAAATACTCCGGGCGAAACCGAAAACATTTTAGTCGCTTCAGACAGCAAATAAAAATCTACGCCCTTTCGTTTGGCGAAAAATAAGCTCGCTAGAACAATCGATTGCTTGCTAGCTGTTTTGTCCAATTCCTTCGCTACTTCCTTTAGCTTGCTCTCATTTTCCGCTAAATCGTCCTTAAGTCTTACCGCTTTTTGCGTTTTCGGTTCGGACTGCGTTTCCATTATCTTTTCGACTTTTATTATCCCTTCGCTTTCCAAGTCCTTTAGCTGCTGATTTAGCTTAGAGCTAACCTTGCTCTCCAAAAAGCTTAAGCTGTATTCGCCGCCTTTTATTAGTTCCCTCAAAAGCGCGGCTCTTTTGGGAGCGCGTCTGGAAATCTTTTCGACGAACTTCTCGTCAATATCCTCTATCAACTTGATTTTAAAACGGCTTTTGGGCTTCATACCGCTTGGCAACGCGGCTCTCAGCGCCTCGCCCCAAGAGCAAAAGTAATAATCGGCTATCCATTTCGTAAATTCCAGCAAGCGCGGAGTGAAAATTGGCTCTTCGTCCAATATCTCTATCGCGTCCTTCAAACCGGCTAATTCTTCGCTCTCCTCGGATTCGACAACGACGCCCGTCAACACTCTTTTGCCAAACGGAACTAAAACTCTTCTTCCGACAAAGTTTTCCCCCGAAACGCCCTCCGGCGCTACGTAAGAAAACAATTGATTCTTCGGCAAAGGCAAAGCCGCTTTGATTATTTTTGCCATAATAAATTATTTGCGTTAAATTATGATTAGCAAAATATAAATAATTTTTTTACAATAAATAATAGTTAATTTGACTCTATTTAGATATTGATTTGAGTAAGTAAAATAATGGTTAGGTTTAACGAAAATGAAAAGAGCGGCGAAATTTATTGTCTTTCTACTTTTTCTATCCTTTTCTTTCAATAGTTGCAAATCGGAATCCGACGATAATATAAAATCAGATTTGAGTAAGCTAAACGTCGAAGCTAAAACTTACGGTTCGGAAGACGACGTTAGGTCGGCGGAAGCTATTAAATCTCTGAACGATTCTATCGCTTGCGGCAGGGAAAACGCCATTACTTTAGCGGTTAAGAAATGCAGTCCCGCTATAGTCGGAATAAACGTAACGGAAGTTCGCAAAGTAGAATACGTTCACCCTTTTTTCGACGACCCGTTCTTCCGCCGATTCTTCGGCAAAAGAACGCCGAGAAGAACGCGTGAATACGAAGTAAAAGGACTCGGCTCCGGTTTCCTAATCTCGCCGAACGGCTATATACTTAGTAATCATCACGTAGCCGGTAACGCGGCGAAAATAGTAGTTACGCTAACCAGCGGCGAAACATACGACGCGGAAATCATCGGCGCCGACAAAGTCTCCGACGTCGCTCTTTTGAAAATCGACGGCGAAAACCTACCGTATATCAAACTCGGCGACTCCGACGATTTAATCATTGGCGAATGGGTTATCGCTATGGGAAATCCGTTCGGGCTTTTTAAAATTAACGCGAAGCCTACCGTTACTGTCGGCGTTATCTCGAACAAAGGCGTTGACTTGTATCAAGACGGCAGAGTTTACAAGAAAATGATACAAACCGACGCCGCTATTAGCTCCGGCAATTCCGGCGGACCTTTAATCAACGCATTAGGCGAAGTCATCGCTATGAACACCGTTATTTTTTCGACCGCGCAGAACACAGCCGGCGCCGGCTCAATCGGCATCGGATTCGCCATACCTATAAATCGCGTTAAGAAAATAGTGGAAACTCTGAAAGAAGAAGGCGGCATTGACAGAAATTATACAATAGGCATCACGGTAAAGAAAATCGACGAGGAAATCGCTCGATACTTAAACACCGACAGAAAACAAGGCGTATTTATATACAGCATCCAGCGCGGCTCGCCAGCCGACGAAGCGAACTTCGAACCCGGAGATATAATATTAGAAATTGAAAACAAAATCATCGATAGCCCGGAAGACTATTTACTTATGGTAACCGACGGCGTAGCGGGGCAATATTTGAAGTTCAAAATCCTGCGGGACGGCAAGAAAATTACGAAGAAGTTATACTTGGAACCGAAATAAGGAACAGAAATTAAATGAGCGAAAACAATAAATCCAGCTTTTTAAGAGCTTCCGACCTCGTAAAAAAGTTTAAAAAACGAACGGTTGTTAAACAAGTATCTCTCGATGTAGAGCAAGGCGAAGTCGTCGGACTTCTTGGACCAAACGGCGCGGGCAAAACCACGACTTTTTACATGATAGTCGGAATGATAAATCCCAACGCCGGCAGAGTCGAAATGAACGAAAACGACATTACCTCAAAACCAATGTATAAACGCTCTATGCTCGGCATCACTTACCTTCCGCAGGAGCCTTCGATTTTCAGGAAAATGACCGTAGAAAACAACATTAAAGCTATACTGCAACTTCAGCCAATTTCCAGAAAAGAACGAAAAGAGCGGACGGAAGAGCTTCTCGAAAGCTTCGGAATCCAGCATGTTCGCAAAAGCAGAGGATATACACTGTCCGGCGGCGAAAGAAGAAGATGCGAAATCGCTCGCGCTTTGGCGGCAAGCCCGAAATTCATTTTACTGGACGAACCCTTCGCCGGAATCGACCCAATCGCCGTCGAAGATATAATGACGATGGTCAGGCAGTTGAAACATCAGGGCATCGGCGTATTAATCACCGACCACAACGTTCATGAAACGCTGTCCATCACCGACCGGGCGTATATATTAATCGACGGCGAAATCTACGCCGCCGGAACCGCCGAGCAGGTAGCGCAAAACGAAGGCGTCCGCAAAAGATACTTAGGCGAAACCTTCAAGCTGGAGAGGTATTCGAGCTGATAAAATACAACTCGACTCCACGCAGAGCGTAGGAACAAGTCCTATCCTGACTACTCGTTCCGACGCTCCGCGTCGGAACGCATACTAACACGCTCCGCGTGTGTTTTTAATATTCGCTAGACTCAGTTGATCAAAATATCGTCTCCACGCAGAGCGTGGAATTATCCTTTCCCACGCAGAGCGTGGGAACGAGTATATACCCGAGTTAAAAATCTAATTCTTCGCCACTACTTCCGTTACTTTTTTAGCCGCTTCCTCAAATGTCGAGGCGACTTTGAACTCAAGCTCGGATTTTTTAAGTTTTTCGGCGGCTTCTTCGGCGTTGGTTCCGTCTAACCTGACGATTACGGGAACTTCCACTCTGACGTCTTTCAGCGCTTGCAGTATGCCGTCGGCTACCTTGTCGCAACGGACGATGCCGCCAAATATATTAATAAGAACGGCTCTTACGCTATCGTCGCTCATCATTATCCTGAACGCGTTGGCTATTCTGACGGGATTGGCTCCGCCGCCGACGTCCAAGAAATTAGCCGGCTCGCCGCCCGAAAGTTTAATCAAGTCCATCGTGGACATCGCCAAACCGGCGCCGTTCACCATACAACCAACGTTTCCATCTAGTTTTATATAATTCAAATCGAACTTAGAAGCCTCCACTTCAAGAGCCGCTTCCTCGTCGGTGTCTCTCATATTAACGTAATCTTTGTGGCGGAACATAGCGTTGTCGTCGAAGTTCATTTTCGCGTCTAACGCTATCATATCGCCGTCCTGCGAAAGAACTAAAGGGTTGATTTCGACCAAACTGCAGTCGAGCTGGTCGTAAGCCTTCACGAGATTCGCTATAAAAGGCAAAAAGCTCTTGAACGCTTTGCCGCTTAAACCGAGCCCAAACGCCAGCCGACGCGCCTGATAGCCTTGAAATCCTATTTTAGGATTAATCGGCTCTTTTAAGATTTTCTCGGGCGTTTCGGCGGCTACCTTTTCTATTTCCACTCCGCCTTCGGTCGATACCATCACGGTATTCATACCTGTCTCGCGGTCTAAGACTATACCCGCGTAAAACTCTTTGGCTATGTCGCAGCCTTCTTCGATTAACACTTTTCTAATCACAGTTCCGGACTCGCCCGTTTGAATGGTAACGAGCTTCGAGCCAATCATTCTCTTTACGATTTCATAGGTCTTGTGCGCTATGTCACCGCCGGTTACGAGGTTTACGCCGCGCACTGCTTTGCCGTCGTATTCTCGATTTTCGTCGGTCTTAAGGTTCTTTATATACCCCTTGCCTCTGCCGCCGGCGTGCACTTGCGCCTTTACTACCACCGTTTCGACGCCCTGCGTAACGAATTCATCGTAAACCGCTTTGCCGGCGTCGTCAGCCGAAAAGACCACCGCGTTTCTCAAAACCGGAACGTTGAAGCTCCCCAACAGCTCTTTCGCTTGATATTCGTGAATCTTCATAACTATTCATCTCTCAAAATTTAACTTAATTTCCATTAAAATACAAAGTTATCAAATATACCCTAATTATCAAACAAATTTAAGCTCTAAAAAGAAAAACTGTGATTCGGCGAAGCGGAAGCGAGTCAAAATTTTCTCTTTGTATCTTTCGCTTTTTTTTATAAATTAGAGCAAATTAAGATAAATGTTTGAGAAAAAGAGAGATTAGGGCGGAAAGAAAGTAGGTTTGGGGCGAACGAATCAAGGCGAAATAAGAAAATATTGATTGTTTGTTAATATATTGGAAAATAAAATGAGAAAACTAGTCCGTTCGGCTTTTGTTCTCGCTTTAACAGCGACTTTTCTGATTTTCGCCAACAGCGAACTCTTAGCTCAAAAAGATAAGAATGACGGCGTTCGCTACTATACGGATTATAACATTGGCGACATTGTAGAAGTTATCGACAAAAACGCCAATTACCATTTAAGAATTTACGTTTTCGCCGATTTCTCTATTTGTAAAATTTATAAATTAAATATAGCGCGTTTAACAAAGCGCTTGAAAAGCGACAACATTAATTTCATCGTTTTTCTAAACTCCGTCAATCAAAAGAACGCTAATAAAATACGGGAAAAATACGACTGGAACTGTAAAATTATCGGCGACGAATACAATATTTATAAGGCATATTACAAAATTAAATCCCAAGCGACAATGATAATTTTAAACAACGAGGGCAAAATACTAGAAGCGGGAAAAATTGGCGGTATTGGCACAAAGAGAATAAAAGAACTGATTGAAGAAAATAAGGTCGATATCAAAAAACCGAAAAATTATAAAAGCCATCTAAAAGAAATTAAAAGAATAGACATAAAGTATAAAGACGGAACAAACTTACTATCCGGCTGGTATCGTTCCGTTCTTTACGACGACGAGTCAAACCGCTTTCTTGTGAGAGCTAATAGACAATGCGATATTTACGTCGCCGACTCCAGTGGATTGATAATCGACACGATAAACAAGAGCAAATACTCGAATTACAATTGTTTTATGCCTTCTCCTTTTTCTTGGGCTTGGGACGACAGCGTACTCTTTTTGTATCATATGAATTATAGAGCTAAACGCTTTTATCAATTTTATAATTTGAAATCAAAGAAATTGAGCGAATCTAAAACATTCAAAATAAAAAAGCGAGGAACAAGAAATAGACATTCGCTTCACGGTAAATTTTGGACGAACAACAACGTCTTTCTACTGTTTTATAACAATCGACCGGAAAATAAAAACGAATCGGAAAATTTTATTCTCGACTCTACGGATAGGACAATATACGCATACGATATTAGCGGAAATGAAATCGCCGCGTTCGACAGTCCCGACTCCCCTTATTTAAAATATAAAATATCCGATTGGTTTGTTGAGAACGTCGCTCAAGACGAACGTAACAACTTATTATCAATCCAAAATTACTCAAATAAGTTAAAATTTTGGAATAGGAGCTTTGAATTAAGAAAAGTTCAGGAAATCAATCTCGGCGAGCCGTTTAGAAAAATTAATTTCGACTTTAACGACTCCTTAAGCAAAGAAGACGTAAATAATATTTGGAATAATATATCTTTCACTTATTCATTGCTTTACGACAAAAAGAATCAACATTCTTTAATCGCTTATTGCAACGATTCTATTCCAGAAGGCGTTTTTGATATGTCGTCCGATAAAATTAAGAAAAGAATGTATCTAGTTATATCGAACGCGGACGGGGAGAAATTAACGTCGGAACCGATTCTCATGCCGGGGCACAGCGTTCCATTCTATTTTGACGATTCGTTAATATACGCTACAGAATTGACTAGCGATAAGAAATTTCAAATTGTATTATATAGGTTTTAGGAATAATGAACCATTTTTTACAGTTCTGCTAGAAACCCCTCAAAAATCAATTTTTTCGAAATCTGAACCCTTCGGGTAAACCCGAAGGTTGACGAAGAGGGCAACTGCCGCGCCTTTCAGGAGCCGTCAACCTCAGGGTTTACCCTGAGGGCAGTAAAAACAGAGTTATTAGACAGCCTCTCTACCTTGAGGGGAAACAAAATCCTACTTCTACTCGTTCCGACGCTCCGCGTGTGATTCTCTTCCTTAATATCCACTACTTTCCGTTCCAATATCATCTCCACGCAGAGCGTCGAATTATCCGTTCCCACGCAGAGCGTGGGAACGAGTAACTTATACAGCCTACTTCTTCTTCCTCCCTTTCATACGAAACAATTGAACGTTTATGTCGTATTTTCGGATTTTGTTGTGCAGGGTTTCTCTGCTGACGCCGAGCCGCGCCGCCGATTTAGTTACGTTGCCCTTGCAGCTTTCCAATACGGATTCGATTTTCTTCTTATCGACCGACGCTAAGTCCTCCTTCAAAGTCTTATCCAATGAAATATTTGCGGCGCTTTTGCCGCCGGCTCCCCGCTGGTCAACGATAATTTTGTATATGTCCGCTATCTCTATTTGCTCGTTTCTGGCGGTTTGCATCGCTACTTTAATTACGCTGGAAAGCTCCCTGACGTTGCCGGACCAATCCTGTTCCTGCATAAATTCAATAGCCGCGGGCGCGAAATACTTCGCCTGATTGAACTCCTCGTTATGCTTCTTCGCGTAATATTCGACTATTAACGGTATATCTTCCTTCCTATCCTTAAGCGGCGGCAGATGTATCTCGCATTCCCTTAAGCGATGATACAACTGCTCCCTGAATTTCGATTTTTTCATGTCTCCTACCAAATCCCTGTCCGAAGCGGTCAGGAAACGAACGTCTATCGGCTCGTCGTCGGTTGAGCCGACTTTCCTAATGATTTTCTCTTCTATGGGAATTAATAAATTAGATTGAAGCGGCAAAGACAAATCGCCTATTTCGTCCAAAAACAGCGTCCCTTTGTCGGCTTTATGGAATAATCCTTTCTTTGTGTCTATAGCGCCGGAAAAAGAGCCTTTTACATGCCCGAAAAGCTCGCTCTGAAATAAATCTCTTGGTATGTTCGGAATATCCACCGTTACAAAAGGTTGCTTGGCTCTTCGACTAATTGCATGAATCGCTTTAGCCGCCAACTTTTTCCCCGTTCCCGTCTCGCCGGTAATCAATACGTTCAAATCCGTTCTGCCGAACCTTACGATTAAATCGCCAATGTCGAGCATCACTTTACTTTTTGCGATTATGCCCTGACTCGCCAGAAAATTCCTTATTTCCTTCTCTTCCCCTTCCGCGCCTCTTCTCTCGGCGGCGCTTTCGAGAGATTCTTTTATTTTATTTTTGTTCAAAATTCCTTTTTCGATGAAATTTATCGCTCCGAGCTTGGTCGCCTTCACGGCGGCGTCTATAGTGCCTTTGCCCGTTACCATCACTATCGGCAGTTCGGGATAATCGTGGCGGCATCGCTCCAATACGTCCAAGCCGTTGAGTTTAGCGTCCGGTCCGAATTCTATATCCAATAACATAACGCCAATTTTCCGCCTGTTGAAATCGACGTATTCGAGCGTCTCCTCGGGATTTTGTATCTTTACCGTCTCGTAGCCGAGCGATTCAATAATATCCGCTATCGTTTCGCAAAACTCTAAATTGTCGTCCGAAATTAATACTTTCATATCGCTTTGTTTCAAATGATTTACATTCAATCTACTTTATCCTTTAATATATAATCGCTTGTTAAGGTGTCAAACACCGCTCTAAACTCCTTGCTGCCGTAAGTTTCGAATTTGACGTTCCAGACGGCTCGCTGGTGGAAATTCGTCGCCGGATTAATAAGCTCTATAAAATTCGAACTGTCGCCGGGCGCCGTCAATGTCTGTAATTTTAAGAAAAGCTGTTGTACCCTTCCGGCTAAATAACATATTTTTCTCGGCTTAACCTTCCCTATCTCTGTCGTTTTATACTCCTTATCTCCTTTGGTTTTCTCAAATCTATACAGCCTCGCTTCGGAATCTATTTGGTAGCCGGAAAGAGCATGCGTTTTATAATTATGTCCGCCCCAACGCAATGTCAAACCTTTCATATTTTTATCCAAGCATGTCTTATTGTCCTTCTTAGTCGAAGAACAAGAAAACAAAAGCGCTATCGCCGCGAATCCTATTATAACCATTCGTTTCATCGTTCCGCTCATTTACTTACAACTCCCCTTTTTGCTTTTTTTCTAAAAATTTATCGATTCTTTTCAAACATTCTTCCTTGCCGAGAACTTCCATTGTTTCGAACATTCCCGCGCCGGCTTTCTTGCTTGTGAGAACTAATCTAAGCGTTTGCGCCAATACTTTCAGTTTAATTTCTTTTTCCTCGCAATATTTTTTCGCCGATTGATATAACGCGTCATGCGAGAAATCTTCCCGTTTTTCCAAAAGCGCCGTAAATTCCTTCAGTAGCTCTTCCGAGTTTTCTTTCCACTGTTTTTTCATAAATTTCTCGTCAAACTCTTTCGGCTCGGCGAACATATAATCGGCGTATTCGGGAATTTCTCTCAAAAAAGTTACTCTCTCGATAAACAAATCGATTATTCTTTCGAGATAATTTTCGTCTTTCGCCTCGACGCCTTTCTTTTCCAACTCCGCTTTCAAACCTTTTATCAATTCGCCCTTGGGCTTTTGCCTTAAATAATTTGCGTTCATCCAATTCAGCTTTTTGTCGTCGAAAACGGCGCCGCCCTTATTCACTTTGCTCAAATCGAAATTGTCAATCAACTCGTCCAGCGTGTATAATTCCCTGTCGCCGCTCGGATTCCAGCCCAGCAGAGCGATAAAATTAACGAACGCTTCCTTCAAATATCCTTGCTTGCGGAAGTCCTCGACGGCGACCGAGCCTTGCCGCTTGCTCAGCTTTGATTTGTCTTTGTTCAGCAGCAGCGGCAGATGCGCGAATTTCGGCGACTCCCACTCGAACGCACGATATAATAATATATGCTTCGGCGTCGATGGCAGCCACTCCTCGCCCCTGATTACCTGCGTTATTCCCATCAATCTATCGTCAACGACGTTCGCCAAATGATAAGTCGGGAAGCCGTCCGATTTCCTCAATATCTGGTCGTCTATGTCTTTGCAAGGAACTTTTATCTTGCCGCGAACGACGTCCTCAAACTCAACCACGCCGCCGTCGGGAACCTTCAATCGGACGACGTAAGGCTCGCCGCTCTCCAATAGTTTTTCCGTTTCTTCCTCGCCTAAAGTCAATTGATTGCGCATATTATCGCGGTCGTATTTCGGGTCTTTCTTTTCCTTTTGGAGCCGCTGACGCATTTCGTCCAACTCTTCCGGCTTATCGAAGGCGTAATACGCTTTGCCTTTTTCAATCAAAATATCGGCGTATTTCTTATATATATCGATTCTTTCGGACTGATAGTAGGGACCATAGTCGCCGCCCTGAACTGGTCCTTCGTCGAAGGTAACGCCCGCCCAGTTGAGCGATTCTATAAGATTTTCGGCGGCGTTTTCTACAAATCGCGTCCTGTCCGTATCCTCGATTCTCAAAATCAGCTCGCCGTCGTTCTTTTTAGCGAATAAATAATTATACAGCGCCGTCCTCAGACCGCCTACGTGAAGATAGCCGGTCGGCGAAGGCGCAAATCTTACCCTTACCGACATAATTACATCTTCCAACTTTTATTCCACATCTCTGCAAAAATACTAAAATAAGCTCAGTTAAAAAACACAAGGGGGAAAGGCTCTTCTACCAGATTTCACACCTCAGAGGTGTGGCACATCTGACGTACGGTCAACCTCCGGGTTTAGAGGCTGTCTATAAAGTAAAGTCAATAGTCGTTTTCTAATATCTGACGCGTCAAAAAATCTCCATTACTGGATTTCCGCTTCCGCGGTAATGACGCCATAGTAGTCATTCTCAGCTTGACTGGGAATCCAGAGAAAACGATTATATTTTTAGTCTCGCTATTAGATATGACTATAACATTGAAACAATTGAGTTTTAAAACTGCCTCTGTATTATCAAATCACGCTAGATTAGGGCAGACACATAGGTCTGCCCCTACAATTCTTCGCGTTATTTTTTTTCAAGACGAAAGATATTTATAGTAAATTACTCCTCCCCCTTCACGAACTTATACAACGCCGAAAAATCCTCGTCGCCCATACCGCGCTGAACCGCCGACATAAACGCTTCCTTTACTAAATTCGCCGAGGGCATCGATATTCCGTTCTCGTAAGCGCTTAGCGAAGCCAGATGCAAGTCCTTTTGCATCCACTTCAGGGGAAATTCCGGCGAAAAATCTTTCTCGGCGAACTTCCGCTTTTTGCCTTTGAGAACCGTCGGAACTACGGGTAAATCGGGCAGAATCTCAAGCAAAGCCGTTTCCGAAAAGCCGAGCGATTTGCCCAAGCTAAGCGCCTCGCAAAAAGCGTGCATCGCCTGCCCCATCAGCATATTGACAATCATTTTTAGAGAAGAGCCCATACCATTCTCTCCGGCGAAAATATAGCTTCTGCCCATAACGTCGAATAGCGGTTTGCATTCCTCGACGTCCTTATCTTCGCCGCCGACTAAAAACAATAGCTCGCCGCTTTCCGCCGGCTTAAGCGAACCGGCGACGGGCGCGTCGATGAATCGGACGTTGCGTTTCTTCGCCTCTTCCGCCATTCTACGAGTGAAACTCGGATTCACCGTGCTACAATCCATCCAAATGGAATTGTCGTTCATCGAATCCAAAAAGCCGTCCTCGCCGAGAGCCGCCTCCTCGACTACGTCTGGCGTCGAAAGCGTAGTAATCAAGATATACGAGCTTTCGGCGGTTTTACTCATACTTTCGCCCCGCTCTGCGCCTCGCTCGGCTAACTTTTCCTCTTTCTCTCTGGTTCTGTTGTGAACCGTAAGATTATAGCCCTTCTTTACTAAATTGCCAGCCATCCGGCTACCCATTATTCCCAGTCCGATAAAACCAATCTTCATAAAGACCTCCGCGTTTTGTTAAGATAATTTCATATTCTAATCAAACTTTATTTCAATAATTTAATTGATTTTAAGCAATTTATATTTTATATTGTTCTTTTTAAAACTTTTAATAAAATTTATTTATGAAAAGCGAAGAAAAAAAGCAAGGTAAAGACGCTTCGAAAGGGAAGACAAAGCCGATTAAAATAATCTCTTTCGAGAAAGCGGCGATGGTGTTAATTTGGGGCGGCATCGTTATTCTTGCCGTAACGGCTTTTTTATATATAGAACTTTCTAATCATATTTTCGGAATCACGGAAAAATCCTTCGAACTATTCGGGAGCATAGGCGAGTATATCGGCGGAGTAGTCGGCTCGTTTTGGGCGCTCGCCGGAGTTATTCTTTTCTACGAGGCTTTGCGATTTCAAAGAGACGAATTGGAGCTGCAGCGAGCGGAGCTAAAATACCAGCGCTCCGAGATAATGGAGCAAACGCGGCAGTATATAATACAAAATCAAGTCTTGCTCACGAGAAAATTGGAGACGACTTTCTTCCAGCTTCTTTCTTTGCACAACGAAATCGTCTCCTCAATCAGCCTCAGTTCCGCCGAGTTTCGCAAATACTCTCACAACGGAGACAAAACAGCCAAAGGCAGATACTGCTTCCATTTCTACTATGAACGCTTCGGCAAAATTGTAAGAGATAATTTCGATTTAACGGGCGTGGCGGCTTCCGACAAGGAAGGACTGGAAGACGTGTTGAAAGAATCATACAGACATCTGTTTCAAAAGTTTCAGGAAGATTTGGGGCATTATTTCCGCAACCTTTTCAATTTGCTCACCTTCGTTCACAAGAGCAAGCTACACAACAAAAAGTTCTACATAAACTTAATACGCTCGCAACTTTCAAATTACGAGCTATTGCTTCTTTTCTATCATTCGCTAAGCGATTACGGGGTGCGCCTTAAACCGCTCTTGGAAAAATACTCGTTCTTCTGGCAGTTTCCCGAAAGCGAACTGCTCGACAAGCGGCATATGGATATATTCAATCCGCAGGCGTTCAAGGAAGAGACCGAATTCGAAGTGGACGACGGTCCTTTCGAGGAAGCTCAACGCAAAGAAGAACCGCCGAAACCCTAAATTTACTTTTATATGACGCCGCGAATCATTAGTTTTGCGTCAAGCCCGGATGGCGGAATCGGTAGACGCGCTACATTCAGGATGTAGTGTCCGAAAGGACGTGCAGGTTCAACTCCTGTTCCGGGCACGAAATTTAAAACAAGACCATTTTGCCGAATCTGGGAAAATGGTTTGGATTATTAAAAACAACATTGTATTTTACCTAGCCTTTTACTTAAGGACTGTCTCAAAAGTAGAATTTTGCTTCACCTCAAGGTAAAGGGACTGTCTAATAACTATGTTTTTACTGCCCACTCAGAATGCGCCGAACTGCATG
>CAZDXB010000038.1:12424-22998 GCA_964509335.1 uncultured Hyphomicrobiales bacterium | reverse complement strand
AAAACTCCGATTTTGTAAGGCATTTTACAGCCTAATTCCACAACTGGAATTTGGGAATTAGAAAAGCGCTCCACTTGGGAGGTGGAATCCATCTGGTTAAAGTCTTCTCACCCCTTAACAATCCTATCCGGATTATTCTTTATGAACTCCTTCCAAGAGGAGGAAGAGCCTGTGGGAGCGTCTCGCCGCAAGGCTCTGCAGACTGCTACCGCCAAGGCGTCGGAAGTGTCGTGAAAGTCGGGATTTTCTTTTAAGGCAAGCAGATTTTTTATCATATACATCACTTGCTCTTTCGAGGCGTCGCCCTTGCCCGTTACGGATTTCTTGACTTCGCGGGGGCTGTATTCGAAAATCGGCAGGTCGCTTATCGACGCGGCGAGAGCGGCGGCGGCTCTAGCGTGCGACAGTTTCATTAGCGACTGAGCGTTCTTCGAGTAAAACGTCGTTTCTAAAACTGCTTCCTCGGGCTGAGTGCGTTTTATCACTTCGCTTAATCGCAGATATATCTCCTTGATTCTTTGGTGAAGCTCAGCGCTTTTTTTCTTAGCGTTCACTACGCCGAGTTCGACGACGCTAAAAGCGTTGCCTTTTTTGTCTATAACGCCGTAACCACAAACGACCGAGCCCGGGTCTATTCCTATTATTCGCATTAGCTCCGTTTCTCCTCCTTGCCAAACTCCGATTTGACAAGGAAAATTTTAAAAATCCGCTTTGCTCTTATTTCTAAGCTCCGTCAAAAACCGGAGTTCCGGACGGAAAAGCGTTTGCTAAAGTATTATTCTTGCGCCGCTTCTTCCATAATTTTTTCGCTCATCTCGAAGTTTGAGTAAACGTTTTGGACGTCTTCGTGGTCTTCGAAATGGTCGATAAATTTCAATACTTTTCGAGCGTCTTCGGGATTGTCGATTTTTACCGTATTTTTCGGTATATATTCCAATTTGCTTTCTTCGATTTCTATGTTTTTGTCGTTAAAGAATTTGTTTACGTCGCCGAAGTCGTCTTTAGCGCAAATAACCCTGCTGGTTTCGTCGTCGTATTCCATATCTTCGGCGCCGGCTTCCAACACAAGCTCTAATATTTCTTCTTCGCTCATATTGTTGGTCTTAATCGATATAACGCCTTTTCTATCGAAGTTCCAAGCGACCGAATTTGTTTCGCCGAGATTGCCGCCTTGTTTCGAAAATTGAGATTTTATTTCCGAGTAAGTTCGATTTTTGTTGTCGGTAACGGTGTCGAGAATAATCGCGACGCCCATAGGCGCGTATCCTTCAAAGATATGCTCCTCGTAGTTTATGCCTTCCAGTTCGCCCGTTCCTCTTTGAATTGCTCTTTTGATATTATCCGAGGGCATATTGGCGGCTTTTGCGTTTTGCACCGCTAATCTAAGCCTTGGATTCATTTCCATATCCCCGCCTTTTTCTCTCGCGGCAATAGTTATTTCTTTGCCGAGGCGGGTGAATATTTTTCCTTTTTTGGCGTCCTGCGCCGCTTTCTTATGCTTTATATTCGCCCATTTACTATGACCGGACATTTTCGCCTCCAGTTATTTATTAACAATTAGTTAGTTTTTTACAAAAATAGCAAAATTTATTTATTCGGTTAAAGTTCGATACTTGAAACATAACCGTTATTAGCCCTTATCGAATCAATCAACCTCTTATATATATTAGACTCGTATAATATAATAGGATTGCCTACTAAAATCAAGCGCTTTTTCGCTCGCGTTAGAGCTACGTTTAATTTTCTGTCCACCGGTCCGCCGTCGCTTTCGGTAAGGGATTGTATTAAAGGGAGTTGAAATGAGTAGCTTAGGGCGAATGAAATTATGATAGTTTCCCGTTCGCTGCCCTGAAATCTCTCGACGGTATCGACCGTAACGAGTTTTCGTATGCCGGAGTCCAGAGCTCTTTTGATTTCCGCGCATTGCGCTCTAAAAGGAGTTATAACGCCGACAGATTTTTCGTCGAATTTGCCGCCTTTTTTGGTTTTAATTAATTCGACGATTTTTGCGACTAGCTTAGCTTCTTTAGAGCTTCTCTTGTTTTCAAAAGAGGATTGGGATTCTATAAATATAGTTCTCGAGCGGGACAAATCCTTTTCAAGATTATCCGCGAAAGTCGCGTCGAAGAAATCGTCATCCCGAACTTGCCAATCATTATTTTGGAACGGAGCGAGCTTGCCGTCGTAGAAAATTTCGTTCGCGAGATTTTGTATATCGACGTGCATTCTCGCTTGGAGAGTTAGCATTCCGTAAGCTTCGCTCCATCCGTTTTTTGAAGCTTGCCGGATTAATCGCAGGAATATTGGGTCGTTCAATTTGAGGAAACTTAGCTTTTCGTTTAGTTTTCCTCCGACTTCCAAATTCTTTTCTTCTTGGCTTACTATCGCCGGCAATTGCTTTTCGTCGCCTATCATAACGAATTTCTTTACTTCGGACAACAATCCGATTATCTGCGGCTCTAAAATTTGGGAGGCTTCGTCGATTATCGCGATCTCGAAATTCTTTATTTGTCTGATTTCGGAATTTGTTAGAACTGACGTTACAGTAGAAACAATTACGCGAACGTTTTTTATTCGTTCGTAAACCTCGTTCATCGAGAGATTTTCTATCAACTCGGATATCAATACGTCTTTGTGCTCTGAAACCTCTTTAGCGCCCGTTCTCAGAAAGTCGATTTCAACGGAAGCGTCTTTTAAAACCGAGCAAATTTCGTCCACAGCTCTATTAGTATAGGCGAGAACTATAATATCGCCTTCGGAACTTAAATATAAATTCTCGACGATAGCTTTCAAAACGCGCGAGGTCTTGCCGGTGCCGGGCGGTCCCTGTATTAGATAATAATCTTCAGCCGCCAAAGCGTTTTCGACTATTTCTTTTTGGTTGTCGTTTATATTTGTCGCCAAGACATTATCGCTTAGTTTAAAACGAGGTTTTTTTAAACCAAAAAGTATTTGGCGCTTTTCATTATCCGCCGATAGAACTTCGAAAAGCGAGCTAAAGATTTTTTTGTCGCCGGCGTCTAAGTAGTCCGGCTCTATATTCCAAGTTTCGTGTTTTTCGAAGAAATCGCGCGGGATTTGTTTGTTCCTCAGGCTTATCCTTACGGAGTTTTCGTCTATTTCTTTAATAGCGCATTTGAAAATCTGATTGCGAAGCAAATCCGAATCGCCGTCCTTTGAAATCGAATATAGTATCGCTAAGTCGCCTTTTCTCAGCGAGGTAAGACTCAACTTTTCGTTTTGAGACATTAATTCGAGGCGCAATTTATCAAAATCGCTTTTCTCTTTAGAAATCGTCAATTCGGTAAGCATTTTCAAAGCGTCTTTTTTTTCTATTGGCGCTTCGAGCCAAAGCGAAGAAAATCCAAATCCTTTTCTCGATTTAGAACCAAGTTTAGCGCAATAAATCTCCCCCAAAATGAATCTAAAGAATTTTTGAAAGTATTCTTTCTCTAAAAAGTCGGCTGAATGATACGCCGTGTCGAAATCCTCCAATTGTTTTTTCATATACGGCGGAGCCGGACCGAATTTTTCCGGAGTTAAATATTCAAAAATAGAATAATTGCCGTTCAGAAGGTCGTTTTCCAGCGATATGATTATGTTTCTCGCCTTCAAAACTCTTTGCTTTACGTTTGCCAAGTTCGGCGCGTCCCGATAAGGCTCTACTTCGGACGCGGCGTATAATATAGCGGAGCTTCCTTTTCTTTCCTCGTAAGCCGAATCCAGCAGAATATTATAGCAAGCGACCTGAGCCAAATGATTATTCCAAAGCCCTATTGAATGAACGGCGCCGTTTTCGTCCTTGACAGCGCTGAACTTAGACGGTTGCGAGCCGGATTTCAGTTCGACTACGTTCTTTTGGCGTTCGTCCTCGGAAAACTCAATCATTAAATCCAAACGCCCTTGTAAGCCGAATTTCGGAGAAATAAATGACGGTTCGACGTTATAAATATCTCCTTCGAGATTTTGTATAGCTTTTTTTAGGTTAGGAAAGCATTCTTCGGCTCTACGTTTCGCTTCTTTTATCGCTTGGGGATTTTCGCTCGCGAGAGCGAACGCTTGCAGATGGGTTTCTTTGAGCGCTTTATTCAGAGATTCGTTGTAATCCGCTTCGAAATTCAATATTAGCGAATCAAAAAGAGAATTTATAAGATTTCCCGCGAGTAGTTTGTCCGAAACCTTCAAGCGACCGAATCTTTTAAGAAAATAAATATGAGCGTTGAAGCCTCGCGAAATGAAGCACTCCGCAAGTTCCGTCGCGTCGATTAAATAATCCGGTTGAAGTATAACATAAGATTCGGAGACGGTTTTAAGGATTTTTTTCGAATCGTCTATTACCCGCGCGTTTAGCGCGTTTATTACCGCGCCTTTCCATACTATATCAAACACGTAATCAAATTTGCGGGATAAAACAATTTTTACTTCGTCGTTCTTTTCCGTTTCGCAAATTAGTATTTTTCGCTTTTTTTTGTTTACCCCTTTGCCCAAAACTACCGCTCCGATTAAGTCTATTTTTTCTTTCTCGGCGATTTTAGTCGCGGTTCTGGTAATTTTTTCGGCTTTTTCGCATATTCCGAGCAAATCGGCGGGCGGTTCTTCTTGGGTGAAAAAACTGAGCGTTTTGACTGTCGCGTTTACGCCGTTAAGCAACGCTCTTCGGGAAACAAAGCTGTTCTTGTTTTTAACCTTCGAAGCGTCCAACTTGAATTTTTTTAGGCTTAATTCAAGGTCCTCGGGTAAGTCGTTCTCGTTTATGAAATAGGCTAAACGAGAGTAAATAGTCGGGAAAAATTGAGGCAGGTCTTCCGTTAATTCTTTAAGCGCTTCTTTGAATAGCGAATAGAGCCTAACGAACTTATTTATCGACGACTCTTTGGAATTTACAATTTGCTGAGTTTCGGTATAATAATATTGGCTCGTTATTTCTTTATTCATCGATGTTTTCGTCGGGTCTGATATCCTTAATACGAAGTTGCGGCGTAGAGTTCCCGTTGTAGGTATTTTCTTCTATAGTATAAATAATCGAAAACGGTTTGCCGTTTGAGCATAATCTTATTTTGTGTCCTAAATTATAACCGATAGCGTCAATTTCGAAAGATTGATACGCTCTAAACTTAAGATGTCTTTTCCCTACTACTCTCGCGCCCGACGTTGTTTGGACTCCTCTGGAATAAAATATCGGTTTGTTGTTTTCAAATCCGTAAGGGGCGAATTTAGAGAGCGTTTTTAAAAATTTCGGCGAGAGTTCGAAAAGTTTTAATTCCGAATCTACTACTATTTCATGTTGAAGCATCTCGTCGTCGATTTTGTTTTGAGCGATTTTGTCGAAGTCCTCTCTGAAATCAGGCACGTCTTTTTCTTCCATAGAAAGACCCGCCGCGTGTTTATGCCCTCCGTATTCGATTAAATAAGAGGAGCAAACTTTTAGGGCGTCGTGAATATCGAAGTTTGTAATGCTTCTCGCCGAACCTTTGGCGACGTTGTCTATAGAAGTAAGCAAAACGGTCGGTAGATTGTATCTGTCCACCAATCGAGAAGCTACTATGCCGATAACGCCGGCGTGCCAATGCGGCGAATGTAAAACCAGAGATTTTCTTTTGCCGTTTCTTAATAATTCGTCCGCTATCGGAATGGCTTCCTCGAAAGTTTTTTCGTCGAATGCTCGCCTTCTGCGGTTTTCCTGCTCCAACTGTTGGGCTATCTGGAACGCGCAGGTCGGGTCGTCTTGTATCATCATTTCCACTGACCTACTCGCCGAACCTAATCTGCCGGCGGCGTTAATCAACGGAGCGAGCGAATATACAATATTCGAGGCGTTAATATTGCCAAGCCTTAAGTTAACGCAATCTATCAATCCTTTAATGCCTGGTCTCGGCTCGGAGTTAAGTTGTTTTAAACCGTAATATACGAGAGTTCGGTTTTCGCCAATTAAAGGCACCATATCGGCGGCGGAGGCAATAGCTACATAGTCCAAATACGAATACACTCTATCCGGTATATTCATTTTTTGGGCTATAGCCTGTATTAATTTGAAAGTAACTCCGCAAGCCGCCAAACTTTTGAATGGATAAGGGTCGCCCGGTTTTAACGGGTCTAAAATTGTCATTACGTCGGGGATTTGGTCCCCCGGTTCGTGGTGGTCGCATATAATAGCGTCCAACCCAATTTCTCTTGTATATTTAAAAGCTTCGTAGGATGTTATACCAACATCGACCGTAATTATTAACGAAGTTCCAATGTTCTTGGCTTGCCTAGCGCTAGAAACGGAAAAGCCGTATCCTTCGGTAAAACGGTCTGGGATATAATACTCCCCTTTTCCTCCAATTTCTCTTATAAATTGGAGGAGCATAGCCGCGCTGGCAGTACCATCAACGTCGTAATCGCCGTGTACCCAAATAATTTCTTTGTTCTTAATCGCTTTTAGAATTCTTTCAACCGCGATATCCATTCCGTCCAGCAGGAATGGGTCGTGCAAATCTTCCAACGACGGTCGAAAGTATTTTTTTGCTTCGCGTTCATCTTTAACTCCTCGAGCGATTAAAACTCTCGCCAAACTCTTGGGTATCTTAAGCGAACTTGCTATTTGTTTAATGATACTGTCATCTGGCTTCGACTTAAAAGTCCACCTATAATTCAACTCAATTAAAACCTACATTATTTATTTAATTACTTCGAATATAAATAAAATTATCTCATTATCAAAAGATAGTGTGTAATTTTTTTCACACTTCGCTTCTTTTATTAACATTTTTTTGATTTTTTCGTTAACATATAGTAATTTATCGTATTGTTTACCCTAATAATTGGTTGTTTTCTAATTTTATAATTTTATGGCGAAAAAAGTCGATAAATATAACGACAAGAATCAATATTCTTACAAAAGGCGGAGAACTAACAAAAGAGTTTTGGTCAAAAAAGAAGGCTCTATTGCCGAAAACGCCGAGTCCGGCAGGATAATAATGTCGATTGGAAGATATTACGTCGTTAGAGGCGATTCCGACAAAGAAAACGCCGTCGAATGCGTGCTTGGCGGCGCGGTCGTAAGCCAAAACGAAAGTCAGAGCTTAGCTTCGGTCGGCGATTACGTTAAATTTATCCGAAATAAAAACAAAAAAGATTTAGGGAAAATCGTAAAAATCGAAGAGAGAAAGAAATCCTTCGCCAGAAAGGATATAAACTCGAACATAGAAAACGTTACGGCGGCGAACGTCGATTTTTTGTTGATTTTTGTTTCGACTAAGAAACCGAAGTATAATAGAAGGTTTATAGACAGGCTTCTCGTAGCGGCAGAATTAAATCTAATTAAACCAATAGTTTGCGTTAACAAAATAGATTTAGCTGACACAGAGGAAATCAGAAAGGATTTCAGCATTTACGAAAATTTAGGCGTATCCGTTTATTTTCTTAGCGCGCTAAAAAATATTGGAACTAAAGAAGTTTTAGTCGCCGTCGGGAGCGACGACGCTGTAATGGTTGGACCGTCGGGAGTAGGAAAATCTACGTTTTTAAATAATGTTCTTGGCGGCGAGTTCCAAAAAGTGAAAGAAATCAGCGAAAAAACCGGCAAAGGGAAACACGCCACAACCCACGTGCAAATGTTCAGAACTCCTTATTCAGGCGCGTTAATAGACACCCCCGGACTTAGAGAATTCGCCATTTGGGGCTTAGACAAAAACGAATTATCGCTTTATTTCCACGATTTCGACGATTACAGAGAAGATTGCCGATTCAGTCTGTGCACCCACACTCACGAACCGGACTGCGCCGTGAAAAAAGCCGTCGAGGAAGAAAAAATCGACCCCGAACGTTATCAAAGCTACGTTAATATCTTCGATAGCTTAGATTAGCGATATGAGCCGTAAGCCTAATCCCCAAATTGGAATTTGGGAATTAGATAATTGTTAAATTCGCGGGCGCGGGCGGAATCAGTTGAATCGCTTCCTTAACTGAACTAAAACGGTCTCTATTCCTCCAAATCTCCGTCTCTTTCGGGATACGGTGGCAGAGGCAAAGAGTCCGGTATGCCCATCAACGGGAAATCTTTTCGTAAGGGATGAAGCGGCTCTTTCGTTTCAGGGTCTCGAAAATCCTCCGGCATATAAAATCTTCTTAAATGCGGATTGTTCTCAAATTTGATTCCGTACATATCCCAAGTTTCACGCTCGTACCAATTGGCGCTTTCCCATACTTCAATTAAGCTCGGGCAGACGGGCGATTGCTCGGAAACGGGCGTCTTAAGTCTGACTCTGGACTTGTATTCGTTGGAATACAAGAAATAAACTACTTCGAATCTCTCTTTTCGGTTCTTTTCCAGCCAATCGATAGCGGTTATGTCCAGCAGCATATCGAATTTCGTTTTCGGATTGTCTCGCAACTCCTTCGCCGTAGCCAACAATTTATCTTTGGGAACGATAAGCGACAGTTGCCCCCTGTGTTCGTATGTCTCCAAATCTTCGCAAACTTGCTTCGCCGCTTTAAGAATAGTTTCTTTTTCAAGAGCCATCTTTATCCCGTTTAATCTTATCAATAATTATCTTTAATCAATTGACAATTTAATAATTAATCCGCATTATTCATAAAAAATCTTAACCAAGCGTCGATAACGCGTAAAAAAAGTATATTAATTAATGGCGCTAATATGAACGGAAGCATAGGGCTTCAGCCCTATGCCCAAAGCGAAGCGTTTCTCCCAATTAAATGTTCCTCGGGAAAGGAAATTTCGCGGTTATTCAGACTTAATTTTGTATATTAAAAGGATTCAAATAAGTTCAATTTTAAAATATTCGGACGCTATGAAACAGATTGCCTTAAAAAAGTTATCGATTGTATTCGCTATTTTTATCTGCTTGCTCTCAAATCGGACGTTATCAAAAGACAGCGTTAATCTATCGACGCCGCAAAACGCAGTCGAAACTCATTTAAGATACTTGAAAGACGACAATTACCGTCCTAAATTAGCCGCGAAATCGTTTGAAGTTGATAATCCAACCGCTCCGGAAAATCAAGAATTAGCCGAAAAGCTAAAAGAAATCTTCGATGGAATGAGGCTATCGGTAAATATAGACGGAATACCCGACGAGCCAAATTATATCGATTCCGCTTCGGGAAAACAAAGGTATATCTTATTGAAATCGATTCCCGAGATTTACTTAAAGAAATACGGAGACGAATGGAAATACTCGGAAACTACCGTTAAAATGATTCCCGACATCTATCAGTCGGTTTACCCTTTTGAACTGAGTAAAATTATTAAGAAATCTCCGCGCTTCTTTAAAGACGAACTGTTCGGAATTTACGTTTGGCAGTATATTCTAATGCTGATTTACGTTATAATCGGCTACGGCGTTTATAAATTATTTTCGGGTATTTTAGGTTACGCGGCGGTTAAAATAATCCATAAAACTCGATTCAAAGAAATCGCCGCCGAGTATATAAAACCTGTAACCAAACCGATTAGTTTAATTTTCGTATTTTTAATCGCTATATCTTTTCTTCCAATATTAAGGCTACCCGCGCAATTTGACGCGACATTAGACAAAATATTAACCGCTTTCATACCGGCTTTCGCTACTGTAATAGCTTATAAATTCGTCGATTTACTAGCGGAAGTTCTCGCGAAATTGGCTTCAAAAACTGAAACTACTATAGACGACAATTTAACGCCGCTTGTAAGGAAAATGCTCAAAATTATAGTCGTAATATTCGGTTTTATATATATACTGCAAACTTTCGACGTCAGCATAACTCCGCTTTTAGCCGGCGTTTCAATAGGAGGTTTGGCTTTCGCTTTGGCGGCGCAAGAGACTGTGAAAAACCTTTTCGGCTCTATAACCATTTTTACCGACCAACCGTTTAACGTAGGCGATTGGATAGTTTTCGACGGCGGCGAAGGAACGGTAATAGAAGTCGGCGTGCGTTCAACGCGAATTAGAACGTTTTACGATTCGGTAATTTCTATTCCAAACGGAAAGCTAGCCGACGCTTTAATAGACAATATGGGACGCAGAAATTTCAGAAGATACAGCGCGCTTATCGGATTGACATACGATTCCCCGCCCGAAAAAGTCGAAAAATTCGTAGAAGAACTGAAAGCGATAACGGACAATCACCCGAAAACCAGAAAAGACTTCTATCAAATTCACGCCAACAACTTTGGCCAAACAGCTATCGAGATTTTATTCTATATATTCTTCGACGTTCCCGATTGGACTCAAGAGCTAGAGTCCCGACACGACGTCATAATAGAAATACTAAAAGCGGCGGACAAATTAGGCTTGAGATTCGCTTATCCGATAAGAGATTTCTCGAAAAACCCGATATATTATTTGGACAGTCGGAAGTAAAAACTATTCACGGCGAGTTCTCTCTCCGTCCGAAATTCTAATTTCGGACGGAACACCCAACTCATTCCTCCGTCCGAAACTCCGATTTCGGACGGAAACGTATATCAGATTACTAAACGTGAATTCCCAAGTGCAACTTGGGAATTAGTTTTGAAGACACCTCTGGGGAATTAGTTTTGAAGACACCTCTGGGGAATTAGTTTTGAAGACACCTCTGGGGAATTAGTTTTG
>CAZDXB010000038.1:0-12324 GCA_964509335.1 uncultured Hyphomicrobiales bacterium | reverse complement strand
TTGAAGACACCTCTGGGGAATTAGTTTTGAAGACACCTCTGGGGAATTAGTTTTGGAGATACCTCTGGGGAATTAGTTTTGGAGATACCTCTGGGGAATTAGTTTTGGAGATACCTCTGGGGAATTAGTTTTGAGAAACGACGTAATAACTAAAAAAGGGCTGAAAAATTTCAGCCCTTATTAAAATTATTATTATTACAATTGTTATCGCTATAGTCTATCTGGAAACTCTCGTATTTGCGTAATCATCCAAAAATAATCTTCTCGCGCCAATATAGTGGGAAGTGTAATAGCGAGAGTTAAGAGAAGAAACCGTTACTCCGTAACGCGAACTTGCGTGGGCGAAAAGCCCGTCTCCGAGATATATACCTACGTGCGAAGCGTATCGATAAGTGTAAGTGTGGAAGAATATTAAGTCGCCAAATTTCAAGTCTTCCTTAGGTATCTCGACGCCGATTTTATACTGGGTGCGAGCGGTTCTCGGCAAAACAATGTCGCTACACTGATAAAATACGCTTTTGATGAAAGCCGAGCAATCAATAGCTTTTCTGGTAGAGCCGCCAAACTTATAAGGCGTCCCCAGCCAATTGACGATGACTTTCATTAATCGTCTTTTGTCTATTCCGCCGGCGGTATATTGTCTAGGCGCGCCGTCGTCAACGTAAGAAAGCCAAAGCTTCCTGAATGTATTAATGTCGAGCGATTCGTAATCAATATCCGTCTCTTCGCCGCTTAGTCCGCCTTTAGAATCAAATTCCTTAACGTCCTCTTCGTCCCAGATTTCGCTTTCGTTTTCATAATCTAATTCCTCGCCGTTTTGAACTATAGGTTGCCAGCCAAGCAAGTCGCATACGGCTACCGAATGAGTTCTAATCATCTTAATAGCTCTCGCTCTGGTCTTATCGGGATAGTATTTTCGGCGATAGCGTCTTCTGCTAGTTGATTTACGTTTTTTCGGCTTAGACTTTGTCTTTTGGGTCAACGACACCGTATTAGACTTCTTTTTAGCCTCGACCGTCTCGACGTTCACGCATAAAAAAGCCGCTACCAGCGGTATTATTATAGCCGAGCGGTAATCGCCAAGCATTCGCCTTAAACAGCTTAAAACCTTGTAAATTATGAGCATTAAGCCTTCTTTATCATTTAACATATTCGTTCTATTTGCAATGTGTGTAAAAAATTTCACACATACAACTTTCAAAGAAAGCAAATTTTTGGTAAACGACAAAACAAAGAATTAATTATTTTCTCTTAATATATTAACGTATATTCATATTTATTGTCTTGCCGCCATTTTTCTTATTTTGCGTTAACTATTGAATTAAAAATAATATTAAAACTTAAGCTATGAAAATATCAATCGTCCAATTTAAGCCGGAGCTTAACGAAAAAGAGAAAAACATCGACTTAACGCTTGATTACGCCGAAAAAGTCGATTGCGATATCCTTATTTTTCCTGAATTGGCTCTTAGCGGATACTATTTTCTATCGAAAGAAGAAACGAAAGACATCGCCGAGCCTTTCGACGGTGAAGTAATCGCCAAATATCAGGAATTAGCTTCAAATTTGGACAAGATTATAGTAATCGGCTTTCCGGAAAAAGACGGCGAGAAAGTATATAACTCCGCCGCTATTCTATTTCCCGACGAGTCGTTAAGCCGCGTCCACAGAAAAACGCACTTGTTTTACAAAGAAAGATACTGCTTTGACGAAGGCGACACGGGCTTCTTTGTTATAGAGGACAAGCAACGCGACGTAAAAATCGGAACGATGATATGCTACGATTGGCGTTTCCCCGAAGCCGCCCGAACCTTAGCTTTGCGCGGCGCCGACATAATAGTTTGTCCGTCTAATTTGGTAACTCCCGTTTGGGGAAAGGTTATGCCCGCCAGAGCGATAGAGAACAAAGTTTACTTGGCGGTCGCCAACAGAATCGGCAAAGAGCTCCGCGAAAATAACGAGCTATTCTTCAACGGCGAATCGGCGATTTACGGATACAACGGCGAAAGACTCGCCGTAGCCAGCGTCGAAGACGAAAGCGTAATATCGGCGGAAATAGAACCGGAAAGAACCAGAAACAAATCTTTCAACGAATTCAACGACATCTTCACCGACAGAAGACCGCAATACTACGAGTTGTAAATATATACAATTTATTTGATAACGAAATTCGCTCGCCTCGTATCCAATTTATTTTATATATTAGAATTTTTCACTAATAAAGGTGCGGGAATGTTTTCTGCCATAAAGAAAATACACTTCGTTGGAATAGGCGGCATAGGGATGAGCGGTATCGCCGAGATATTGATAAGTCAGGGATTCCAAATATCCGGCTCGGATTTGAATCAATCGGAGAACACTGACAGATTATCCGAGTTGGGCGCTAAAATCTATTTCGGACACGACGCGAAAAATATAAAAGACGCCGAGGCGGTTGTTTACTCCAGCGCCGTCAAACCAAAAGATAATCCCGAAACTATCGAAGCGGAAAAAAAAGGATTGCCGGTTCTCAGGCGCGCGGAAATGCTCGCGGAAGTTTCAAGATTAAATTACAGCATCGCCGTATCCGGTTCGCACGGCAAAACGACGGCGACTTCTATGTGCGGATTGATACTAATGAAAGCCGGCTGGGATCCTACGGTAATAGTAGGCGGGCGATTAAGAAGCTTGGGCGGCTCGAACGCGCGTCTCGGCAAAGGCGAGTGGACGGTATTGGAAGCCGACGAGTTCGACAGGTCGTTTCTTAAACTGCTGCCGACAGTCGCCATAATAAACAACGTAGAAGAAGAGCATATGGATATTTATAAAGATTACGAGGACCTAACAAACGCTTTTTCCGAATTCGCGAATAAAACGCCGTTTTACGGATTCACAGCCGTCTGTTTGGACGACGAAGGCGTCAAAGACGTTCTCCCCAACATCAAAAAGAAAACCGTTACATACGGCTTTTCGAGGAACTGCGACGTTTACGCCGAAGACTTGAAATTTGAAGGCAAATCGTCCGAATGCGTCGTTTTGTCGCGCGGCGAAAAGATTGGAAAGCTCACGGTGAACATCCCCGGAAAACATAACATAACCAACGCTTTGGCGGCAACAGCCGTGTGCCTTGAATTGGGAGTAGAATTCGAAGTAATTAAAGAAGCCGTCGCCGAATTCTCCGGCGTTTTCAGGCGATTCGAAATCAAAGGCGAAAAAGACGGCGTTTTGGTAATAGACGATTACGCCCACCATCCAACCGAAATCCGAGCCACGCTCGAAGCCGCCAGAAAAGGATGGAACAGAAGAATTGTTTGCGTCTTTCAACCGCACACTTATTCTAGAGTTAAGAATTTTTACAAAGATTTCGGACGTTCTTTCGACGACGCGGACGTTTTAGTCGTAACAGATATATATCCCGCTAGGGAAAAACCAATCGAAGGAATTACGGGCGAACTGATAGCGGAAACCGCAAAACGTTCTGGGCATAAGAACGTCCGCTATTTGCCCAATAAAGATACTCTTTACTCAAAAGTTAAGAAAATCACTAGCGACAACGATATTGTTATAACAATAGGAGCGGGCGATATTTGGAAGATAGCGGACTTATTTTTGGAGCGCTCCTGATATAATTTCTTTTGGAATTAAGACAATTCTTTTAGAAATTAGTCGTTTGAAAAATTTAACAATTATGTAAATGATAGAGGAATAAAAAATGAAAAAAGCGGCGAAATTATCGACTGTTTTAACATTGATTGTATTTATTACTATAGCGCTCGTCTCGCGAGCCAACGCTATTCCGCAAAAGGACAAAAAGTATGAAGACTTGCCGGTAGCTAAAGTAGGCTCCGACAAAATTACTTATTCGGAATTGGAAAGAGCCTACAAAAAGAATATGAATCGCGACAACGTCGATTTATATCAAATACCCAAGGACAGCGCGCTCGATTTTTTGAATCTATATATCAACTATCGTCTAAAAGTAAAGGACGCTATCGATCGCGGTTACCATAAGGATTCCTCGGTAATAGAAGATATTGAAAAAAACAAAAAGATTTTAGCGGAAACTTACTATTACGAAAAGAAACTAATGAAGCCTTGGCTAAAGAAAATGCTGAAACATCGAAACAAGGAATATAAAATAGCGGTCATAGTTATTACGTTTCCGCCGAAGCCTAATACCGACACTATGCAAGCTTATAAAAAAGCTAAAAGCTGCCTTGAATTAATTAAAAAAGGAGAACCTTTCCAAGAAGTTGCGAGCGATTCTTCCGAAGACCCGGAATCGGCGAAATTTGGCGGAACCGTTAGGACCTGGATTACAGCCGGAAACGTTCAAAGACCAATTGAAAAAGCAATATTAAATTTAGAAGAAGGCGAGTTTCATCCGCGTCTAATCAAAACCAGATACGGTTATTTTATTGTAAAACTATTGGATTCCGAGCCTCGCGAGTTAGTAAAAGCTAAACATATCTTATTGCAATTCGGGAAAAAAGATTCAGCGGAGGTTTACTCCAAAGCCGAACAAATCCTCAGTAAACTAAAAAACGGAGCGGATTTTAAGGAATTAGCCAAAAAATATTCCGACGACCAATCCACAGCTTCTAAAGGCGGCGAATTAGGACAATACTATTCGCGCTCGACAGGTTTCGAAAAAAGCAAAAACAGATTAACCCCGGGATTTGAAACCGCGCTGTTTAATTTAAAAAACGGAGAAACTTCGGACATAGTCTCTACGGTTTACGGATTGCATATAATAAAACGAGACAGCTCCAAAAAATTCGACCCGGAAGAAGATAGAAAAAACTTAAAAATGGTTTACAAAAAGAATTATTACCAAAAAGATAAAGAAAAATTCCTCGATTCCTTATATAAAGTTTACGGATTCGATATTTACGAGGAAAATTTAAATGAATTCCTCGAGTATTTAGACACTAATAAAACAAATTTAACGGACGATTGGGCGGCTAAAGTTCCTAAAAACATTTATTCAAACGTACTTTTTGAATTTATGGGGACTAAAACTTCTATTGGCGAATTTATAGTCAAAATGTCAAAACAAAAAGATTTAAGAGGGACTAGTTTAACCGAAAAGGGAATTAAAAAAGCAATAGATAAAATTATTACTCCCAGAATAATAAAAAAAGCCGCGGAGAACCTTGAAAAAGAATATCCGGAGTTCAAAAGATTGATGAAAGAATTTCGCGAGGGAATTCTGTTGTTTAAAGTCGAACAAGAGGAAGTTTGGAACAAATTGCAGGATTTCGACACCGCCGCCGCCAGAGCGTATTGGGACTCTACTAAGGAACAATATAGGACAAAGCCGAAATTTGACGTAAGCGAAATCTACGTATTATCCGACTCTATGGCTAAAGAAATACACTCAAAACTCGAAAAAGGCGGAAAATTCGAAGAGTTGGCAAAGAAATACACTCAAAGAGACGGATACAGAAAAAAGAAAGGACATTGGGGAGCTTTAGACTCAACTCATAAATTGTCGAGAATTATTGTCGAAAACGAGATTAAACAAGGCGAATACGGCGAACCTGTAAAGAACGGCAAAGGATACTCGATTGCAAAATACAATAAACATTTGCCAAAGCGAATGAAGACCTTTAAAGAAGCAATCTCAGATTTCGCGGCGGAATTTCAGGAATTGAGACAGAAAAAAATGGAAAAACAATGGATTAAAAGCATTAAGAAAAAGTTCCCTGTTAAAATATACGAGTCAAACATTAACAAGATATTCAATTAAAATATATGATTAAAACAATTGAAATATTGATAAAACGCTGTTTCGTTACAGTTATCGCGTTGTTTTTTATCCTCGCTCCTCAAAAAGCGACGGCGCAAGAAGATAAAAACAAAGTCCTAGATAGGATTGTCGCCGTTGTCGGCAACGAGATAATAATGAAATCGGAAATCGACGCAAAACTGGCGATGTTGAAACAGCAAAACCCTCGAATCGACGTCAACAACCCTGAAATTCGCAAAAAAACGCTCGACGCGATGATTGACGAAAATCTCGTTATTACTAAAGCGATTGAAGATTCAATAGAAGTAAGCGAGGACGAAATCGACGCCGAATGGAAGAAATTCAAAGACAGGCTAACTACCTACTACGGCTCCGTAAAAAGAATAGAAGACGTTTACGGGATGTCGATGACGCGTATTCAATACGAATATAGAGACATAATAAAGAAACAGTTGCTTGGCAAAAAAATCCAACAACGAAAATTTAGCAACGTAAAAATATCCCCGAGAGAAGTAAAAGAATTTTACGAAGAAATGAAGGACTCGCTGCCGAAAATTCCTAAACAATTCGAGTTGTATCATATAGTAAAATACGTTGGAACCGACGCGAAAGACAAGGAAGAGTTATATGAATTCGCTAAAAAAATCAGAGATTCAATAGTTAGCGGAGGCAATTTTTCGGAATTCGCCAAAAGATACAGCCAAGACCCGGGCACCGCTCAAGACGGCGGAGAACTCGGTTGGGTCGAAAAAGGCAGGCTAATGCCGGCATTCGAGAAAGCGGCGTTCGATTTAGCTCCCGGAGCAACTTCGCAACCGGTGGAAACTCCTTTCGGCTACCATATAATCCAAACGCAAGCTAAAAATAAAGACTCGGTATTAGTGAGGCACATTCTCTTTAGAGTCGGCGTTTCCGAAGAAGACAGGGAAGGAACAAAAGAATTCCTTTCGAATTTAAAAGACAGCGTCGAGAACGGCGCCGATTTCGAAGAGTTAGCGAAAAAATATTCCGACGAAAAAGAGACTCGCGGATTCGGCGGAAAACTAGGAACTATGACGGAGAACAACATACCGGCGAATATAAAAAGCCAAGTTATGGAATTGCCCGAAGGCGGCGTTACCGACCCAACATCTTACAACGCCGACCCAAGCAAACCGGCTTTTCATATACTATATAAAAAGCGCGTCATACCCGAACACCAAGCTAATTTGAAAGAAGACTACGATTTCATCAAACAAAAAGCCAAAACATTCAAACAATACGAACTATACGAAGAATGGATAAGCCAATTGCGAGACGAAATCTATTGGGAGATTAAAGAGTAAACTCCTACTTCACAATCTTCAATATCTCTTTGAATTCCGGCGTTTTCGATTCTTGGCAAATCTCAAATAAAAGAGATTCGTAAGTTGTAATTATCGCTCCCTCCTGTCGCATTCTCTCTATTGCTATTTCCTTATCGTACATACGCCTGGAAGAAACGCAGTCCTCGACGATTACCGGATTACCGCCCAGCTCGAGCAAATCGAGAGCGGTCTGCAGCACGCATACGTGCGTTTCAATGCCGAATAAAATCACTTGCGTTTTGTCGAAGTCGGTGAGGAACTTCATCACTTCTTTGGACTGACAGCAACTGAAAGCCGTTTTCTCTATTGGCTGGTAGTCGTCGTCCAAAGCATTCTTAACCGAATCTATTGTTGGACCTATGCCTTCGGGGTATTGTTCCGTTACGATAAGCGGGATATCAAATACTTTCAGCCCTTTTATTAGTTTATTAGCGTTCTCTTCGACCTTCTCCTTCTCGCTTATGGACGGAAAAAGCTTCGATTGAATGTCCACCGTTATCGCCGCCGCCGACTCTTTAAATATTCTCATCGATTATTCCTTTCTATTTCATACTTAAAAAAATCTTATTTTCGTAAAAGGCAAATTTAAGAATAATTATAAATTTCTGAAATAAGCGATTGGATTTATGAAATGAAAACTTTACTCGTCCAGCTTGCAACCATTCTTTTGCTATGCTCTTGCGCCTCTCCGCCCGCAAAGGACAAGCCCAAATCCGAAACGCCTCGGCTGTCGGAAAGATTAGTTATTATCCCAAACGAAACCGGCGGCGATATATATTTTATCCTGACAGACGACGGAGACAAGCAAAAAGCCTACGACTTCTTTCAATCAATTGAAAAAGCCGAGACAATCATTAAAAACAAAGAGAAAAGCGATAAAACAGAGGAACTAAACGTCGATTTAACAATCGCCGGCGAGCCGGTCGCCTTCGCCGACTCGAAGACGCTGTTGTTCGGAAGAGCCGGCTACGAAAGCGCTCAAAAAACCGAAATATCGAATTGCGACTATAAATTAAAAATGACGCTCGACGGCTCAAAGACGCTAACAAAAAGTTTCGACGCGGCGGAAATCGCCCCGGAAGACGCTTTAAACCTATATCCGATAATAGAAAAAAACGAAAGCGGCAATTTAAAAATCGGGCTTTTCGCCGTTAGAAATAAAACAAAAGACGAATATCTACCCGATTCCGAAAAGTTGCGCGTTATAGTCAGAAATTTCAAAGGGAAAACCGTCTG
Organism: uncultured Hyphomicrobiales bacterium; assembly: GCA_964509335.1. Lineage (GTDB taxonomy): Bacteria > Bacteroidota > Ignavibacteria > Kapaibacteriales > UBA2268 > CAZDXB01. The sequence goes on along the minus strand of CAZDXB010000038.1, from coordinate 4,011 downwards.
GAATTCCAGCGAAGGATTGAACTTTATGCAAGTAATAACGCCCGTTTATCCCGAAGCAATCGGCGAGTTCTACGAATACTCGGTCTTGTGGAAAAATCCGCCCGAAAGCGGCGAATATACGGCGCAATTAATTATTCCAGCCAATCCCGAAAAATACGTCGTTCAAATAAAGATGGAGTTATGATATGACCGAAACGCAAGCGATGAAACGAGCCTTGGAATTGGCGAAAAAAGGACAAGGAAAAGTAAGCCCCAACCCATTAGTCGGCGCGGTTATTATAAAAGACGGCGAATTAATTTCGGAAGGCTGGCATAAAAAGTTCGGCGAAGCTCACGCGGAAGTAAACGCGATAAAAAACGCCGCCGAGCGCGACTTGCGCGGAACTACAATGGTTTTGAACTTGGAGCCTTGCTCCCATCGCGGCAAAACGCCCCCCTGCGCCGATTTAATTATCGAAAAGAAAATCTCCAGAGTCGTAATCGCTATGAAAGACCCTAACCCGCTTGTCGCCGGCAGGGGCGTAGAAAAATTAAGACGCGCCGGCGTTGAAGTTGAAACGGGCGTAATGGAAGAACAAGCGCGCTACCTGAACAGATTTTTTATCAAGCACATAGTCTCCGAAGCGCCGTATATAATAGTAAAAATCGCTCAATCGCTGGACGGTCGTATTGAAACGTTCGGCGGCGAGTCCCAATGGATAAGTTGCGAGGAAAGCCGGAAAAGAAGCCACGAGCTACGAACAATAGCAGACGCCGTTTTAATAGGCAAAAAAACCGCGCTAAAAGACAATCCGCGACTCACGGCGCGCTTGGCGGAAGGAAGAAATCCCAAGAAAATACTTCTCGCCACAAATTTGGAAATTCCAGCGGATTTAGGAATAATAAAAAGCTCAAAAGAAACCGATACAATCATTTGCTGTTCGATAGAAACGGCGAAAACCAAAAAAGCCGACGAGCTAAAGAAAGCGGGCGCGAAAATCCTTCCAGTAGAAACAGCCAAAGACGGCAAAATCAACCTCGAACTCGCGTTAAAACTCCTATATAAACAATATTCAATCGGCTCGATTATGGTCGAAGGCGGAGCGGAAATACTTTCTTGCTTTTTAAAATACAATCTAATAGACGAATTAAGACTATACCTCGCTCCAATTATAATCGGCGAAGGGAAAAGCCCGTTCGAGAAATTCAGAATAAACGCCCTAAAAGAAGCCGTCCGCTTCGAATATCGCAAAACGAATCAAAGCGGACGGGATTTAGAAATAATATGCCTAAAAAGCTAATTTATCTGGTCTCGATTTTCTTGTTCTTCTTTAAAACGCCGGCGCCGTCTTTCTTTTCAAACTTATCGTAAAAATATGTAGTGCGCTTTCTCAACTTTAATTCAATTTCTTGAGAATCGTATTCGCCCTTATAAAAACCGAAATGTTCTTCGACGACCTTCTCGCCCACTTCGTCGAATTTTGTGATTTTCTTGATTTTCATAGAATGCCTGTGGGAATGGAAGCAGTAATGTTCGTTGGTCAATTCGTAATCGATGAAACTATGCCTGCCGTCAACCGCCGGTTTTATCCATTTGAAAGCCGCCAAATCATGTAAAAGAACAAATTCCTCTTCCTCCGAGTCGTATTTATATTCGTCGATTTGGCTCACCCAACCGTTGTCGTCGTATTCAAACAAATACTGCGAATTCTTTTCGGTAAACTTCGTCAACTCCTTATCAGCATAGGAAGTTAAAGATTCCAATCTTCCGTCGGAATCCGTCTCCGCTTTGAACCATTCTTCCTTTGCGCCGCTCTCGCAATCGGGGTCGGTAGTCGTTCTATGCGTGGGAAATCCAAACTCGTTGAAATTCGTATTTTCCTCGGCAATCAACTTGCCTTTGTTTTCTCCGCCGGTCGCGTATTTCTTTAAACTTTCAATCAAATAAAAGGGCAAATATTCGCCTTTAGGTTTATCTTGAGCTCTTGGAAACGTTCTCAATTTGTATTCGAGAACAACGCTTGTACTATCTTCGTTCATAAAACCGGGCTTGGTCGAATATTTGACGATTTCCTTGGACGTCAAATATCCATTGTCGTCGTAATTCCACTTCTCATATTTACTTTTTTTCCCGTCTTCGATTTTTCCCGAGTAAGTTGTTCTCTCAAGCGGTTCGAAATTCTCCATCGAGTATTTCAAAGCGCGCGATTCGGTGGTGTCCGTTCCGAATTCAACGATATATTCTTTTACGGGCAGTCTCCCCTCTTTTTGAAATTCGCGATAAACCGTTTTGCTAACGTCGCCGCTATCGCTTTTGTAAACCGCTTTTTTCCAGAAAAAGTCCGTCTCGCTGTCGTAATGGTATTTGACAATTTCCTTTTCGACAATATTCGAATTTTTAAATCGCTCGACAATCTCTTTTCTCACGATTAGATATTCCTCTTCAAAAGGCGATTTCTCGGTCTCTTGTTCGGAACAGGAAACGAGAAAAACAAACAACGCCGCCGCCGCAAAAATGCCAATTCTCTTCATAAAAGCCTCTTTTCTTATTTATAATAAAAGTAGTTTTCAAACTTCAAACGCGAATTTAAGCAAAATAAAATATCCAGCATATAACTAAATATCAAACTCATCCGACGACTTCCAGTCATCGGATGAGTGGAACCATTTCCTCTGTAAACTCCAATTTTTACCCTCCTCGCCAAACTCCGATTTGGCGAGGACAATCTCAGAAAATCTCCGCTTTGATTCGCGGAAAAGCGTCCCTTATTACGAAGTTCCAATTTTGGAGGGAGATAGGAAAATCCTTACAAAATCGGAGTTTTGTAAGGAGGGGGAAATATCTTTCATTTTGTGTGGAAGCAATGACATATACAGTCGTCTTTTCCCTTACCCTCCTCGCCAAACTCCGATTTGGCGAGGACAATCTCAGAAAAGCTCCGCTTTGATTCGCTGAAAAGCGTTCATCCTTACAAAATCGGAGTTTTGTAAGGAGGGGGAAATCACACATTCCTACTTCAAAACCTGCACAGCCCTCGACTTCACCACCGTCGGCGTCCTCAATATAATATAATAAATCCCTTGCGGCAATTCGCTCGTCTCAAATATCGCTTCGCCTAATCCGCTCTTGGGATTGGCGATTGTTTTCGTCTTTACCGTTTCGCCTAAAACGTTCACAAGTCTTATTTCCGTCTTTCCTTTTTCAATTAAATTGAATTTAATTCTTATTGCTTCGTCGCTCGGATTCGGCGATATATTTAGTTGAACTCTGTCGTTTGGATTAATAAGCCGGTCGCCGCCTTCACGGCAAATTCCGAGCAAGCGGAAATGTCCGTTAATTGTTGTTATATCCGCCGTCCCGCCGACCGCTTCGGCGTTCGATAGCGTCAAATCGCACTCCTCGGCGTTTCCAAGTCCGACCTTGAAGCGAACTTTGGTTAACGTCTCGTCTTCGTTTATATCGACTGGTAGATTGTCCAGCGTTATTTTAGCCGTAGTTTGGTCTATATTTTGCGATTGGTATTCTAAAGGCGCTAACAGAGTTGAATTAAAACTTAAATCCGTTTTCAAACTTGTAACGCCCGCTAATTCTAAATTTTCTTTATTCTTTAATATTATCGAAACTTCGATTTCGTCGCCGGGTTCGGCTTCTATAGATATAGTTTGTAAGGTCGCTGACGCTTCGCCGGCAAATAATACTTCCCCATATAGTTGAACTATAGCCGGACTGCCAACGCCGCTGTAATGAAATTCTAAGACGCCGCTAGTCCTACCGGCTTCGCTCGGCTCGAATCTTAAATCCATTTTACAAGTGTCGCCGGCTTGAAGAGAGAAAGCTCCGCCTCCGGCAATCGTCGTAAAATCCTCGTCGTTAGGTCCGCCGTGGTTTGTATTTGCAATATTCAAAGGCGACGTTCCAATATTTTTAATCGTAGCCGCCTGTAGCGTATCTCTATGATTCCCTACTTTTACTTTGCCGAAATCAATAATATCGCTTAACACTTCCAGTCGCGGTTGGACGCCTTCGCCGGT
>CAZDXB010000037.1:0-23822 GCA_964509335.1 uncultured Hyphomicrobiales bacterium | reverse complement strand
CTCGATAGAATATATAAAGCCCCTTCGGCTAAGCGCCGAAGGGGCTTTTTTTGTTGGAATCCGCGTAAAAGCCTTATTGAAAGCGGTAAGAATCGATTTGCTAAATCAAAAGAGATTCGCATATTCTATAAATCCTTGTTTAATTAATGAATATTTTATAATATTGCTGTAATTGTATTTAGATATTTTATAGTATTGTAAATGGCTAAGAAGTTACTGTTTTTTGTTGTTATAATAGCTATAGTGGCTATTGCGTTTTTCCTTTTTTCTGGGGAAGACCAAAGGAAAAGTCTTTTTGATACGATAAAAGTAGAGACTAGAGGTATTGGTAAAATCAGTAGCGTCAAAAATGAATAATAAACAAAGAGGTTCAAATATGAGCGAACAACAAGAATTGGCTGAATTATCTATCGACGTAGATAAAATTAACAAGGCTAAAGAAAAATACTACGAAGAGAAAAAAAAGGTATGGGAATAGAAAACGAAGAAGAACGGAAACAAAAAATTAAAGATTCTCTAGCGAATATGATAGATAAAAAAATTGATATATCATATTCGGATAAAGAAATAAACGACTTTTTAGTTTCGTTTTTTGAAAAAAAGGCGAAAAACGATAACGAGAGTAACAAACACATATTTATAGGTTCTTTCCCAAGATGTTATAAAAACGAATCAGTCGATAGCTTGCTAGCGGCTTTTAATGACATTATAGATTCGAACTATTCCTTAAACCAAAAGTTGATTTGGGCTATTAGAACTAAACGAGACCAACCGGAAACGCGAATAAAAGAATTTCTCGGCGATAATTTGATTAAAGACAAACAACAAAATCCTAAAAGCTGGGAAGTTGAATGCAATAGACTTACAATCGATATAGTCGCTTTTTCGCCCATAGATGAATCAATCAACAACGCTGCTTTACATAAAATTAAAAGATATATTGAAGACAACGATATAAATATCGTAAGTCTGAATTTTTTAACGAAGGAAAAATCGATTTACGATAATATTTACAAAGACACTTCTAAACTTTTTAGCGACATCAAATTTAATTTAGAGTCTGCTAAAAATATTGATAAACGTAAAAGAGCGAGATTTATAATTAAAGAAGCAATTGAATTAGCTTTAAAAGACACTGCCGACAAACGCAGAGTTGCTTTTTTCTTAGGTAAGATGCCTGATTTGGGAAGAAAAAAAATAAAAGATATAAAAGATTTAAAAGGAAAAAAGAACTATACGGTATTCATAAAAATCGAACCTAAAAAATACGAAGACGTTTTTGTGAACGCGTTTAGAGCTGAAAATATTAAAGTTGTCGTAATAAATTAGAAGGGAATAACAATGCGGATATACTGCTATTTTATCGTTACAGCGCTATTAATTGCCTCATGCCAACCTTACCCTAACGGAAACGGTAACGGCGATGGCGAAAAAATACCTATTAAGGGCGCCAAAAATGGAGTAGAATACGATTATAGAGCAAAACCTTCTAAGAAAATTATATTAGAAGAATTTGAACAAGAAGCAAAGGTTAAGAAAGGCGAAACCGTTGAGTTATTTGTCGATTCTTGGTTGTTGGAAGACGACGACGGAGAAGTTAATTTAAGAACAAAAACAAATCCAAACTCAGATTCGGTAACAATAGGCATATACAACGACGCGTTTTACGATTACGTAAAGTTAAATAAAAAATGCGACGTTGTTGAAGTTAGAGGAACGGAAGAAACGCCGATGATAAAAATCAATGAAAATCTAAATCCAGAGCAAATCGTTTTAACTCCGCTTTTTGACGACAGTTGCATTCATTACGGTTTTCAAATACGCTATGGTTCTACAGGGAGAGGCTGTTATAGCGCTGGAAAGGAAGTTTTACAACAATTTAACAGATGCGTAGGCAAGCCGACGCGTCAACCCAATAATGAACCTACTTGCCTTGAAAAAGTATGGTTCGGAATCGATTGTCCATAATTATTGAGATGATTTGAAAAATTTTATCATAACTAATATAATATTAAGGATAACAGCTATAATTTTGTTGCTTAACGCACTTGTTTTTAATCCTTATTCCTACTATGTCTTTCTTCGCTGGGCGTTATTGCTGGTTTTTCTTTCTTTATGCGTTTTGTACTATCTGTTGGACTTGAATCTATGGATTTTTATTTTCTGTTTTTTCTTAATATTATACAATCCCATAATCTCAGTGCACTTAACTAGAGATATTTGGAGCGTTTTAAACTTGTTGACAATAGCTTTTATTCTTGCCTCGTTTTTCTTTGGGGATATTAACTATTTCAAATCCAATAAAAAAAACTAGATTAGTTCACCTCGTCAGCCTCTCAATCAAATTCCTATGCTTCGGGAATCGTTCGAGCAGATAATCTCTATCGCCGAGTTCGAAGTCGTTGAAATCGAAGCCCGGGGAGAGGTCGCAGCCGACTAATGTATAAGCGCGGTCGCCGAGCGGATACGCGCCGTACCAAACGCCGGCGGGGACAATTGCTTGGAAGCTTTGCCGCTCGTCGGGATTCGGTCCCAGCAGTTTAGAGCGGAATACGTTATTTTCGTCGAATACTACTATGTGGGCGGGCGAACCGGCGTAATAATGCCATAGCTCGTCGGTTTTCAATTTGTGTATTAAGGATGGCGATTCGCTCGTCATAAGGAAGTAAATCGAGGTCAGATAGTTTCTTTCGCCGGAATATCGCGCAGGGAGGGAGTCGGCGGAAATCGCTTCGGCGCTTCTGTAAGTTTCGGCGTAGTAGCCGCCTTCGGGATGTCTTTTAAAATTTAGCTTTTCAATCCAGTAATCGGCGCTTTTCATATTAATCCGTTAGTTATTAATAAAATACGTCGTCGGTTAAGATTTCGTCGATTAGCTCCGCGTCGATTGTTTCGAATCCTTCTTCCACGATTAGCTCGCCGCTCTTTTTATACGATTCGGCGACTACGAAAAACGGTTTGCCGAGCATCTTTACGCTTTCGGCTATGCTTTTCGAGGGTACGCCGTTGACAGCGTCGCCTTCGGAATTGAAAGCGTCCGCTCCGATAATCGCAAAATCACATTCGTCGGCGGCTTCGGCTATTTTATCGTCGGGCGCTATGTTGCATTTGCCGCCGCTCGCGCGTATTTCTTCGCAAACTTTTTCACCATAACGGTTTCCCTTCCATTTCGATTCAATAGCGACGAGACGAAAATTCGCCTCTTTGCTCCCTATGTCTTTGATTAATTCGACGACAGCGGAGCTGTAAGAGCAGGTAAGCGCTTTTTTCAGCTTCAAGCTCTTTATTTTCTTTTTCGCCGCGAGTCGGGCGTTTTTTCTCGCTATCTTGAATTTCGCTTCGGTTTTTTTATAAATATCGTCGGCGCTTGCTTGAAAGTCGCTCTTATCGGCAATTGAGAACGCGGCGGTCGCCAGATTTTTCAGCGCCGCCATAGCCGGTTTCGCCTCGAATATTTGTTTTTTGAGCGCTTGCAAACGCTCAATGTCGCCGCCGAACGACGCGCAGGCTCGCGCCATAATTTCCGCTCCTTCCAAAGCTATCGCCGAAGCGCCGCTCTCGTAATCTTGTCTCAAATTGTCGATTCTCGCTTCTATTTCTTCAAATTTTTCGTTTTTCATATCAGTTTGTTTATTTTTATATAATAGAAAGTTAGCGAATTTTTAATTAAGGGAAAAAATGAACGCGTATTTTTGGATTATACTAGCGACTTTGATTATCGGCTACGCTCTGGATTTGATAGCCGATTGGGTAAACTTGAAAAATCTTTCGACGGATATGCCGGAGGAGTTCAAGGGGACGTTCGACGAAGAAAGTTATAAGAAATCGCAAGAATACGAGAAAACAAGGACGAAGTTCGGGCAGGTCTCCTCTACTTTCAGCTTAATCGTATTGCTGGCGTTTTGGTTTCTCGGCGGATTTAACTGGCTTGACAGCGTCGTTAGGGTGTATTTCGACTCGGAAATTTGGCGCGGGCTTGTATTTATCGGGGCTTTAGTTGTCGCAAATACGATTATATCGCTGCCGTTCTCGATTTACTCAACGTTCGTAATCGAGGAGAAATACGGATTTAATAAGACGACGCCGAAAGTGTTCGTTTTAGATATGTTAAAGTCGCTAGGATTGACGATTGCCATAGCCGGACCGATATTAGCGGCGATATTATACTTTTTCCAAGCTTTCGGCGATTGGGCGTGGCTTATGGCGTGGGGCGCGGTCGTTTTGTTCTCGCTGATAGCGCAATATTTAGCGCCGACGTTGATTATGCCTCTATTCAATAAATTTACGCCTCTGGAAGAAGGCGAACTGCGGGATTCCATATTCAAATACGCCGAGTCGGTCGATTATCCGCTGAAAAACATATTCGTTATGGATGGCTCGAAACGCTCGACCAAGAGCAACGCTTTCTTCACGGGCTTTGGCAAGAACAAAAGAATCGCTCTTTTCGACACTTTAATTAAAAAACATGGCGCCGACGAACTTGTATCTATACTTGCGCATGAAATCGGACATTACAAAAAGAAGCATATACTAATCGGGACGATTATCAGCTTCGTTCATACGGGGATATTGTTTTATTTGCTCTCGATATTTCTCGACGCTCAAGGTTTATACGAAGCGTTCTTTATGGATTCAATGTCGATATACGCCGGGCTGATATTCTTTGGGCTTTTGTATTCGCCGATAGAGTTGATATTGTCGATACTGATGAACATAGTTTCCCGAAAGAACGAGTTTGCGGCGGACAGATTCGCCATGAAAACTACGAAGAAAAAAGAGCCGTTCGTTAAGGCGATGAAGACATTATCGCGGCACAATCTATCTAATCTAACGCCTCATCCGTTTTACGTATTCATTAACTATTCGCATCCGCCGGTTTTGGAGCGAATAAGAAGCGCCGAGACGATGGAATTGGAATAAGCCTAAAGAGAGAAAAGAACGAGAGGAGATTATTCGACGCTACGAAAATCGTGATCCCGAGGGGATTCGAACCCCTCTTTACATGACTTTACAAAATCGAACATAACCGTATATATAATATAATGATTATAAAGAACTTCTGGGATTCGATATGTTAAGTTGATTTTGATTATTTTCGACTTTGTTAGCTAAAAGTGTTGGAAATGTGTTGGAAGTTATTTAGATTTGAAAAAGTCTAATAAGCTATAGCTGAAGATGAATATTACAATCAATTTTTATTTGGACAGCAAAGTCAATCGCAAAAAAGAGAGATGCGTTTATTGTTTTATCAGAGGTCTCTATATATCGCTAAAAAACGCTAAAAGTCGTTTTAAATCCTTGCTATACGTCAAAAAAAAGGATACCCCGCCGCTGGTTGCGCCTTTATTGATATATTCAGCGCAATATTTTGAATATTTAGACTTATAATGAGTCTGCAAATGAAATTTAGAATCAAAATCCAACATATTTTTATTTCCAGTTGCAATTTATTGCCTCTTAAGCTAAGCGCGTGCATTAATTGGTCGCTGTTTAAGTATTAGTCGCTATTATAAAATATTTTGTAGCGTTATTGTTCAAGTAAATTTTTTCGTCAATTTAATAAAAGTCTTATTTCACTAAATTATCAATTATGATTTCAACCGTTCGACAATAAAATCTACCTTCCGGAAAGCTATTGTTGTAAAGAAGCAGTTCTTCACCTTTTCCTTCTAATACAATATCGCCGTATGAAATCTTCTTTGCGGCGGCTTCCGCTCGTTTTTGAGACAATCGTAAATTGAATTCATCGTTGCCGCTTCTATCGGCGTAGCCAACTATAGTTATTTCGGAGTTATTGTTTATTTTCTTGTTTATCATATTCATTATTCTTCGGTTTTTATTTTTAATTCTCGCCGAGCCAAAATCAAATAGTATCAAGCTGTATTTTTCACGTTTGATTTTTTTGGCTTCTCTTGTTTTTTCGCTTAATAATACTATCTCTAATGGAATAGTGTCCTTTCCAATTAACGTTTTTTGTATTTCCTTATCGTTAACTTCCATCTCGTAGTAAATAGGCGTTTCTTTTTGGGGCGTGAACATTTCCTTTTTAACATTCCATTCTAGAGCGTAATCAGCCGTTCCCTCGCCGTTGAATTCTTTGATTATTTTTTCGTCTTTAATCAGTTTAAGACGCCAATACGCTTCTCCGAATTTAACCATAGCGGGTTCTTTGAATTTGATAGTTTCAGGTTCGACTACAAAAACAGTGTCGTTTGTCATAATAGGACTTAAAATGTTTTGATTTTCCGAATAAATCTCCACTCTTCGATTTTCCGCTCTGCCATCTTCGTTTTCTGGATTAGACGGTTTAGTAGGTAAGTTCCTTGCCGAGACTATTATTCTGTTTCTATTTATCTTCCACGTTTCCGCCAAATAATTCGCTATGGTTTCGGCTCTTTTTCTCGAAAGTTCCTTGTTCTCCTTTTCTTCTTTATAGCCGGAATTACAGCCCATCAACTGGATATTAGCGTCGGGGTATTCTTTAAGCCTTTTGCCAATAATATTCAAAACATGATGATAACAATAAAGAGTTCCTTGGTTAAATAATTCGGAATATTTAAAATTTTTCGCTTGTCCATAACTCTCAAATAGTTTGAATCTTTTTGGTATTTCGTAACTATTATGATTGAAAAACACATATCCCAAAATAGGGATTGAATTTTTCATAGGAGTCTCAATGAAGTACAGTTTCTCAAAATTTCTTTCTTCGCCGTTTTTGAAGGCTACGATATGAGTCGGAGCGGATAATATCGAATGTTTGAACGACCATTTAGGTTTCCCCTCGTAACTTTTCTCGCCCTGTTCCAATGTAATGTTTAGCTTGTCGGCAAAATCTCTGAATTCGTCCGGGTTGGGAATTTTAGGATTATTTATCCTTACGATTTTCTTTGCTTCGCCTTTTTCGCTTTTGCTCTTTATTTCAAAGTCAACGTATTTCAGGGAATCTTCAGGCTCGCCAAAATTTTGTTGGGTTACGACAAATTCTACAGAGCTGTCTAGTTTAGTCGTCCTGCTTTTGAACTCGACGTTTGCCGCGGGATTTCTTATTACGACTTCGGACGGGACGTTTTTGCCGGTTTCCGCGTCGATAGTGTTAACTTTCAAAACAATTGAGCGAAACATTCTAGGTGTTTTAGCGACAAAAAGGTCGATTTTGCCATAATTCTCCCCTATATCTTCTCTGGAAGAGGCAAAATAAATTATATCGCCAGAAGCCGGCATACTCAAAAAGCGCTCGTCAAAGGAAGAATTTAACGGAGACGCCAGATGCGCCGGTTTTTCCCAATTGTTAAATTCTTGATTAAATCTAGTTACGTAAAAATCCAATCCGCCCATATTTGGTTCGCGTCCATCGGAAGAGAAAATCAAAGTTATATTGTCGGGCGCGATAAAAGGCGATTGTTCGTCTTCGTCTGTATTAGCTATTTCCAAAAATTTAGCTTCGCCCCATTCTTCAAATTCTTCGTCGTAATCGGAATACCAAATATTTAAATCCCCGCCGTCGGGTCTGTTCGACACAAAATACAAACGTTTACCATCGGGAGATATCGACGGTTGAGACTCCCAGAATCCAGTATTAACGTTTCTGCCTAAAGCGAATGGTTTACCCCACCTATCGCCTTCCCATTCCGCTTTAAAGATGTCGCAACTGCCAAGTCCGTTCGGTCTGTTGCAAGCAGTGAAATACAGCGTCTTACCGTCGGCGGTTATGGAAGCTACTCCTTCATTATACGGAGTGTTTAATCTTAATGACGAAGAATCCAAGTTAAAAGGCAAGCTAAAATCGTTGAATTTATCGCTTTTGATTTTCACTGCCCAAAAATCATGGCTTGGCTCTCCTTCAGCTGTTAAAATCGAACCTTCCCTTTGAGAAACAAATATCAATAATTCTCCGTCCGGCGTTATAGTCGGCGCGTAATCGTAACCTTCCGAATTAATCGCCGGACCGAGATTATAAATTTGTATCTTGTCGTTTTCTTTCTGACATAATATTGAGTTGAAAGTGAACAATACCGCTAAAACAAACATTAAAAAGAATGAACGCATTTTTTTATTTCTTTTATTAATACAACAACATTTTCATACAATCTATAAATAAAACTAAGATATTCTATTTCAAAATTTCCACGGCTCTTGAATATACCTCGGTCGGCGTCCTTAATATAATGTAATAAACGCCTTGCGGCAGGGCGCTCGTCTCGAATACCGCTTCGCCTAGACCAAGACGCGAATTTTTGTACGTTTTCAACTTCATCGTTTTTCCTAACATATTAACTAGTTTTATCTCAGTCTTTCCTTTCTCTATTAAATTGAACTTAACTTTAATCAACTCTTCGCTCGGGTTCGGCGATATATTTAGTTGAACTCTGTCGTTTGGATTAATAAGCCGGTCGCCGCCTTCACGGCAAATTCCGAGCAAGCGGAAATGCCCGTTAATTGTTGTTATATCCGCCGTCCCGCCGACCGCTTCTGCGTTCGATAGCGTCAAATCGCACTCCTCGGCGTTTCCTAATCCGACCTTGAAGCGAACATTCGTTAGCGGTTCGCCCTCGTTAATACCGACCGGCAAATTGCCCAAAGTTATCTTTGCTGTAGTTTCGTCGATGTTTTGTTTCTGATAATCTAAAGCCCACAATAGTGTTGGATTGTATAATAAGTCGGTTTTCAAACTTGTCGCGCCGGAAGATTGAATGCTTTCTTTGTTTTTTAGTATTATCGGAATTTCTATTTCGTCGCCGGGGTAGGCTTTCGCGCTGTCGGCTTGTATGACTGCTAAAGCGGAAGCCGTTAAAATCCCCTCTCCGTAAAGTTGAACTATAGCTGGACTACCTATGTCGTTGTAATAAAATTCAAGTATTCCGCTTTTTCTTCCTATATTGCCTGGCTCAAACCTCAAGTCCATTTTGCAAGTGTCGCCCGGATTTAGAATAAAAGCTCCTCCGCCGGCGAGAGTTGAGAAATCCACGTCGTTTATCTTGTTTAATTTCGTAGAGTTTATTTGTAAAGGCGCGGAGCCTATATTTTTTATCGTTATGGCTTGTAAGCTGTCTTTTATATTTCCCACTTCGACTATTCCGAAGTCGATTAGATTCTCCAAAACGGCTAAACTAGGTTGTATCCCTTCGCCAGTTATACTTTGACGGAGCGTATCGGCTTGAGTGAAAATAACAATACTAGCGTTTTTAACGCCGACGGATGTAGGATAGAAACTAAATTCAACGGCTTTTTCGCCGTCTGCGGGAATAGCAAAAGGCGGAATGCCCGAAATAATATTGAATTGATTTGCGTCCTCTCCTTCGATAAAGATTGAATCGACTCGGCAGGAATAAGAACCGGTATTAGTTAAAAAAGCTTTTACAACAGAATCCTTTATATCGCTAACTATAACTTTTCCCATATCTACGTCGATAGCTTGAATTTCTGGAGCGACTATTGACCAAAGAGAGTCGGAAACGTCTTCTTGTCCTTTATTCCAATTCAAGTTCCATACCTTTACAGTTTTATCAAGACTTCCCGATACAATGCTAGTCCCGTCAGGGTTCCAGGAAATGCTCCTTACTTCATCGTTATGCCCAAATAACGTTCGTATACACTCACCAGTTGTCAAATTCCATATCTTTATTGTGTAATCGCCGCTTCCCGAAGCGATTTGAGAACCATCTGGACTCCAAGCTATAGTATTTACTTGACCTGAGTGTCCCGAAAGCGTTCGTATACACTCACCAGTTGTCAAATTCCATATCTTTATTGTGTAATCACCGCTTCCCGAAGCGATTTGAGAACCATCTGGACTCCAAGCTACGCTTTGTATACTAGTGTGATGCCCAATAAGCGTATCAATACATTTGCCTGTTGAGAAATTCCATATTTTAATTGTTTCGTCTATGCTCCCCGAAGCGATTTGAGAACCATCTGGACTCCAAGTTACACTTTTAACAGAATTTCTATGTCCAAAAAGTTTATCGATACAAATGCCCGTATTTGCATTCCATATCATTACTATTTGATCAGCACTCCCAGATGCAATTTTTGTACCGTCTGGACTCCAAGAAATACAATAAATCCCAAAATGATGCCCGGAAAGTGTGCTTATTATATCGCCAGACGATGGATTCCATATTTTGACTGTTTTGTCCCAACTTCCAGAAGCGATTTTTGTGCCGTCTGGACTCCAAGAAACACTGTACACAAAATCTTTTTGTGAAAGTGTGTTAATACACGAGCTAGTCATAAAGTTCCAAATCTTAATTTTGCCGTATTCACTTCCAGAAGCGATTTTTGTGCCGTCTGGACTCCAAGAAACACTTTGAACTCCACCATTATGTCCATAGAGCGTTAATACAGTATCGATAGATATTTTCTGTTTAACTTTCATTAAACATTCATTGCTTGTAGGAAGCGGTATATTTTTCCAGTTATAACTCAAATCTGTAGCATTATTGCTTACGTTTTCCCAAGTGTTTCCGTCGTCTATACTATATTCAAGTAAAACAGTATCCTTTTGGGGGATCCCTTCCCAAGTAATTATTGTATCAGTACCTACGATAAATTTCTCACCTCCATTCGGATGAGTTAATTTTAAAGTATTTTGCATTGGAGGAAAACCTCCAAAAGCGTATAGATAATTATTGCAAGGTTCCGATTCTATTAAAAAATTAGAAAATGCATCTGTACTATCTATAGGTGAAAAAGTAATTTCTACTGTATCGCTTTCTCCTTCGCTTAAAGAAAAACTTTTTTTACTAACACTAAAACTAGAATTAGTCGACTTGATGTTGATTATGTTGAACGCTTTATTAAGAGCGGTAAATGTTACGAACATCTTTTTGCTCTTTCCAGGTTCTACCCCCCCGAAAGATATACAAATTGGATCAACTTCCAATCTCGCAATGTTCTCTTTTTCCACATCATAACTAAAGTTTTCTGATTTAGCTAATGGAAGACAGGTCATTTCGCAGTTTCTTTCAGCTTCGCAATTGACTTCGCTTTCCCACTCGATTTCGCAAGGTTCGCCGCCTTGAGCGGTCTGTAGTATCGTTTGATATATTTGTCGCGCCTGCTCGACGGTCGTTACGTTTTCAAACCATTGCCCGCCCGTTTGATTAGAAATATTTTTAAGGGATTGTGGACAGGACATCCATAGCGTAACTGCATATACAATAATACTGTTAGCTTTTGCTTGACGTATAATTTCTTGGGTTTCAGGTTCAAAATTAGGCATTCCGTCCGATAAAAAAACCACAACGCGTTTATAATTGCCTTTTTTAGCTGTGGGAATACCGCCCGCCATTTGATACAAAAACGCCGCGTTATAATCAGTGCCTCCACCCGCAAACAACGAATTAGCTCTTTGTTTTAGTAAACTTTTGTCGGTTGTAAAATCCTGAACGAAATAATTCGATGTATTGAACGCGGTAATAGCGCATTCGGATTCGCCTAGCAATCCCTCTATCCACGCTCTCGCCGCTTCTTTCGCTAAACCTAAATTACCTCCTCCCATCGAACCGGAAGCGTCCATCACTAATACGCTCGATAAAGCTTTTGGTTCGTACGGCGGACAATAAACGCTCAAGACGTCGCGTTGGACGCCGTCTTCGGTAACTTCAAAGTCGGATGTTGAAAAATTCGTAATTTGGTCGCCGTTCGAGTCGAAAGCCCAGAATTTCGCTTTTACAATCGGGAAGTTCGAGGCGTCAACATCAAAGACAGAGAAGGACTGCCCGAACGCCGTGTGGCAAAACAGTATAGCTATCAAGTAAATCGCTTTTTTCATATTTTTTTCCAATTTATTTTAATTAACTTTTGTTTTTACAACTATTTTCACGGTTCTGCAATAGAATCTGCCTTCGGGAAGTTCGTTTTCGTATAATAATCTTTCCTCGCCAATACCGCGAGCGGTCGCGTCCGGTCGGTTAAACGCTTTTTTTGCGGATTTTGCGCGCCTCTCCGAGAGTCTTTTGTTATAATCGGAGCTGCCCGTCCTATCGGTAAAACCGCTTATTTCTATTTCCGATTCGGGCTTGATTCTACTCTTGATGAAATCGACTATTTTTTTATTCTTCCCTAGTATTCTAGCTTTATCAAAGTCGAAAAGTATCAAACTAAAACGTTCTATTTCGTAATCGCCGATTTTTTCTCTGCGTTTCTGTCTAACGGTGATTACTTTTATCGGAAGCGTTTTGTTCGTTATCGTTCTTTGATTGCCTTTTTTATCTTCCAATTTTAGATTGTAAATAATTTTTTTGGGAAATTTAGGAGTTATTTTCTGGAACTTTTCTAGCTTCCAATCGACTTTGTCGGGAAGCGATTTTCCGCCTCTTTTAACGAATCTATCGTAAGGCGCGGTAGATTGATACGCCGTTATTTCCCAACTTTTCAACCCCGCTTCCGCTTTGGCTTCCGCTTTAAATCTTGCTATAGGCGGGCTAGCCCAGCGGTCAATCTTTTCGATGAAAACCGGTTTTGTTATATTGTAGCTGTCGGAGTAAATCTCGACTCTTCGATTTTCTGCAATTTTATCGTCTTCGCGGATTGGCGTTGAAGCCTTATTAGGAAGATTTCTATTTTGAAGATTTATACGGTCGGACGATATCTTCCAGACATTGACAAGGTAGTCTTTGACTTCTTCGGCTCGTTTTCTCGATAAATCTCTGTCGTTCTTTTCTTCTCCCACTCCCGAGTTGCATCCGACGAGCGTTAGATTAGCGGTCGGATACTCCGTCATTCTTTTGCCAACGATATTTAAGATATTATAATAAATATCTATTGTCGATTCTCTGAATAAGCTATCTATCTCAAATCGCTTGGTTTCGGCTTGCGAGAGCAAATTATATCTGTCCGGTAATTCAGATGAGTTGTTCGCAAAAAACACGTAATTAAGCAACGGGTCGAGTCTATTCGATACATATTCTTCTATTGTAAATATGGGATTGGGGATTTCTTCGCCTATGCTATCCACGCCCACAGCGACAATACTACCTCGGAGCTTGTATCTTTTTGGCGTTAGTAAAGTGTCTGTCCGCTTCAGGATTTTGCTTTCAATAATTTCAGTTTCGGTTTCTATCGTTTCTGAACTTATATCGCCCTTTCCTTGAACAATTCTGCTTTCGGCGACTTCGTCGGTTTCTATTTCAACGGTGTCTATAAATTTTTCCTTTCTGAACTTCTTTTCTTTCGAAGGTTTAAAAACGGGTCTATATTTAATAGCTATGCCTCCTCGGAGGCTGTTTACTTTCCAGTTAGTATTTTCGACCAGTTCAACTAGCGGAAAGTAATACGTAACTTCCGGAGCGAGAATAAAACTTCCCTGGCTATTCAATGGTAATTCGTAACTGACGCCGCCTATTAACCCTATTTGGAATGGAGCCGAGTTCGGTATATCGCCAGAGAATTCATTTCGCTTTCGGCTATGAGAGTCGTTGCCCGTAGAATCGATAAACGTTCCAACGCCTTTAGGAGAAACTATTTTTTCAATTTGGTCGTATTTTTGATTTATATTCGCTCCCAATCTAGCGCCAAACGATATCAAAAGCTCTCCGAAAGGATTAAAGATAATAGAAGGTTCGACGCCTATATTCAAAAAATCGCCCGACAACTTGTGCTCAAATATACCGTCGGTAAAGCCTGAGTCGAGGATTATAGTCGTTTCTTCTTCTCTGATTAATTCGCCGTCTAAGGTTGTTATTCCTAATCTGCCGCCAAACCAAAAAACTTCGCTTAGCTTCCGTTCGTAAAGAATGCCTAAGTCGAAACCCAGACCTGTTCCGATTTCGAATTGAGGACAGCAGTTCGGTATTCCCTTTAATTTGTAAAAGTCGGCTGAATGCGTGTTTATGCCGTAATGAGAATATAAACCGTACTTAGCGTTCGATTTTTGTTCCGACTCGCCATTGGATAATAGCGAGCCTTGAAAACAAAACAAAAAAACTAAAACGAAAATCACAATCTTTCTCATAATCTCTTCTCTCTAACTTAAAGTCGCAGTCTTTATTTAGTATATTTCACAAGGATCCCCGAAGTAATATCCTTCGCTGAACTCAACTCATTTAAATATATACTCTATCTGTAATTTCTATTTATTACTCACCCTTAACTTTTTATTTTTTCACGTTTTGCAAATCACTAATTAAGATAATAAGTAAACGTCAAAAAAGCAAGATTTTCTTATTATTGATAGTTAAAAATCTTAAAGCGTTGAAAAGGATATTATTTCATATGAAAAGTAAACCGCACCCAATTTTACGCGCTACTTAGCTAAGGCGGCAATAATTTATTATATTACCATCTGAAAAGAGACTAAAAATGGATTCGAACAAAAGAAAGAGCTACAGCAAAGAATTCAAGCTAAACACGGTCCCGACAGGTCGGGATGGTAACCGAAGAGGGGCGCAGAGATAGCGCAGATTATTAAATATCGAACTAATGATTAGGGACAGTTGCAACTAAGATTAACGACGACAATATTTGTCGCTTTTGTTTTTATCTTGAATTTTGTTTTGATATTTGTGTAATCAAATGATAAATTTAAATTTGTATAATAAATTAAATAGAAAGATGGACTATTCGTTAAAATCTCGGTATTGGAAATCTCTCTGGGGCAAAACTTTTTACGACGGCGAAAAGAAAGCCATTCACCCTTTATGGGCGCATATGATTGACGTAGCGTCTGTTTCGCGGACATTGCTTGAAGCCGGAGTCGGTAGATTTTTCAAGTCGTTTCTCGCCGACGACGTAGAAGACAAACAATCCGCAAACTATTTATCTTTTCTTGCGGCGTTGCACGATATTGGAAAAGCTACGCCTCAGTTTCAACTTAAAGAACAGCTAACGAAAGAAAAGTTAGCGCGTCTAGGATATAGTTTCTCAAAACTGCCGGAATACAAAAGCCACGCTATGGATTCGGGGATTATCCTGATGAATTGGGACGAAGAGCGAAACGGATTTACCGATATTTCAAAGTTCGCCAAATATCTCGCTATGCATCACGGAACGGTTTTTACAAATAATAGGTTCGACGACAATATTAATAATATCGGCGATAGAAAGTGGCAGGATACGCAGTTTGCAATAATCGACGAACTGAAAAATCAATTTCATATTCGCGACCTTTCTTTTTATAAAGTTAAAAATCCCGCTATGTATTTAATATTTAGCGGCTTTGTTACATTTTGCGATTGGATTGCTTCCGATAAAGATTTCTTTCTCCAAGCAGATTCTGAGTTAAATATAAGTGAATATCGAAATAAGTCTTTAGATATAGCTAAGTCGTATTTACGAAAAAAGGGACTCTCGGACGCTTCAAATCTAAAAGACAAAGCTTTTCTCGATTACTTTAAGGACAAGAATTTTAAAGAGCCAAACAACCTTCAAGCCGAGATTCAGAAAACGCCAAATTTTTCGGAGCCTTCTTTAACGATAATAGAAGCTCCAACCGGCGACGGAAAAACAGAAGCGGCGTTTTATTTAGCCGCAAAGCAACAGGCTTCTCAATATAATCGGGGTATATATACGGCAATGCCGACCATGGCGACCAGCAACGCTATACATACGCGCCTAGAGGAATTTCTCGATAACGCGCACGATAAGCGTAAAAGCCCCGCTAATCTTATGTTGTCCCACAGTCTAAGTTTTTTGAGCGAGCTAATGAAAAAACTAATCGAGAATTTTAATAAATCTAGAGATTATGTAAATAAAAACGAAGATTTATCAGCTTACGCCGCCGAATGGTTCTTGCCGTCAAAACGTAGCCTGACGGCTCCTTACGGAGTCGGCACTGTCGATCAGTCATTCTTAAGCGTGCTGAACGTAAAACATTTCTTTTTAAGACTTTTCGGATTAGCAGGCAAAACGATAATTTTCGACGAGGTTCACGCGTACGATAGTTATATGTCGGAGTTGCTTGCGCATTTGCTTAAGTGGTTGAAAGCTATGAAATCTAACGTAATAATTTTATCGGCTACGCTTCCGAAAAGTATGAAAAAAAGCTTAACGGCGGCTTGGGATTGCCAAAACACAGATAGCGTAGAAGAGAACCGTTATCCGCTCATTACGTCTATAAGTAAAAATCAAATCGCTTACAAAAATTATGAAAGCGAACGTTATAGAGAAATAATAATAAAACTAACAGAGCGAGAAGACGAGCGGATTATTAATTCGTTAATCGAGGACGCCAAGGAAGGTCGAGACGCGGCTTATATCGTCAATTCCGTTAAGCGTTGTCAAGAGATTTATAGCAAGATAAAAGAGCTGAAAAACGAACGTAATTACGATTTCGATTTAAAAATTTTCCATTCAAGATATACCTTCGGCGATAGAGAGAGAATCGAAAAGGACGTATTAGAACGATTCGGTAAAAGCGGCGAGCGTAATAAAGGAGCTATTATTGTCGCCACGCAAGTCATTGAGCAAAGTCTCGATTTAGACTTTGACGTAATGTACACCGACATAGCCCCGATTGACCTTTTAATTCAAAGAGCCGGACGACTGCAAAGGCACAAACGAGAAAGACCGAGCGGTTTAAAAGGCGCGGTTCTTAATATTATTACGCCGAAAACCGACGAAAACGGATTGCCTGAACCAAATGAACTTTCGGCAGTTTACGAGAAAATCATTATCTTTAGAACATATTTTCTCTTGAAGGAATACGATAAATGGATTTTGCCGAAAGATTACAGAGAATTGGTGGAAGGGGTATATGATTTTGATAAGAATGAATTATATAATAAATTAGAATTAAACGACGAAGCTATTGAATTGATAAAGAAATCTTTGAATTCGTTCTTGAACTTAAAGAAATCTTCGCGAAATATTAAAACAGAGAATGGAATATATCTACCGAAAGATATGGAATTTCTTTTTGAAGACGAAGATAAACCTATGCCTGAAGAAAATCACAAGCATCCCTATAACGTTATGAAAACAAGACTTGGGGAACCGTCGATTTCTTTTGTTTTAATTGAAAGAAAAGGAGACGGCGTATTCTTGAAAAGGGAACAAGAATTGGTCGATATAAATAAAGCTAACATAGAGGATTTTCTTTATAACGGCGTCAGTTTACAAGCGGATTACTTTAGGAACAGTCTCGATTCCATTTCTCCCTCTTATTGGGAAGAGTATAGGAAAGAACATAAACATTTTCGTAATTACTTTGCAATCGAAATGGAAGACGGACTCTATGAATCTGAAAAATATATCTTTAACTACGGAAACGTCATAGGTTTAACAATAAATAAAAGGTAAATTATGATAAAGTATAATCTTTTAACGGAGCGTTGGATACCTTGTATATTAGAGTCCAATACGTTTGAATGCTTTAATCTTTACGATTTCTTCAAAAACGCTCATAAAATCAAAGGATTGTCATTAGAAAATCCTTTGGAGCATTTGTCCTTACTTAGATTTCTACAAGTTTTTGTTTTTAGAGCGTTTGGAGTTGAAAAAGGTAAGGGAGAATGGGTGAAGATTTGGGAAGAGGGGAATTTTGCCCCCGAAGCGTTAGAATCATATGTCAAAGATAACAATCTACGCGGTCGATTCAATATTTTTGACGATGAAAGACCCTTTTATCAAGCGAAATCATATTTTGAAAATTTGAAACAATCGGAATTAGTTAAGTTAAAAAAAGCTCAGTCGCCTGCGTCGGTAATAATTGACAAGTCTTCGGGTAATAATCCAATTTTATTTGAGCATTCTTACGACGATTCCGTTTTCAAACTCATTTTGAGAAAATTGCCGATATACTTAATTACCGGTCAAAATTTCGCTCTCGGCGGCGGCGGCGGCAAAAACAAACAATCTCTAATGGCTAGCAAAATACTATTTTGGATTAAAGAAAACACCATATTTAAAAGTTTGATGTTGAATTCGTTTTATAATCCAGATTTATTTCAAGACTCTGAAGACGATAAGCCTATCTGGGAGAAATCGGAAGAAACCGAATCTTCTTTGGAAAGCTATCCGGACGGCATATACGATTATCTTACGTGGCAGTCGAGATTGTTATATATCTTCAAACCCGAAAATTTTGAGGATGCAAAAGAAACAATAGAAAACGAAGTTCATTTACTGTTCTCTAAAAAAAGCGATAGATATTTTAATATTTTACGAGAACAGGGACGATACATAGATAAAACAGAGTATTATAGAGACCCAATCGCCTGTTTAACCAAAAACGAAAATAAAAGCTCTAATAATCCCAAAGATTATATTGATTTAAGATTCAAAAAAGAACGAATGATTTGGAGAGACTTAAATCTTATTTTGAACGTTGAGAAAAGAGAGGATAAACCGCCTAGGAACTTGAGTTTCGCTAAAAATAATAAGAGAATAATCGGACGGAATAAGTTTTATGTTGACGCTTACGGTAATTTTAACGAAAAAGCTGGAGCATTCTATCAACTTAGACGCGAAACTTTTAAATTTTATCCTGAATTTCTTGAAAATCAGGACAAATACAAGGAACTCGTTAAATTTATCGAAGAATCCGATAATACGGCTAATAGATTGCGCTACGTTATTAAGCTATTTGGAGCGTTAGTTAATTATCCCGAAAACGTTAGCGATAGCGGTTCCCTGTCTCTAAGCAGAGAACAAAGAGAGGACGTTAATCAATTCGTATCCTTCACTAAAATCGAACAAAACTACTGGGAACGTCTCGAAATTCCTTTCTATAACCACTTAGAGCAAGTCGCGTTCAAAGAAGACGACGATTTTTCTGAAATCGAGAATAGTTGGCTTAAAACGTTAAGAAACGCCGCGCAAGAAGCTTTCGACGAATATATGGACGGTTTAAGCGGCGACGCTAAAACGTTGAAAGCGCTTTCATTTGCAAGAAATTATCTTTCTATTATTAATAGTCAAAAAAGGAGCGAATAATGGAGAACTTGTTTTTTGTCGAAAGTCTCGTAGAGCTTAATCGAAAGGACGACAAAGCCGCTCTCGCTGAAATTCGGCGAGCCGCGGCGAATCCCGACGACAATTTTCTGATTCTTAGAATAATCGGAAGCTATTTGCCCTCCGGAGTTTCTAATTGGGAGCTAGACATTTACAAACGTCTCGCTTGTCTTTACGCTATCCATAAAGGTCATATAAACAAAGATTACTATAATTTCGGCGCTAGTTGTAGAAAAATTTGGCTGACTTTGGACGCGGGGAAAGAAAGCTTTGAGTCGCGTTTCGCCGCTTTGCTTAACTGCCATTCCGAAGACCTTTATCGGCATCTTCTGTCTATCGTTAGGTTCGCAAGCGATAAAGAAGTAAAAATTAACTTTAACCGTCTTTTTAAAGATATGAAAAATTGGGGGCATCCCGATAAATTCGCGCAAAAGAATTGGGCTAAACAATTCTGGACAATCAAACTGAAAGAAGAAGAAGAGACTGAAAAATAATTAATAGAAATTTTTTGTTTTACTAAATTAAGGAGTAATATTATGAAAATCGAACTTCATTTATTGCAAAGTTTTCCGCCTTCAAACCTTAACCGAGACGATAGCGGTATGCCTAAAGACTGCGAATTCGGAGGATACCGACGAGCGAGAATTTCTTCTCAGTGTATCAAAAGGAGCGTCCGATACTCCGAGAGATTTGCCGAAAGAATGAACAACCGTATCGGAATACGCACGAAAAATTCACTTGAAAATTTTAAAAAGCAATTAGAAGGCCGCGGAATTGAAGAAGAAAACGCGGACAAAGTCGCTAGAGTTGTTCTAGAAGAGGTTGCCGGCGAATTAGACGAGAAAGATAGAACGTCGGTTCTTTTTTATACCGACGACACTGAGTTAGGTTTTCTGGCGGAAGTCGTCAATAAGTACAAAGACGAAATCATTGAATTGAACGAAACGATAGAAAACGCCGAAAAGGAAAAAGAAGTAAAGAAAGAAAAAAAAGAATTAAAATCTATTATTAAAAAAATCTCAAAAGAGTTTTTTAAAGAACACGCTAATAGTATCGACTCCGTTGATATAGCTCTTTTCGGGAGGATGCTTGCAAACACGCCGACAATGAAAATCGACGCGGCTTGCCAAGTGGCTCACGCCATTTCCACTAATAAAGTTTCGATGGAATTCGATTATTTTACGGCGGTGGACGACCTGAATCCCGAAGAAGAAACGGGAGCCGGTATGATTGGAAGCACAGCCTTCAACTCCGCTTGCTACTATCGATACTCGGTAATTGATATGAAACAGCTTTTGCATAATCTAGGAAACAAAGCCGAATTAGCGAAACAGGGCGTTCTTGGATTTATCGAAGGCTCGATTTTTGCTGTTCCGACGGGTAAAATAAACGCTTTCGCCCACGACGCTCAACCGGATTTCGTTATGGTCGTTATACGCGAAAACGACGCTCCGGCTAACTTAGCCAACGCTTTTGAAAAGCCTGTCTCGCCGGAATCCGAGTTAAGCCTCGCCGAAAGTTCAATTAAAAGACTCGACGATTATTGGAAGCGTTTAAACAATATGTATGGATTTGACAACGACCTCGTAGCCGTTTCGGCGCTGAACCAAAAACCGCTCGATAATTTATCTTCGAACGGCAATTATTTGGGTAGCGTTAAAGAAATTATATCGAAAGTAGAAAATTATCTCGACGAACATCCGATTAATCTGGAGGCGTAATTATGCATACATTGTTATTAAGACTGAAAGCCCCAATGCAATCTTGGGGAACTCACAGTCGCTTTGTAGATAGAGACACCGCGAGAGAGCCTACTAAAAGCGGAGTAATCGGAATCGTTTGCTCCGCTTTAGGAAGGAAAAGAAACGAGGACATAACGGATTTAGCGAAGTTAAGATTTGGAGTCAGAGTCGATAAGGAAGGCAGGATAAAAACCGATTATCATACAGCCGGCAAAGGAGGATATAAACGAGCGAGCGGCAAAGACGAAAAAGACGATTTGATTGTTTCGGTTAGGCATTACCTTTCCGACGCCGATTTTCTTGTCGGGCTGGAAAGCGACGACAAAGAAATATTAGAAACAATCCATAAGGCTTTGAAAGCTCCCGTGTGGGACTTGTTTCTGGGCAGGAAGTCGTTTGCGCCGTCCGTCCCCGTTTATATTCCCGACGGCTTGGTTGAAAAACCGCTTTTAGACGCTCTTCGCTGTTATCCTATTGAATGCGAACGCTGGATGAAAAAAAGCGATAATTACGACGAAGCCGAAAAAACAATCAAGTTGCGCTTCGCCGTCGAGGACGCGGATAATAGCATAGACAAAGCTATAACGACGAGAACAATAAACGACCAGCCAGTCGATTTTGAACGTAGGCGCTTTTTACCGAGAAACGTATCGATTTTCTTCGATGATGTAAAAGTAAAACCGGAGGATAAAGATGTATCTGAGCAAGCTAGTCTTGAATCCAATGAATTGGAAAGCTCGTAGGGATTTTTCTTCCCCATACGAGACGCATAGAACTATTTCTAACCTGTTCCCCGATTCTGACGTTCGGAAATATCTTTTCCGAATAGAGCAATTAGACCGTAAAAGCTCCGAGATGGCGATTCTAGTTCAGTCCGAAGAAAAACCCGATATGAAATCATTAGAGAAAGGTTACTTGCTGGAAAACACCCCGAAGCCGAAAGCGTTGGACAAAGATAAACTTAAGGAAGTTTTCGCAAAAAAGGGAACGTATAATTTTAGGATTACCGCTAACGCGACGACAAAACGCGAAGGCAAAAAGTTTCCGATATACGACGAGGAAGGACAAAAACGATGGATGGTTAAAAAAGCCGAGACGCACGGCTTTAAACTGTTATCTTTGCGTTTTGCCTCCTTTACTTTCGGAGACAAAAGAAAAACGGAGAAATTGAAAGGGAAGAAAATTGCGAAAGAAAATAAGAAGAATCTTTATTTTTTAGCCGTTAAATACGAAGGCGTTTTGAAAATAACCGAACCGGAAAAATTCTACGAGGTTTTCGCGAAAGGACTAGGTCCTTCGAAAGCGTTCGGATTCGGTTTGTTGTCAATCGCGCCGGTATAGCGAAAGGTTCGCTCTTTGACAATTAGTATGTTTCTTTATCAAAAAGAAATAAAATGCCAAAATACGATTACAGAGAATTTCCAAAAGTTCGGGACAGCTTATCGTACGTCTATTTCGAATACGGCAAATTAGTAAAATCAAAGAACGGCGTCGAATTTGTCGATAAACTGGGTAAATCGGTGGTTCCCGTAGCTAACCTAAGCGTTATTATGCTAGGTCCGGGAACTTCCATTACTCACAGAGCGGTTCAAGAGATAACGAATTACGGGTGCCTGTTAATTTGGAGCGGTCAAGAAGGCGTTCGATGTTACGCCTATTCCACCGGCGAAACGCACAAAGCTTATAAACTGCAAAAGCAAGCGGAACTAATTTCAAACGTCTCGATGAGAAAACAAATAGCTCTTAGGATGTTTCGGTATCGATTCAAAGAACAACTCGACGAATCTCTGTCTTTTGAAAAGATACTGGGAATAGAAGGAAGAAGAGTCTCGGAGGAATACGAGAAATGCGCCCGTAAATACGGGGTAAAATGGAGCGGAAGAAGATATAATAGATTCGATTGGGAAGAAGCCGACGAAGTGAACAAAGCTCTTTCGACGGCTTCCTCTTGCATAAACGGAATATGCCATTCCGCTATAATATCCGCCGGATATTCGCCCGCTCTCGGATTTATTCATCAAGGGAAGCAATTATCCTTCGTTTACGACATAGCCGATTTATATAAAACAAAAGTAGCCGTGCCAATAGCGTTCGCCGCGGTCAAAGAAGAAGTTTTTAAAATTGAATCCGTCGTTAGGGCGAGATGCAGGCAGGCGTTTAAGAACTTTAGATTGCTCGGAAGGATTGTTCCGGATATTGAGAAAATACTTGCGATAGACGACGAATTGCCTGAAGAATTCGACCCGGACAACGACCCAGCTATGCCTACAAAATGGTGGGAACCGCCGGAGGAGGAACAATGACGGTATTAATAATGGAAAACGCGCCGAGCGGTTTAAGAGGAGAAATCAGCAAATGGATGATTGAAGTTACGGCGGGCGTATTTATCGGAAAAGTAAGCGCTTTGGTAAGAGAGAAGTTATGGAAAAAGATAATGGACAAATCTAGCGACGCGACGTTCTATTTGATATGGACTACGAACAACGAGCAAGGCTTCGAAATACGCGACAATAATCCGAAACAATACGTCCCGATAGACTACGAAGGAATAACTTTAATCCGAAAGTCTTGAACCTTTGATTATTTCAAGGGTATTCCCCACGCACGTGGGGGTGAACCGTTTGGAATTACAATCGGCGGAGGGCGTATGAGGTATTCCCCACGCACGTGGGGGTGAACCGTATAAAATCTTCTTCATCATACTCCCATTCACGTATTCCCCACGCACGTGGGGGTGAACCGTTCGGGAACTTCAGGAGAAGATGGAACTATGGGTATTCCCCACGCACGTGGGGGTGAACCGTTAAAAAGTATAAAGGGGAGTCTATTGTAAAGGTATTCCCCACGCACGTGGGGGTGAACCGCCATTCAGAAAGACCTTCTCCGTCTAATTCTAGTATTCCCCACGCACGTGGGGGTGAACCGTTTTCTATTTGATTCGATATTCGTATCATTAAGTATTCCCCACGCACGTGGGGGTGAACCGCAGACCAAGATTATTTACTTGCAAATGCAAATGTATTCCCCACGCACGTGGGGGTGAACCGCTCTGGGATTTCAGGAGAAGATGGAACTATGGGTATTCCCCACGCACGTGGGGGTGAACCAGCAAAGAAGAAATGACAGAGTCGGATTATTTAAGTATTCCCCACGCACGTGGGGGTGAACCGGTGAAGGAGGTTTCAATCC
>CAZDXB010000036.1:0-23863 GCA_964509335.1 uncultured Hyphomicrobiales bacterium | reverse complement strand
ACGAGTATTAAGGTAAGAGCAGACGAGGGCGTCCGCTCTACTGTTTTAAATTGGCTATTCTCGTCGCTTTGCGTCAATATATTGATATTTACCCCTCTCTAACTCTCCCCGAAATCGGGGAGAGGACTAATAGGTTAATGCAATCCTTTAAATAGCAGCTGTTTAGTCCCCTCTCCGCTTGCGGAGAGGGATAGGGTGAGGTGGAACCGCCGCGGTAGCGGGCGGAACGAGTTGAAAAAATACCATTCGATTCCATTCGTTTCAATATTATTTTTAAGAAGACAAATAGAATTTCGTATATTCGCATTTTTGATTTCAAATGAAAGTTTATTAAGGAAAATAAGAGCAATGTCGAACAAAACGTTAGTAATAGTAGAGTCGCCGGCGAAAGCCAAAACGATAAACCGTTATTTGGGAAAGAATTATTCGGTCGAGGCGTCGGTCGGGCATATCAAGGACTTGGTGAAATTCAAGCTGGGAGTCGATATAGAAAACGACTTTAAGCCCAAATACATAACGATAAAAGGCAAGGGCGACATAATCAAAAAGCTAAAACAGCTTGCAAAAAACTCTAAAAACGTATATATAGCCACCGACCCAGATAGAGAAGGGGAAGCGATAGCTTGGCATATTGCCGAGGAAATCAAAAAAATTAACGACAACGTTAAGAGAGTTATCTTTAACGAAATCACGAAGAACGGCGTCAAAGACGGACTGGAAGAACCGCGCGACTTAAACGAGAATCTGTTTATGTCTCAACTAGCCCGTCGAGTGATGGACAGGCTGATTGGTTTTAAAGTGTCGCCTTTCCTCTCTCAAGCGATGATTCTGAAAACGTCCAAGGCGCTGTCGGCGGGTAGAGTTCAGTCGGTCGCCCTTAGGTTGATTTGCGAAAGAGAAGAGGCGATAAGAAATTTCAAGCCGATAGAGTATTGGAATATACTCGGCAAGTTCAACAGCGAAGGCGAAATTTTCAACGCCAAATTAAACGCTATCGGCGGCAAAAACTTAAAAAATCCGGAAGGCTCGGCTAAAGCCTCCGACAAAAAAGAGCAAAATAAAATAGACGAGAAGCTGGCTAAGCTCAATTATATTAAATCCGAAAAAGAAGCCGAAGATATAATAAAAGCGCTTAAAAATGAAGACTTCGAAATTTCGCAGATTACAAAGAAGCAAATCAAAAGGAAGCCGCAGCCGCCGTTCACGACAAGCGCTCTGCAGCAAGAAGCCTCGAAACGATTAGGCTTCTCTAACAAAAAAACGATGAGCTTGGCGCAAAGGCTTTACGAGGGCGTCAACGTAAAAGGCGAAGGCGCGGTCGGATTGATTACTTATATGAGAACCGATTCGGTTAGAGTGAGCAAGCAATCGCAATCAGCGGCGAAAGATTACATTGAAAAAGAATACGGCAAAGATTACGCGCCTGCAAAGCCGCCCTTTTACGCAACTAAATCAAAAACCGCTCAAGACGCGCACGAAGCGATTAGACCGACGAGTATGGAATTTACGCCGAAAGAAGTAAAGAAATTATTGAACAGAGACTTGGGCAGGCTTTACGAATTAATATTTACGCGCTTTATCGCTTCGCAGATGAAACCGGCAGTTTACGACAACACGAAAGTCGATATCAAGAGCGGAAAATATACGTTCAGAGCTACCGGCTCTATTCTAAAATTCAAAGGCTTTCTCGCCGCTTACAAAGAGGCAAAAGAAAACGGCTACCAAAAAGACAGTTCCGAGTTGCCGTCGAATTTGAAAAAAGGAATGGAAGTCGATTTAGAAAAACTGACGAAAAATCGTTCGGAAACTAAACCGCCGGCAAGATATAATTCAGCCAGCATCGTCAAAGAGTTGGACGAGAAGGGTATCGGTAGGCCCAGCACTTACGCCTCGATAATCGGCACTTTGCTCGACAGAAATTACGTCGATACCGCAAACAAATCTTTCGAACCGACTCAACTCGGCGAAGAAGTTAACGAATCGCTCGTAAAGAACTTCCCCGAGCTTTTCAACGTAAAGTTCACTGCGAATATGGAAGAGAACCTCGACAAAGTGGCTCACGGGGACAAAACCTACGAGAAAATATTAAACCACTTTTACGACCCGTTCCAAACGTCATTGAAAAAAGCGGAAAAAAGCGGCGACATTCCGGAAATAAAATGCGAAAAGTGCGGCGCGCCAATGGTAATTAGAGTAAGCAGGCGAGGCAGATTTCTCGGATGTTCTAATTACCCCGATTGCAAATTCACGAAGCCGCTGCCCAAAGACGAAGAAAGAATGAAGAAAGAGCCGGAAATTGCCGAAGGAATTACCTGCGACTTATGCGGCTCTCAAATGGTAATTAGAGAAAGCAGATACGGCAAATTCTACGGTTGTTCGCAGTATCCCAAATGCAAAGGGACAAAGCCGATTTCCACGAACGTTCAATGCCCGAAATGCGAAAAGGGCAAGGTTGTGGAAAAGTTCAGCCCGAAATCCAAAAAGAAATTCTGGGGTTGCTCTCGATATCCAGATTGCGACTATATCACAAGATACGAACCGGTAAATAAGGAATGCTCAAAGTGCGGCTTTTACTATCTTGAAGTTAGATACAAGAAAAAAGACGGCGATTGGGTAAAATATCTGCGTTGTCCAGAATGCGGAACCTCTTTCGACGCGTAAATAGACGCCTATTGTATAAGAGACCAATTTTGGCGCTCAATACCTATATTAAATGAAATCGACAGCCCGGGCGGCGCGTAATCGGGAAAATTCGGCGTTTTTTCGCCGCCGCAGCGCCAACCGAACGCCGACGAGAGAAAATCCAAGGAAATTAAATAGCGCAGTTCCATTCCCAAAGCTAAATTATAAACGCCGACCGAGTCGTCTTTTAGCTGTATTCGCAGGACGGCTCCGCCGCCGATGTTTAGCAAAGGCGTTATCTTAGACAACCCGAAGGCGTCTGTTTCAATATCCAAGCCCTCTATCGGCGTTCTCTCGTCGTCGGAAATTATTGCTAAGTGAGATTTTGCAAGCCCTAATCCGATTATTGGATGTATCGTAAAATCCTTTACGTATGATTCGAAAAACAATAAATCAAAGGAATAACTTTCAGTCGTTAGTTTGACGCTTCTGCCGTTTCGTTTCGCGCTTCTATTAAAAGGAAATCTCGCTTCGAAAGAATAGAATACGTCTTTCGGTTTCGGATATAACATAGGAAAAAAGTTAGATTGGTATTGAAATCCGGCAAAATAATTCAACTCGTTTAGCGAAGGAAAACCGCTATTTCCGAAATACGAGTTCAAATCGCCGACGTCGTCGTAAGCCGCTCCGCTAATAAGCGACGCCCTCGTTACTAAAGGCGCGCAGCCCGCTATCTTAGCTTCGCCGAAAAGCGATACTAAAATTAAAAACGCCGAAATAAGTCCCTTTTTCATTAAAAGTCTTTCTTAATAAAATTACCGCGTTAGAATGCAATATTAAGAAAAATATCGAAAAACAAAAGCGCGATTTTTAGCTTAAATAACGTTTTACCAGTCTTTAGCGGGGATTTGTTCAAACCGCGCGCGCTTAATCTTTTTTTCCGCGGCAAGCGAGCTATGAACGTAAAAAGTATCGAATTTATGATTTTTAACGAATAAGTATCCGTTATTAAATAAAATCTCATTTACTTTAGGAGTCGGTCTTTCAATCGTAATACACTTAAATTTATATTTGTTAAAATCCAGGCTTCTTATAGCTCTTTCCTCTCCGCCCTCGATATCCATCGATAAATAATCAATAATTTCGGGCGCTTCGTAAATCTCTAAAAGACGCGTCAAAGTAATGGCTTCCATTTCGATAATTTCCGCGTCAGTCAACTGCCCGGAGCGGATTCTCGTATTATTATCCGTGTCCTCAGCGACAATGCCGCCGAGTTGACCGTTGTCAACTCTGAACTTAACTTTTTCCGGTTTATCGCTAACGACCGAGTTATCGCAAATGCAACGGCGTTTGTCTTTTAACGTCCGATAGAAAATCGGATTAGCCTCTAAGCATATCCCCCTCCAGCCAAAATATTTTTCTAAGCCATAAGTGTTGCTGTGGGTTACGCCGTCGGCGGCGCCGACGTCAAGAAAAAAGCCATTCCTCTTAAACGACAACATCGAAACGACCCACCTGTCTTGTCCTTTTTGGGCTTTGAAAGGACTTGCAATCTTAGAGGCGTCGATTAGTTTCCTCGCCGCCGATTTAATCTTTTTCTTCATTTCCATAAATTTAAAAAACTATTAAAAGTAATTTTATTAAATTTGTGAAATATTCTACAATTAGACAAGTGTTTATTATAATCAGAAAATTAATAAATAGCGAAGCGTCAAGTCAAATATCTTAAAAATCGCCTATAGCGCTTTTATATCGGCGGTTACAAAGTGTTGGATAAATGGCTAAAGGCGCGCAAAAAGCGCGAATTAACACTTTCAAGCGACGATATTCAGCATTTTATTAACGTCGTTAACGCTCTTTATTACACTATAGAAGCTATGAATACAATCGACGAAATTACTAAAGAGTGGATATAGGCATAAAAGAGTTTTCGTTCGCGGGATTCATCTCCCCTCAACTTCCCGTCTCGCCTTAGCTAAGACTACTCTCAATGCGGAATAATCGATTTTGGAATTTAGCGCGGTTCGTAACTCGCGAAGGGCGATATTGGGATTTTCGGTTACCGCTTTTTTGACTTTATGGAACAGTTCCGTCGAGCATATCAGATTGATATTAATTCTGCCGCCCTTCTCAATAGCTTCCTGCAAGAGCTTAGCCGTTTCCGTTTCGGTCGTCTTCGTTTTCTTCGCTATCGTTTTTAGCGAATAGCCTTCGTTCGCTAAGTTCAAGCATTTTTGGGGTCTTGGCGATATTTCTTTGCGCTCGCTCTTCTCGTTTAGAATATCGCCGAGTTCGGGATCGCGAGAGTAGAAGTCCGAAATTTCCAAAACAGGTCTCTTGATTCCGATTTTATCAATTTTGCCAAGCGCGATAGCGGCGTCGATATACTTAATCAATTCCTTTTTGCCAAAATTCTTTAAAACGCCGAAGCCCTCGATTTTATCTAGCTTTAGCCTCATAGTTTTCTGCGTTCTCGCGCCTCTCAAGAAATCCGCTATCGTCGTTCTGCCGTATTTGCCGTTCAGCTTCGCTACGGCTGTCATTATTTCTTTTTCGCAATATTTCTTCTTTTCAAACGATTCGTCTTTTGTAGGTTCGGATAGACATGAAGAGCACCTGCCGCAGTCGCCGCCGGCGTCGGGGTCCTGAAAATACCGGAGGATAAAATTCCTTTTGCATTCGGACGTTTCGGCGTATTCCTGAACGACGTTCAGTTTATTCACCGCGCGATTTCTTCGCATGTTCAAGGCTTTAAAATCTATGGGAATCCTATCGCTCGGGCGTCTCTCGGTCAAGAAAGTGATTCCCTTCGAAACTCCCGGCAATTTACACTTTATTAGCCTAGCAATTTCAAACGCTTTTAATCCGCTTTTCAAATCGACGAGGTTAATCATATATTTGCGGGTTAAATGATTGACGTCGAATTCAACCGACGAATTAAACGCCTCCGCGCTAACGCCGCGTAAAAGCGCTTCCAAAACGTTCTTTCGCTTTTCCGGAGCGCTATTAAAATAATCGACTAATCTTTCCCTATTAGTTACGAATTTCAATTCGCCGACGCCGTTAGTCGAACCGCGCCTGATAATATCGCTTCTTTCCAACAAACTAATAACCGAGCGAGCGGCAAAAAGGCTCGTCCCCGCTCTGTTGGCTATTTCCGCTTCGCCTAATTTAATTGATTCGTAAGGTTTTTCACCCACTCCGGCGGAAGCGGCGTCGTATATTACGTCGTAAATCTTTGTTACTACGCTTTTTCTCGGATATGTTGTTTCGATAAAAAACTCTTGCAATTTGCGGTCGGACGGCAAATACAGCAAATAGCAATTCGCCGGCTCGCCGTCTCTGCCTGCTCTGCCCGCCTCTTGATAATATGAATCCAAGGTTTGCGTTAAGTCGCAGTGGATTACGTTACGCGTCTCTGGTTTGTCTATTCCCATTCCGAACGCGCTGGTCGCCGCTATTATGGAATTGTTTTCGTTTAAGAAACGCTCCTGAACGTATTTCCTGAAGTTGCTAGGCATGCCGGCATGATAGGAGTGAGCGTCAATTCCAAAACCGCGCAAACTCTCCGTATAACGCTCAACTTTCTTACGCGAGCCGCAATAAATAATGCTTGAGCCTTTGGGCGTTTTATGCAATATATCTACTATTCGTTCTAATTTGTTTTCCGTAGTTTCGGTGATGTAACTTAGGTTGGGTCGGTCGAATCCTCTGACAATTTTCAACGGATTTTTCATTTCGAGAGAATTTACTATGTCTTCTTGAACGTCGGGCGTCGCCGTAGCCGTTAGAGCGACAATCGAAAGATTTTCCAGAAATCGCAGAGCGTCCTTAATATATAAATACGACGGTCGAAAGTCATGCCCCCATTCGGATATGCAGTGCGCCTCGTCCACCGCCAAAAACGAGACCTCGATTTCGTTCAGCGCTCTGATGAAATTGCGATTCTTCAGACGCTCCGGCGCTATATACAATAACTTATACCGACCTTCGCCGGCGTTCCTGATTCGTTCGTTGACTTCGGGATAAGTCAGAGAGCTGTTTATAAATGTCGCCGGAATTCTCGCTTTATTTAGAGAATCCACTTGATTTTTCATCAGGGCTATCAATGGCGAAAGAACCAGCGCCGTTCCGTTCGTCAATAAAGCGGGCAATTGATAACAAAGCGACTTACCGCCGCCGGTTGGCATTACCACTAACGCGTCTCGTTTTTCGGCGACGCCTTTTATTACGTCCAGCTGCCCCTTTCTGAATTTGCGGAATCCAAAATACTTCTCGAGCGTTTTATAATATATTTCGTCTCCCATTCTTTTCTTATCGTATTTATTTGTTCTCTATAATTGTTTTTAAATCCTCTTCCCAGCTCAAATACGGATACTCGACAATTCTGCCGAGTTCCTTGCCGTTTGCCAGAACTATCAGCGTGGGAACGCGCTTAATCGTGTATTGTTCGGCAGTTCCCGTCGGTTCGGATTTTTTCCTATCGACGCCGTATATCGGAACGGTCTCGAACTTTACGCCGATTTCTTCTAGCAATTTGTAGATTTTCGGCGTCTCCGACTTGGAATCCGGACACCACTCGGCCGAAACAACGATAAAGCTCAAATTGTCGTATTGCGAAATCAAAGACTTTATTTCGCCGACAATCTCCTCGTCGGGCGAATAATTCTTAGCGGAAAAATCTTTCCAATTTGAACGCTTTTGCCATTGAGTCCAAGTGTTTTTGCCGGTTAAAAAAGTCTTGCCCGATTCTTTGCCCTTTTTGCACTCGCAACAAGAAAATAGAGACAAAAGACTCAAAGATATTATAACAACCGCTAAAATTCCCGCAAACCGCTTCATAAACAAACCCTTATTTGATTATTAAAATAAATTCGCTTTCGACGAACTTCCCTTTCGCGCAAGATAACGATAAGTTAACGCTATAGAAACCGCCGGCGACCCTATCTCCGTTTTTATTAATCCCGTTCCAATATCTAACGTAAGCTCCGGGATTCAATCTTTTGTTTAGTATCGTTTTAATTTTACCGCCCTTCGTATCGTAAACTGAAATTTTGACTAAACCGGGATAATCTAAGTAAAACTCAATAGCCGTCTTTCCGTCGCTCGGATTAGGAGATATTCGAAACAGCGAGAGAGGCAAATCTCCATTGACTTCTTCAACGGCGTCCGGCTC
Source organism: uncultured Hyphomicrobiales bacterium (assembly GCA_964509335.1). Classification (GTDB taxonomy): domain Bacteria; phylum Bacteroidota; class Ignavibacteria; order Kapaibacteriales; family UBA2268; genus CAZDXB01. The sequence goes on along the minus strand of CAZDXB010000036.1, from coordinate 16,065 downwards.
TTTTACCCAAATATAATCTTCTTTAATTTCTTCGTCCTGCTCGCCCTGCTTGGATACGGTCAAACTAACCGTGTAAGTTCCCGAATTTTGATAAATATGAACGGGATTTTGCGCCGAGTGAGTCGCTCCGTCGCCGAAATCCCAAAACCGACTTTCGGGGTCTCCTCCGCTTAAATCTTGAAAATTAACCGTCAGCGGCGCTTCGCCGACGGTAGTATCCGCCGCGAAATCCGCTATCAATGGATTCGGGTCGTTTACTAAAACGTAATTGCTTTTCGTTCGTCTCGAAGAATCCAAATCGTCGTAAACTGTTAGCGATACGGAATAATTCCCCGGCTCTTCGTAAGTATGAATAGGGTTTTGCGCTGTGTCGGTCGCTCCGTCGCCGAAATCCCAACGCCAACGGGTCGGAGCGCCTACTGTTAAATCCGTGAAAGTAGTCGAAAGCGGAGCGAAGCCTTCGGTAACGTTCGCCTCGAAATCGACTTTAAATTTAAATCCGCCGTTATCGGTTTTTAATATTGTTCCGTCGCCGCCTACAGCCCAAGCGTGAAGCGAATCGACAACGTTCAGGCTCCATAGATTGTATCTCGCGCCAGTCAGTTGCCGCCGCCAAGTTTCGCCGCCGTCGTCGGTATATATAATACCGCCGGGACCCGCCGCCCAACCTTGTTTTGAATCAATAAACTGAACGCTTTTGAAGAAACCGTATATCCCGACTTCAATACCTCGCCAAGTTTCGCCGCCGTCGGTAGTTTTCAGTATTTTCGGTTCGTGTCTCGACACAGCCCATCCTTCGCTCAAGTTAACGAAATGAACGTCGAAAATAGTTCCGTCTATACCCGAATTTTGCTCTTCCCAAGTTTCGCCGCCGTCGGTAGTTTTAATTATCGTTCCGTTCAACCCGACGGCGCAGCCGACGCGCCGATTAACGAAAAAAACGCTTTTCGACGCGTTAAAACTGGCGGAAGCTTGGCTCGTCCAAGATTCGCCGCCGTCGCTCGTATGTATTACTCCCGGTTCGCCGGTCGCCCAGCCCAAATTCTCGTCGACGAAAAAAACCGAATTTAACGATTTAGGATAAACGTCCGGATATTGAATCTCCCAAGTTTCGCCGCCGTCGAAGGTGTGGCGCAATCTACCGAAATCGCCGACAGTCCAGCCCTCCCATTTATCGATAAAATGAACGCTTAGAAGCCAACTGCCGACGTTTGAATACTGGTCGTCCCAAGTTTCGCCGCCGTCGGTCGTGCGAAGTATTAGCCCTTCGTCGCCGACAGCCCAGCCGTTATATCTATCGGCGAAAAAGACGTCGTAAATAAACTTATCGGTTCCGGAATTCAACTTATACCAACCGTATTTGCCGCTTAAGCTTAAAGACGACGCCAAAAATATTATTATAACTATTATTCTAGTCATTCGTCAAAACTCAATTTTAATAAAACTTAAAATACAAAACGAGCGAATAAAAACAAATTAGATTAAATTGCGAATCTACGTAATATACAATTGTTAAAGATTAGCCGACGCTATTTTTAAAGAAACACAATGAAATTTGGCTTAGTTTTTGTATTTTTTAATCGTAATAATTATTGAAAAATAAAAAATCGAACAAGAATTTATGAAATATTTGCTCATAGGCGATAAAGGACAGTTAGGCAAAGAGTTCGTTAAAGAATTACAGAAGCGGAACGCGGATTTCAAATCCGGCGATATCGACGAGATTGACGTTTCGAATTACGGAGCGGTTCAAGACGCTGTAGCAGGCTACAAGCCAGACGCTATAATAAATTGCTCGGCTTTTAACAAAGTGGACGACGCGGAAAAATATCCTAAATTAGCCAACAACGTAAACGCTCTTGGACCTAAATACCTCGCTCAAGCGGCGGAGAGACATCATTCTTTGCTCGTGCATTACGGCACGGATTACGTTTACGCCGGAGGCAAAGAGACTGGATTATACGACGAAATGGATAAACCCAAACCAATTAACGAATACGGCAAAAGCAAGCTGAAAGGCGAAGAGAACATAAGGGATAAATCCAACAACTATTTGATTTTCCGTTTGAGTTGGGTGTTCGGCGAAGGACAGCAAAACTTTGTGCAAAAATTCAAGTTATGGGCTTCAAAAAATCAATTTCTAAAAATTGCCTACGACGAAGTTTCCGTTCCGACTTACACCAAGTGTATAGTAGAAGCAACTTTTAAAGCTGTTGAAAACGCCGTAACGGGACTCTATTGCTTCACAAACAAGGGCTACGCCACGCGCTACGAATGGGCTAAACATATTGTCAACTATTTAAAACTGGATAATATACTATATCCCGTGCAAAGGTCGGCTTTCAATTTGCCGGCTTCCAGACCGTATTTCTCGGCGATGAGCCCGAAGAAAATTTCCAGCGTATTAGACTATAAAATTCCTAGCTGGGAAGAAGCTCTGGAAGAATACCTGAAAACAATTGAAATGGAAGCCTTCGAACGCGATTCGGATTCCGACGTCGCGACGTTTTATTTGTAGCCGGTCGATAAATTTATCGCTCAATCGAATCCAGCAATTTAGCTAGTTTCCTAGCCGATTCTCTTCTTTCGTATTTTTTTACTTTATCGTAATTTGGTTGAAAATCAATTTCTCCGCTTAGCCATTCTTTATATAATCGGCCTACTATTTTTGCCGTTTTCTCGATTTCGCTTTGGTGCGCGACTTCGCCGGAACCTGTTTCCCGCATTAGGTCGGCTATCGCGCTCTCTTGGGGAGCTATCGCTATAATCGGACGCATAACGCCGACGTATTCGTAAACTTTGCCGGGAACAATTTCCTCGCTCTCTTTAGCTTCGTCAACTATCAATAATAAAGCGTCTGATTGCAATAGATACTTCAAACTTTCTTTATGCGGCACGTAAGACACAAGCTCTATCGAATCCTTGAACGAAGCGGCGTCGAACATTTCCTGAACTTCCGAGCCGAATCTTCCGACGAAACGCAATTTCAACTTTCGCGGCTCTAGTTCGCCTCGGCTTATTAATTTTTCGAGAGCTTCGAAAAAGCTCGCGGGATTTCTCCTGCCGTAAAGGGAGCCTGTGTAAGTAATCGTGAATTTTTCGTTTCGTTTCTTTTCTACTTCTGGGAATTCGTCTGAATCGTATCCGTTAGGTATATGATGAAATTTGCGTTTGTTCAATCTTGGATATTTGCCGAGGGCGTCCTTTACAATTCCTTTCCAAGCGCACTCTACGGCGTTCGCCTCGGTAAAAACGGAACGCTCCAAATTAATGTCGATAATTTCGGGCAGAAACCATCTTTTCGGAGCTGAGATAAATCCGCGCCAAGGGTCTCTAAAACCCGCCACCCAAGGCAATCCCGTCGTCCTTTTCAGATTCCGGGCTATTAACGAGCAAGTGTAAGGAGGCGAAGAAGAGTAAATAGCGTCGATTTCCGTTTCCTTTCTAATTTTCTTCAACGCTTTGCCCGCCGTAAAAAGCCAACCCGCTCGAGCGTCCGGTATGAAAAAAGTCGCTCTTATTAATTCTGCTACTTTTTCTTTCAAACTCGACTTTTGTCCCTCTTTCTTTATTACGTTTACGTCAATCGCTCCCTTTTTTCTACCGGTGAATTTTCTATAAACCGAATACGGCTCGTATATTTTTGAGCGATAGACTTTTACTTTATCGGGTATTTGCTTTAAGAGCGATTCGTCTCTGGCGGGAAACTGACCGTTTTCCACGGTGAAAACGATTGGATTCCATCCAAAATCGGGCAAATACTTGACGTGTTTTAATACTCTTTGCACGCCCGGACCGCCCGAAGGGGGAAAATAATACGCTATTAGCAATAGATTTTTCATTTATTATCCGTGTCTGATTTCAATAATGTCGCCGTCCCGAACTATATAATCTTTTCCTTCCAAACGAAAAACGCCGTCTTCTTTGCACTTAGCAACCGAGCCGCGTTTTATGAATTCGTCGTAGGAAACGACTTCCGCCCTGATAAACTTATCGTAAAAGTCCGTGTGGACAGCTCCGGCGGCTTCCTGCGCCGTGGCTCCTTTTTTAATCGTCCAAGCGCGGCACTCGTCCTCGCCGATAGTAAAAAAGGACTGCAAGCCCAATAAATCATACGCCGTTCTAATCAGTCGATTGAGCGCCGACTCTTCAATGCCGTATTCCTTCATAAAACTATCTTTTTCTTCTTCGTCCAATTGCGAAAGCTCCATTTCAATTTTCGCGAAAAACGGGGCTATTTTAACGCTCTCGCCTGTAATTTCGTCGCTAATTCTTTTTGTTATTCCCTCGGATTTATCGACGGCGTCTTCGTCCAAGTTCAAAGCGACTAAAAGCGGCTTAGCCGTGAGAGGCTGATAATTCTTAGCCAATTTTGTTTCTTCTTCGCCCATATTAATATCTCGCAGCGGCGTATCGTTTTGCAAAGCGTCGTTCCACTTTTCCAAAATCTCTTTTTTCTTTTGAGCGGCGGCTTTTTGCTTCGGGCTTTTCATTTCTTTTTCGACGTCTTCCAAACGGCTTTCTATAAATGTCATATCCGCCAGCATAAATTCGTCGTCCAAAGTTCGAACGTCTCTAACCATATCTATAGAGCCTTCTATATGTGGAACGGATTCGTCGTGAAAGCCCCTTACAACAAAAAGCAGCGCGTCGTTCGTTTTGATTTTGCCTATTTGATTAGGAGTAAACGTTTGCGAAGAGCCGTCTCCGCTCTGCATTCCTGCCATATCGACTACTTCTATCGTAGCGTTGATTTTTTTTCCTACGTTGAAAATGTTATATAATTTATCCAAGCGTTCGTCCGGCACCTTAACGACGCCGATTTTGTCTTCCTTCTTGTGAGTCGTTTCAGAGTATAGTTCCGCGCCTGTAATCGTCTGAAAAAAAGTCGTCTTGCCGGAAAACGGCAATCCTACTATTCCTATTTTCATTTTTGCCTTTCATCAATTTTCCTAAACGGCAAAATTAATCAATTTTTATATTCGCGACAACTTACCGACTATAACCAAATCGAAATATATTTATCCAAATAATAAATAAAAAACGCCCGCGTTAAATTTCAAACGCGAGCGTCGGTTTAGTTACCTCTTATGAAGAAATAAAGAAAAAAAATCAAACGTCGATTTCGATATAATCGCTTTGCGAACGAGTTTTCGGGAAATCTACTCCGTACTCTTCAAGTTCTTTCAGATGCTCTTTCAGCGAGTTTTTAATTAACTGCAAAGTCGCTTCTTTCGTTCTGCCTACAGCGAAAACTTCCGGCATATCCGGTATGTAGGCTCCGTAACATTTTTCTCCTTTTTCAATAACAATCGCAAATCTCATTTTCCTACCGTTTTTTGTTCAAATATCGTCGAGTAATCAAATAGCAATTGGCGTTCCAATTTCTATAGGTTGATTTTATTTGTTACGGTTTCCGCTATTCGCAAGGCTTCGGCGGCTTCTTCGGCTCCGGCCGCGCTCGATTTTCCTCCCCTTACCGTTTCGATAAAAGCTTTTTGCTCTTCCGCTATTGCGTTCAGTTCCGGGGCTTCTGGCTTCTGATAAATTATCTTTTTGTTCTTTACGCCGGCTTCTATCTCTCCCAGCATAGTAGCGGGAGTAGCCGAATCGATTTCTTTGTCGTCGTCGAGAATTTTGAATATCTCGGTTTCTCTTTTAGCAAAGTCTATCGATATATACGACTGACTCTGGAATATCCTCATCTTTCTCATTGGTTTCGCGGATATTCTCGACGCGGTTAAATTCGCCACGGCGCCGTTCTCGAAAGTTAACCGGGCGTTGCAAATGTCGGGCGTATCCATAAGAACCGAGACGCCGTTCGCCTCTAATCTTTCGAGCGGCGATTTTACTAATCTCAAAGTTATGTCGATATCGTGAATCATCAGGTCGTGAACAACCGAAACGTCCGCCGCCCTCGGCTTGAATTGGCTCAACCTGTGCGCTTCTATAAATCTCGGATTCAATTCGTAGTCTTTTAACGCGTATAAAGCGGGATTGAATCTTTCGACGTGTCCGACTTGAACTGTCAATCCGCTATCTTCGGCTATTTCAATTATTTTTTTCGCTTCGTCGTATTTGGAGGTTATCGGCTTTTCTACCAAGCAATGCAAACCGTTTTCTAAGCATTTGGAAGCAATTTCGTAATGCGCGCTCGTCGGAGCCGCTATCGTAACGCCTTCTGCGGCGGCGATAGCTTCGTCCATATTAACGAATTGCGCGCAATTGTTTAGTTCGGCGATTTCCTTTCCTCTCTCTAAGTCGGCGTCGTAAATACCGATTAATTCCGCTTCCGGATTTTCTTTCCATAACTTAGCGTGTATAGAACCCAAATGTCCCGCGCCGATTACGGCGATTTTCATCTTACCCATAATAACCCTTTCTAATAAAAATTATTCCCTTATCGAAAATCACGATTTTGGATGCGCTTGCTTGTAAGTTTTTTTCAATCTTTCTATTGAAACGTGAGTGTAAACTTGAGTCGAAGATAGCGAAGCGTGTCCGAGCATTTCGCTAACGGACTTTATGTCCGCTCCGTTGTCGAGCATATGAGTCGCGAAGCTGTGCCGCAGAACGTGCGGGCTTTTCTGTGGAGCCTCGGTCGCCCCTGCCATCCGCCTGTTAATTATTCTATAAGCGTTCGTCGGGTTCATCCGCTCGCCGATTTTTGACAAAAACAGAGCTTTCTCGCCGTTTTTCTTAGCTAAATCTTTTCGCTTGACCATATAATCGCTAATCGCCAAAAGCGCCTTCTCTCCTATTGGAACCAAACGTTGTTTTTTCCCTTTGCCTAAAGCCTTTACGCTTTTACTATTATAATTAATGTCGGCTATCTCCAGACTTAGAGCTTCGCTTATTCTTAGTCCGGAAGAGTATAACAATTCTATTAGGGCTTTGTCTCTCGCTCCGACTGCCGTGTCGGTTTCGATGTTTTCGATTATTTCCGTCATTTCGTTTTCTAAAACGAACGATGGAAGTCTCTTCTCTATTTTCGGCGAAGACAAAAGCGAAGCGGGATTCTTTTTTATTTTGCCTTTTTTCTGCAAAAACTTGAACATAGACTTAACAGCGGAAGCCTTAAGTTTAATCGCCCGCTTGCCTAAGCCTAAATCCAAAAGCCAACCCAAAAAAGGACGCAAGTCGTCCGTCTCAATATACTCTATCTCCGGCTCGGTTTCCCAAGTTTCAAGAAAATACTTATGAAATTGGCTTAGCGCGATTTCGTACGTTCTAATAGTTCGTTCGGAATATTCCCTCTCATTGCGGCAATATCCTATAAATCTTTCTATCGCGTCCGTCAAATACATCTTTCTCTCCTTTTTTTCCCTCACAAAAGCAATTTCTAAGCCAAAACAGTTGATTTTCCAGCTCAATCATAAATGAAATATTTGTTTTTAAATATAAATTCTTATATTTAGTAAATTGGAAATGACTCTTAGTCGAAGCGCAAAAAAGGAGCGATGAAAATGAGAAAAATAATAGCCGCAATAATCTTTTCTTTTGCCGTTTTTTCGGCGTATAGTCAACCTTCGCCGGATATATCATATTTAGTCCCCGATATAGGAGCGCCGGCAATGGCGACCTACGTCGAGATTATCAGCGATTTCAATCCTGACAATCCTATGGAATCGGAAAATGTTTTTGGAACGGACGGCTTTAAGAGCAATAACGAAGGCTCGCCCTTTCGCGTGCGATGCGTTAGAGCAGAAGATAGCGAAAAAATAACGATTGGTCCTTGCTTCGTAAGTTGGGGCGGCAGAATGATTTCTACGGTTATATTCGTCAACCCAGACGTCGAGCCTAATTCGTCGGATTGGGAACAGTTAGACGCCGAGTTCAGAATTCCTATAGTTGTAGAGCCTTCTCCCGGCAAAACGGGAAGAATCGACACGTTTTATATAGTCAAGCCTTGGGATATAACCAATTTAAGCGGCAATCCACAAAGCATAATTGGCGCGTCGGGATTAGGCAAACGTTCTCGACGAGGCGCTATGATAGTAGATTCTTTGTTTTTAGGCAACACTACATATAGAGTATCTACGCAAGATTGCGACCCCGAAACCGAAGGCAATCAAGGATATCTACCATTTGTATTACTATCAAAAAATAAAATCGAGACCTCGCCGAATTCCGCTATAGACGTAAGCGGCGAAGAAACTACAAGCGGGCATGGAGGACACGGCGGTCCCGGCGGCGGCGGCGGCGGCGGAAGATTTTGCGACGTTACCCACAGCGGCGACGACGGCGGCAACGGCTTCGTAGGCGGCGGCAAAGGCGGAAAAAACTCTTCCGGCGTTCCTTTAGTTGACGATGAATACGAAGATAATGGCGAAGGCACGGGCGCCGACGGCGGAAGTTTGAACGGTATTTACGCTCCCCGAACGTTTGGTTCTTACGAAGCTTCAGGCGGCGGAACCGGACATCCCTTCGGTATGCCCGGAAGAGGAACGAACGACGGTTATAACGATATACCGGAAGGCGGCTACGGCGGCGGAAGCGGATTTCAGCAGCAGCGCGAAGGAGGAGCGGGCGGCTACGCCACCGACGGAGAAAACAGTAGGCCTAGCGGTTCGGATGTCGCCGTGAACGGAGGCAAGTCGCACGGAAACGTTATGTGCGCGCCGCTAGCCGGCGGCAGCGGCGGCGCCAGCGGCAATCCGCAATCGATGAACGAATGCTCCGGAAGCGGCGGCGGCGGCGGCGGAGCTATAAAATTATACGCCCCCGCTATGGAATCTATCATGTTGAAATCAAACGGCGCGGACGGACACAACGGAACTTCAAATGAATGGCGCACTAGAGGCGGCGCGGGTTCAGGCGGATTCGTCGGGATTTACTGTAAAACTCCTATTAATGAATTTACATTACAAGCCAGAGGCGGCGAAGACCACAGCGGCGACCCCGACGGCGGCGCGGGTAGAATGCGCTACGACGTCTTTGACTGGAACGTTATTAACGCCGACGTTCCACAAAACGCCAGCCATTTCCGAGGTCCGATAACCGACACAAGTTCCTTCGTCAAAAGAGAATTAACCTTAACCGGAGCGCGAACCGACGGCGCTTCGCTGTTTATTTATATGAAACCTGAATCGGGCGACTGGCAGCGCGTTCAGGGAATTGATTACAACGGAGACAAGTGGTCGCTGGATATGGATTTAACCGGTAGTTTCTGCTCGGACTCTTTGTTTTACTTAGTCGCGTTACAACAAGAACAAAACGCCGGCGGAAACGTCCCCGATAGAAACTACGTTCCCGAACTTGTTTTCTCGCAAGCGGCTTGGAATATATTGAAAATCATTCCCGACATACAAGGCGACACAGCGGCGACTTTTACTTCGCTCGCCTGCCCCGGAATCGAGCCGGACAGCGCTACGGTAGTTATAGAAAACAACGGCGGACCGACGCTGAATCTGGACATAGAGAACTCGTATTTCGACGCTCCGGCAAACGGATTGGATTATGACGGCTTCAGATTAATTTCTCCCGACCCCGCGATTACCAATCTTTTACCGCTTGGTTCCTGCGAATCTACGTCGCTTACTATAGAATACAATTGGCAGCCGGGGCATTCCGGCGTCGTGAATTCAACGCTGTTCATTCCGCATAACGACGAAGACCGCGAGAGAAACAATCCTTGGGAAATTGACTTCACGGTTCGAGTGGACACTTTCGCCCTCGTCTCGCTCGATTCGGCGAGAATTGAATTAAACCAAAGCAATTTATTAGACTTGGGCGAGGTCTGCGTTAACGAAACCGCCTCGAAAACCTTTACGATTCAAAACAACTCTACCATAGACGTCAATATTCTCCCGTTTGAATTTATCGGCGGCGACGCGAGTCAATTTTCCGGCGCTCCCGTTTCCTTTTCTCTAAGGCAGGGAAGCGAAACGTCCGCTATAATCAACTTTTCCGGCGGCGACGAAATCCGCGAATACGCGACGCGGGTTTACGTCAAGCCTTCCGAGTGCGAAACGATTGTCGATTCTTTCGACGTAACCATTGACGTCGTAGAGCCGGACTTGATTTTCTCAAGAAATAATATAGCGATAGACACATTAAATTTCGACAGCTTGAAAGTCGGGCAAACCAAAACAATGGACGTCGTAGTAACGAACTCCGGCGGTTCGGACGCTTATATTCAAGATATGCCGACGATAATACCCGCCGGACAACAAAATTTCAAGGTAATCGACGCAAATCCCGACTTGCCGTATTTATTAGATAGAAAAGACGACTCGCAAATAGTATTTACGATAGAATATTCGCCTTCGAACGAAGGGAATCACAGCGCGACCTTAACTTTAAACTCACTGGAAAATCCAGCGCCGAAAGCCTGCTCCGGCTCGGAAGATTTAATTCTGGTAGGCGAGGGAAAGGTGTCAAAAATAACTGCTTATCCGATAGATTTCGGGATAGTTCCTAATTGCTCGCCAAGAGTTAAGGACACTATAATAGTTAAAAATAAAGGGGCGGAAATAACCGTAACTTCAAGCGGGGAAATAATCGGTCCCGGCTCTCCTAACTTTTATATAGACACGTCTCCCGTAGCGCCTTACAGTTTAGGCGACGGCGATTCTTCGCTATATATTATAGGCTTCAATCCGTTCATTCCTCCGACGGGAACTAAAAGCGCGACTTTCCATCTGGAAACGGACGACCCACAAAATCCCGACGTTTACGCTTCCATTCAGGGAGAAACCGACGAGCTGCATTTGTCTGTAAATCCGTCCTTATTGCTCTACGGCGGCGTTCCCGTTCCGCAGACAAAATCAAAGGATTTTGTAGTAACTAACGGCGGCGTTTTCGACGCGGTAATCGAATCGATTGAAATAGACGACCTGTTAGTTAGCGTTACTCCCAACGCCAATAATAGACCTATAGCCGGAGGAGAATCGCAAACCTTCACGGCGAGCGTAAACTTCTCAGAATTCAGAAGCGTCGACGCGACAATCAGAATTATCGTATCCGCTCCTTGCGACGACACATTACTAGTCGAAGCCAGAGGCAAAGGACTAGAGGGCGAATACGAATATCCGCTCAATCTCGACTTCGGTTCGTTAGCTTTCTGCGAGGACACTACGCGAACTTTCTACGTAAACAATCTCGGCGACCCCGTAATTGAAATTAGAGAAATGAGGTTGCTAAAGCAAGGCGATTGGCAATTATTTACTTTGCTGGGAAACGACCCAACGAACTATCCGTTAAACAACGGCGATAGCTATGAAAGGGATATACGCTTCGAGCCGGCAAATACGACCGAAAGCAATAAAAGCGCTATACTCGAAACTGTCGTATTCGTAAACGCGCAAGAGGACACCCTTCTGACAAATTTAATCGGCGAACGTTCTTCCGGCGTTCTGGCTATGCCGAACGAAGTGAATTTTGGCGGCGTAATAATAACTAATACCGAAACGAGAGAACTACTGCTGATAAACGTCGGCGAACGACCTGTTACGATTAACTCAATCAAGCCTCTGCCAAGCTATCCGGGCATTTTCTCGGTCGAGCCGCCGCAATTAAACGTTCCGAAAACGCTTAACGTAGGCGACACTATGAAGTTCGAAACGGACTTCACGCCCCAAGACGTTATGACTTATATAGACACTCTAAAATTTGGAATAACCGCCCCCTGCGTAGAGGAAAAAGTAGTAATACTACGCGGCGAAGGTCTCCCCGCCGCCTCGGCAAAAGTTTGGGCGCCGAAAGTAAAAGTTCATCCGAAAACGAGAAATTACAAAATCCCGATTTATATGTCGTTCGACGATGAAGGCGAAGACATCTCGGATATTTCTTTCGAGGCTCGATTGAGTTTCGACGCCTCGTTGTTTTATCCGAAAGAAATCGAGGACGGCGCTTTAACGGGCAATTATTTAGATTCCAGAAACCCGGCAAAGAGAGTTATTGAATTTTCTGCGGACAACTTGAGAATAAACGATTCCGACACGACGCTTTGTCGAATTGTAGGGGACGTTTTGTTGGGCGATATCGAGACGACGCCCTTAACGCTCGACACCTTTTACTTAACGATGCCTAATCCAACAATTCTACCTTACGTCGAAAACGGCGAGCTAACGATTAAAATATGCAAAGAGGGACAACCCAGATTGCTAAAACCCGGACAAACAGTAAATCTATTGGTTAACCCAAATCCCGCTACGGACAAAATCTATATAAAAGCGGAAGTTATAGAAGTAGGCGAACATAAATTAGAATTGGTGAATCTTCAAGGATTAAGGAAAGAAATCGACTCTTGGAAAGTGAAGCTCAAGGGCTCCCGCGAATTTGATTTTAAGCTGGACGCTTCGGAATTTTCGACCGGAGTATATTATATAATATTAAGGACGCCGACAAGCGTAAAAGCGAAACCAATTTTTATTGTCAAATAGAAAATTAATGGTATGGAAAAAGATTATGAAAACAGACTTTAAAATAATAGCGGCGGCTCTCGTATTTTTATTCTCGTCGATAGCTTCTATTTCTCAAGAAGAATACGCTTTCGGCGAGCGCGAGAACAATTCGGACGAGCCGCTATACTATTTCGGAATTTACGGCGCTTATAATTACAACGTTCATTTCTCTAATTTTGACAAACTACCCGGAATTCCTAACTGTTGCCCCGAATACGAAAACGGAACTGGCTCCGGCTTTTCAATCGGAGCGCTTTTCGAGTATCCAATAAAAAAGGAAATACTCTTCGGAGTTCGCGCGGGATTTTCCTCTATCGGAGCGGCGTTACAGAGAAATGAAATAATAGGCAACACCCTCGTCGTTCGCAACGGAGACACATCTTTAACAACGGTGGAAACACTGCACAGTCTAGATTCCAAAATACTGACCGTCGGCGTCGAACCTTACATTAATTACAAGTTTTTCGGTTCTCTTTGCAGTTACGTAGGCTTCAGAGCCTCATACGTTTTCACTGGCGAATTCGACCAGAAAGAAAAATTAACCAAGCCAAACGACGCCACTTTCTCGGACGGCAGAAGAATACAAAACGATTTTTCCGGGGTCGAGATTCCCGATAAAAGCCCGCTTTTGCTATTCGGAATGTTCGGCGTCGGCTACGATTTGCCCGCCGGCGAAGATTTGATAATTACGCCGGAAATCAGATACTATCTACCGATAAACGACGTCAGCTCGGTAGAGTGGAAAGCCTCCAGCTGGAACTTCGGCGCTACTCTTAAATTCCCGATTTATCCCGCCAAAGAAATCGAAATTATCCAAGACACGGTTTACGTAAGAGACACTACCGTTATTTCGTCGATTGAAGCGAAAGAAACGACAATCGAATTTGTAAATCGAAACTATAAATTCGAGGAAATCGAAGGCGACGACTCTATTATCGAAAAAACGACAATTTACGAAAATTACGAGAAAATCGTTCACAAAGAAGCGGCTCTCGAAGCCTCAATTAAAGCGATTGGAATCAAACCGGACGGAACTAGACAAGAAAATCCGATGATAGTTATAGAGGAAATCGAAACGGAAAAGAGCTTTCCAATTCTTCCCTTCGTTTTCTTTGAGTCGGGCGAGAGCGAATTGAAATATACGGATATGGAAACTCTGCCGCCCGAAGCCGCTAAAACTTTCGAGCAGGACTCTCTGCCTTGGGACGCGATGGAAATTTATCCGCATATATTAAACGTAATCGGCTATCGAATGAAGCGAGACCCGCAAAAAACCGTTACAATCGTCGGTTGCAACAGCGGCGTCGGCGAAGAAGAGAACAATCTGCAACTTTCCAAACAAAGAGCTTTAGCGGTACGAGATTATTTAAATAAGGTCTGGAGTATAGACGACAGCCGCTTAAAAACCGATTGGCGCAACTTGCCGGAAAATCCGTCTAACGTCGAACATCCCGACGGCATATTAGAAAATCAACGCGTGGAAATAAAATCGAGCGACTACAAACTAGTCGAGCCGCTGTTCTTAGAAGAAATTCAAAGAACCGCCGACCCGCCAATAATAGCTCTCTACCCGAAAGTAAAAAGCGAGGCGGGCTTGAAGGATTGGTCGATAACCGTAACGCAGGGCAAAGACACGCTGCGCAGTTTCGGCGGAACAAAATTACCCGAAGAGATAATATGGCAGCTTGAAGACGAGCCGACGCCGAAAATCGAAGCGCCGGTCAATATCAGCTTAAACGCCGCCGACCAAGCAGACCAAAAAATCGAAAAAGAAACTACCTTAACGTTACAACAATTGACGATAAAAAAGAAGCGATACGAACTCAAGAAAGACGAAAGAATCGAACGTTTCTCGCTTATATTATTCGATTTCGATAAAGCGGAACTCGAACCGGAACACTACAGAATACTTAGAGAAATAAAATCGAGAATTAAGAAGGATTCCAAAGTTACGATTAGCGGCTACACTGACAGAATCGGCGACCCCGAATACAACGTCGAGCTTGCAAAAAGAAGAATTAACAACGTCCAAAGAGTTTTGGAGGTTCCTAAAGCCAAACTGACGAAAAAACCGGTCGGCAATAGAGAATTACTATACGACAACGACTTGCCGCAAGGCAGAAGTTACTCAAGAACGGTGGAAGTAATAATACGAACTCCAGTTAAATAAGCGACGAAAATTTTAATCTAAGCTAATAAATTCTTAATTTAATGGAGTAACTTTGATTGTCCAATAAGCGGAGTTCAATTATGGCTGAAAGTAGAATTACCGACCTTTGGAAGAAAGAAGACTGGTGGGCTATTTGGTTAGCTCTCGGAATTATATTGGTAGCTTTGATATTTTTCTATTCGGACACTACAATCGCCGCGATAGCGGTGAAACCGCCGAAATGGGATTCGCTCTCGACGCTCGGAGCGCATTTCGCGGAAAGCTGGAACTGGTATATAGCTCAGTTCATTATGTGGCTCATTATTTTCACTATTAGCATTAAAATAATGGGGCATAGCGTTAGAGAGTATATCCCCGGCTTTGTTATTATTTATATTCTTTCGGCAATCATTTTGGCGTTCTCCTCTTGGAAATACGCCAAAAATTACAACTTGGAAGCGCCTTTGGTAGCTTTGATATTAGGCTTGATAGGAGGCAATTTCCTCAAACTCCCCAAATGGCTCGACACTTCGCTCAGAACGGAATATTACATTAAAACGGGCATTATCCTGCTCGGAGCGACGCTCCCGTTCTCGTTAATAATAAAAGCCGGTCCAATAGCTTTCTTGCAAGCGACTATTGTATCGCTGGCGACCTTCTTTACGATTTTCTTAGTCGGCACGAGAGTATTCAAACTCGACCAAAAATTCGCTTCGGTTATCGGCGCGGGAGGTTCCGTATGCGGTGTCTCGGCTTCTATCGCCGTGGGCGGCGCTATTAACGCG
Source organism: uncultured Hyphomicrobiales bacterium (assembly GCA_964509335.1). Classification (GTDB taxonomy): domain Bacteria; phylum Bacteroidota; class Ignavibacteria; order Kapaibacteriales; family UBA2268; genus CAZDXB01. The sequence goes on along the minus strand of CAZDXB010000036.1, from coordinate 724 downwards.
AAGAAGCAAGCGGTAGCCATTAGCATATCGCTAGTTACTATTTGGGCGATAATTATGATTTTCTTCCTCCCCATTGTTTCAAAAATGCTCGGCTTGGACACCGGAGTGGCGGGCGCTTGGATAGGCAACTCGGAATTCGCCGACGCCGCCGGTTTCGCCGCCGCGCAATCTATGGGAACGGAAAAAGCCATCAGAGCGTTTACATTAATGAAAGTCGTTGGACGAGATATATGGATAGGCATTTGGTCGTTCGCCTTGGCTATCGTCGCCGTTGTTAAGTGGGAAAAATCCAACGTTCCCGCAGAGCAAAGAAAAGTCTCGGCTATGGAAATTTGGTGGCGCTTTCCCAAGTTCGTCCTGGGTTTCTTCGTCGCTTCAATCGTAATTACGCTCGTTTCACTCGGCTATATGGAAGGCGACTTATTCGAAACGGAACTGAAGCCGATGCTAATATCCCCAATTAAAACGCTTAGAACTTGGACATTTATTTTCACTTTCCTATGCATAGGATTAACCACGAGATTCAGGGAATTGACCGAGTTCGGCTGGAAACCGCTCGCGGCGTTTACCGCCGGAGTGATAATTAACGTGATACTCGGTTTCGTTCTGTCCAATTACGTTTTCGCGCATTATTGGATAGAGACTATAAAATAGAATCTTCCGTCTCCTTATCTCCTTCCCAAATATTCCTCTATCTCCTTCCCAAATTCTAATTATCTCCTTC
>CAZDXB010000035.1:0-24798 GCA_964509335.1 uncultured Hyphomicrobiales bacterium | reverse complement strand
GTCGCCGCCCTGAGCGGTCTGAAGTATCTTTTGATAAATCTGTTTCGCTTGCTCGCCGGAAGTAACATTCTCAAACCACTGCCCGCCGGTTTGCGTAGCTATGTTTCTTAATATTTGCGGACAGGACATTCCGAGAGTAACGCAGTAAACTGTCGCATTGAGGGAATTGGCTTTTTGTATTATCGCCGTTTCATCGCCGCCGGCTCTGCCGTCGGTCAAAAACACGACTACTTTTTTATGTTTGCCGTTCTCGACGGCGAGCAAAGCTCCCGCCATAGGATTTATAAATCCCGCGTCGAAGTCGGTGCCGCCTCCGGCGCTTAAGCTATTTATAGCGTCCAATAGTTTTTGTTTGTCCGTCGTGAAATCCTGATTGAAGTAATTTTTATTGTCGAACGACGTAATAGCGCATTCGGACTTGCCGAGCGGCATTGCGGTTGCCCAAGCCTTCGCCGCCGCTTTGGCATATCCGAGATTTCCTCCGCCCATCGAACCGGAAACGTCTATCGTCAAGACCGACGACAGCGCTTCGGGCGGTTGCGGCGGCGGACAGGAGACGCTTGTAACGTTCCTTTGAACCCCGTCTTCGTTTACTTCAAAGTCCGAAGCGGACAAATTTGTGATTTGATTTCCGTCGGCGTCGAAAGCGAAAAACTTCCCTTTTACGGTTGGGAAGTTCGAGGCGTCAACATCGAAGACAGAGAAGGACTGCCCGAACGCGGCTTGACAAAAAATAAAGATTAAGAAGAGCGCCAGTTTTTTCATTTAATTCCTCAGCTTGAGCATAATCTGTTACTAAACTTATATTACTAATGATTTTAATTTGCAAAATAATTTTTAAAAAACAAAAGATTCTAATAGTTTTTCTAAAAATTAAAAAGCGTTATATTTAAAGTCGAAAAACGAGCGAAAAATGAAAGTAATTTTTCATAAAGACTATTGCAAAAGCGATTACGCCGACGATTCCGCCGCCGCCCCCGGACGGATGGAAGCGATAACGAAGGCTTTGCGCGCCAAGAATTCGTTCGAGTTCGTAGAGCCGAAACCCGCTACCAGACAAGATATACTAATCGCGCACGAGAGAAATTACGTAGAGTCGGTTGAAAAAAACGAGACGCTTTTCAAAGCCGCTTGCTTGGCGGCGGGCGGCGCGATTTTGGCTTCGGAACACGCCCTCCAAAACGAACCGGCTTTCGCCTGCGTCCGACCGCCCGGCCACCACGCTTATAAATATATGGCTTGGGGGCATTGCTTCTTCTCTAATATGGCGATAGCCGTTAAACGGCTGTTGATTCAAAACAAAATCAAGACCGCTTTCATCATCGACATCGACGCCCACACCGGCGACGGAACTAAGAACGTCCTTTCCGAATTCGAAAACGTCAAAATTCTCAACGTTATGGCGGAGGACAGCGTAAAGTATAAAAAAGCGGTAGAGGCTTATATTAAAGACCTTGAGCCGGTCGATATTATTGGAATATCGGCGGGCTTCGACTCGCACGTCGAGGAAGTCGGCAAAAAACTAACTACTTTCGATTACTTTTACTTAGCGGCGCTGATGAGAAAGCTGGCGAATAAAATGGGGCATTCTCGAGTTTTCGCTACTCTCGAAGGCGGTTACGACAAAAGATACTTAGGGAAAAACGTCGCTTCATTTTGCGAAGGATTAGACTATAAACTTTTGTAATCTGGTAGAATTTGTTTAAGTTTCAACTTAAAGATTAATTAGCGCGAACTAAAGATATGAGCGAGGAATTAAAAATAGAATTCATCCCTAAAGCCCAGCAACATTCGGAATACGATTGGGCAAATATAACTGCGGGGAACGACAGAGTAGGCAAAGCGCGATGCTTAGCTGAAGGCGACGTTTTCACTGTTTACTCAATAAACATCTTCCCCGAATTCGAGGGCAGAGGTTACGCGACAAAATTTGTCGAGAGCGTAAAAAACAAATACGACACAATAATCGCGGACAGAGTTCGACCTACGGCGATTGGTTTTTGGGAAAAAGTCGGATTCAAAAAAGATTCCGGCGGCAAATGGATTTACAAAAAAGATAATTAGATTGACTTTTCGGCTTTTTTTTCTTAAATTCTAGCGAAAAATATAATAACAAAGCGATGGGAGATTCTGATGGAACAACCGAAAAGCTGGGATTTGCCGAATCTAGAGAGGTATTTCGACAACGTATCGCTAGACGGAGTGTTAAACGCCGTCGAAGCGCTTAAAAACAACTGCAGAGACATTTCCGATAAACATCCAAAATATTCCGCCGTTTGCGGCATACTAAAAGAAACAGAAGAAATTTTAATGCGCGAACTCAAAAAATAAGCGCTTTATAAACTTTAGGATACTTTATCGAAAACAATATGAAAAAAAGTTCCCCGATAAGCAACCTTAGAAAAGGGAAGTATATAATTGCGGCGTCTAACTTTTTAGCCGCGGCGGCTTTTCTAGTCGCTTATCTATTCGAGGAAAACGTTTTGTTCGTAATAGTAGCCGCCGTTTTGTTTGTATCCTCCTTTTTAATTCTTATATTCTTCAAACGAGTCGAGAAAAAATTAAAACTTAAAGAATAGAAAAAACTACGGGAGATTAATGGATAAGAACTTCAAATTGCCGAAGCTAAGAGAAGATTTATACATAGACGTCGTCAAGCAAAACAACGAAGAATTGTTAGTAATTTACGACCAAAAAGGCTATTCGCCTCAACCGGTGGCGCTTGCCTCGGAATTTCTACCGATACTTCAAACAGCCGACGGCGAGAAAACGCTCGAGGAATTCGAAAACGAAATAAAGACAAAGCTGAACGCTAACGTAAACACAGAATATTTAGTCGAGATTTTCAGAAGTTTAAACGAACAGAATTTATTAGACACGCCGAAGTTTTATTTCCATAAGTATCAGACCGATAGTTACGTTCAACAGCCGACGAGACCTCCGGTTTGCGCCGGCTCTTCGTATCCGAGGCAAGCGCCGGAGCTGGAATCGAAGCTGGAAAGGATGCTTGCGACCGTCGGCGAAAACGAAATTCAGCCGGGAGCGCAATTTGTCATAGCTCCGCATATAGATTTTAACGTCGGGTTAATCTCCCACGAGACATACTCCTCGGCTTACAAGGCAATCAGAGACTCCGACGCCGATTTATTCGTAATATTCGGCACGGCGCATTTTAGAAGCTCGCATATATTTATGCTAAGCGAAAAAGACTTCTTGACGCCGCTCGGCAAAGTTCCGGCGGACAAAGAAATAATAGCCCATTTAAAGGAAAACGCCGAAGGAAGCTTCGCCATCGACGAAACCGCGCACAGATACGAGCATTCAGTCGAACTGCAGGCGGTTCTGCTTCAATATCTATTCGCCGACAGAGACATTACAATACTGCCGATTTTAACGGGAGCGTACCAGAATTTCATTATGCAAAAGTTGCAACCGAATAGCGACCAAAAATTCCAAGAATTCATTACCGCTCTAAACGAGGCGATAGATAAGAGCGGCAAAAAAGCTATGTTCATAGCGAGCGCCGATTTCGCCCATATCGGCAGGAAATTCGAGGACAACTTCGACGCAGAGCCTATACTGCCACAAATAAAAGACGAAGACAAAGTCTTGATAAATTACCTGATGGGCGGCAATTCGGAAGCCTTTTTCAATTCGGTATCGAAAGTAAACGACAGACGCAAAATATGCGGTTTGTCGCCAATATATTCATTAATTGAAAGTATGAAAGTCGGCGACAAATTCCCCTACAAAGGCAAACTGCTTAAATATAATCAATGGAACGAAGTAGAGACGCGCTCGGCTGTGTCATTCGCCTCGATAGCGTATTATCCGATTTAGAAAATTTACATAGTAAACGACATTTTTAATCCATAACGGCAAATTCAGTTAGAAATTTGCGTAGATTCCAATGCCGGACTCCTTCATATTCGCCGCCGGCTAATTCGTCCATTGAAACAACCATCTTTGGGCGGTTGTCTTCAATCTTCAGTAAATTGCCAAATTCTCTTTCGTGCGTTTTTTCGTCAGCAATTAGATAAGCTACCTGTATATAATAACTTTTCCCGTTTTTCTCGGCTACAAAATCTATTTCTTTATCGCCGAATTTACCCACATACGCTTTAAAACGCGTCGCTCTGAGATGGTGGTACACAATATTTTCCAGCGCTTTGTTAATATCCTTTTGCTTGAATGGAACGACGCTGTTTCTTATACCCATATCTTCAAAATAGAACTTATCGCCTATTTCAAATATTTTCTTGCCGCCAATTTCTATTCGTTTAACTCGGTCAACGAAAAAAACGCTTTCTAAATAACTTAAATACTCCAATATCGTCTTGGGCAATAAATTAATTTTTTGCGACTTAAGATAATCGCTGATTTTTTTAGCGGAAACCAAGCTCCCAATATTATCGCATAAAAAACGAATTAAATCTTGAAGGAAACTTACGTTCCTGATATTATAGCGAGCGACTATATCGCGCAGAATAATAGAATCAAACACATTTTGCAAATACTCAAAATATATTCTATCTTCGCTTTTAAGATTTATTAAATGCGGCATGCCTCCGTAAATAATATATTTCCGCAAACTTTCAGAGCTATCTTTTAATTTATGAAATTTCAAAAACTCGAGGTATGAAAGCGAGAAAACTCTTATTTGAATATACCTGCCGGCTAGAAGCGTCGCTATTTCTCCCGACAATAACGAAGCGTTGCTTCCAGTGCAATAAATATCGTAATCGCCGTTTGATTGAAAATGTCTTAAAGCTCTCTCGAAATCTTTAATGTCTTGAACCTCGTCTATGAATAGATATTTTTTCCTATCCGTTTTGCTTTTTGCTTCAACATAAGAAACCAAGTCTGAATAATTCTTAATCTCGTCGAACGCGTAATCCTCTTTATCGATATAAATAATATTAGCTTCGGGAACTCTATTCTCGATTTCTTCCATTAATTGATACAGGATATAGCTTTTACCTACGCGTCTCTGACCAATTAATACTTTGATTAAGTTATCGTCGATATAAGGCTCTATATACCTAAAATATTCCTCGCGATATATAATTCTTTTTGGCTTCATAGTTTTTCCTATAAGTAAAACATTTTGCAAATATAAGAAAGTTTTTCCTATAAGTAAAACTTATTAAAAAAATAATTGTCTTTTTCTTATAAGTAAAAGTTATCAATTTAATGGAAAAGTTTTTCCTATAGGTAAAACTTTGCGTTACGCTTTTTATTTGGTTGGGAGCTTATATTTACTGAACGCTTATTAAAAAAGTAGGAAGTTGTCTCATAAACGTTTTGCTTGTCCTCAAGGTAAACCTTGAGGTTGACGTTTCTTTTGAAACGCCCGCCAATCGCGTGATTACGTCAACCTTCGGGTTTACCCGAAGGGTTCGAAATTCTATAACATCGCCTTTTGAGACAGCCCTTGCTACTAATCTTCAAAAAAATACGCCCTAACTTACATCAATCCTTCCCTTTTGAGACTTGTGTATGTATCCCCAGCGATTATTAAATGGTCAACTACCCTAATGCCTATAATTTTTCCAGCTTCGACCAATTGCTTCGTTATTTGTAAATCCTCATTCGAAGGCTGCGGGTTGCCGGAAGGATGATTGTGCAGCAAAATAACCGACGCCGCGCTTTCAGTTATAGCGAACCTGAAAACTTCTCGAGGATGAACCACGCTCGTATTCAAAGTGCCTTCGCTTACGTTAATCTCGCGGATGATTTTATTGGCGGAATTCAGCATTATAACCTTGAAAATCTCGGTTTTAGCTCCTTCGAATACAGGAATATAAATATTGGCTAAATCTTCCGGTCTGTTAATCGATTTCTTGTCTTTAAAAGCGCCGGATTTTATTCGTTTCCCCAGCTCGAAAGCCGCCAGCAGAGTAACTGTTTTCGCTCCGCCAAGACCTTTCACAGTTTTCAACTCGCTGTAATCACGCGTCGATAAATTATTCAAATCGTCGAATTTATTCAAAAGCTCGCGCGCTACGTCCAAAGCCGAAACCCCTTTAGTTCCGGCGCGAATTAATATCGCCAAAAGCTCCGAATCCGTCAAGGAAGCGGCGCCGTTCTTAAGCAAACGCTCTCTGGGGCGCTCCTCTTCCCTCCAATCCTTTATAGTTCTATACTCCGGCTCTTGCTTGTAAACTTCTTCGTCTCTCAAAGTCAACCTCTATTTCACTAAGTCAATCAACCATTTATAATAATCGCCCAAACTCTCGCCGACGGGCAAAGCGAGAATTTCGGGAACGTCGTCGTCGGAAAGCTCCAAAACGAGCTTTTCCAAATCGTATAATCTAGCGGCGGCGGTCTTAATAATGATTAAGAACTCCTCCCGCTCCTCGATTTTATCTTCCCATTCGAAAAAAGACGTTACTTTAGGAACGACCGAACAGCAAGCCGCTATTTTCTTCGATACCAAATCTTTGGCTATCCTTTTCGCTGTCGCTTCTTTGTCGGCGGTAACTAAAACTACGCGAATATCATCGGTTTTTTCCATAATATTTTTGATATTTGTCAAACATTAGACTGACTAAACAAATATAATAAAAAATGATAGAAATACTCATTTTTCATCTACATATAGTCGGCGCTTTATACGCCTTCACTAAATATTGGCGGGCTAAGGGATTCAAGGAAGGTTTGCTCGCCGTGGTAATAATCGGCTTGATATTCGCTATCGGATGGGCGTTAACTTACCCCATCGCGGCGTTGATTATGAGCGATTCTTGGAATTCTATTTGGTTTTCCGTAGATACTTTATCGCTAATTCTGCTTTTCATTCCCGAAAGCGTCTTCTTTTACTTCTTTTTTCTCAAAGACAGCGAAGACGGCTCGCCGCAGTCTCAGAGCTAATTTCCGCAATGAGTGTATTATATTATACTGAGGACGCCTACGGTAGTGAAGTCAAAAGTTGTGCAGATTTTGAAGTAGGAATGTGTGATTCCCCCCCCCTCCTTACAAAACTCCGATTTTGTAAGGATTTTTTCTATCTCCCTCCAAAATTGGAGCTTCGGAAGGAGGAACGCTTTTCCGCAAATCAAAGCGGAGATTTTCTGAGATTATCCTCGCCAAAGCGGAGATTTTCTGAAATTGTCCTCGCCAAAGCGGAGTTTGGCGAGGAGGGTAAAAATTGGAGTTTACAGAGGAAATGGTTCCACTCATCCGATGACTCGAAGTCGTCGGATGAGTTTGATATTGAAACGTTATAGTCTATAAGTTTTAAGTCGTTCCCAAACAACGTTGGACTTTATTTTTTCGGTAACGGCGTCGCCTCCGACCGTCGTATTAATCTCAATATCGTAATCGGCTTCCGTTCTCATTATATATCCGCTCGCCTTTAAATCAATATTGAACGTTCCTTCGCCCTTACACGAATCTATCCCGACCAATTTTTTAACGTCGTACATATAATATTCGCCGGCGTCGGGCGATATATTTGTAGATTTAGCGCTAATCCTGTATATCCCCGCGTTGTAATCATTAATTTTCGCTTGAACCGTATCGTGAAAATAATATCCGTTAATCTCTAGAGAAATCGGCGAGCGCCATACGCTGTCTATAGCTTTTTTTTCTTTCGGCAGAATTATTTTTTTCATATCGCCGTAATAAGACAGTTTTTCAAAAGACACCGCCCTATCCCACATAAATTTATCAATTGGAGATAAATATCCTTCCCCGCGCTCTTTTATATATTTTTTTAAATCTTCCAAATCCGAGCCGCTTATTTTTGCCACTTCGCCGTACGGAGAATATGTCAGTTCGAACATTCTACCAATAGAAGCCGTCCTCATATTCAAATCCCTAAATCTCGCGGCGTTGCCGGATAAATCTCGAGAATCAAAAGTAAAAACGGCGTCGCCGTCCTTAAAAGTATAATTCAATGAATCCAAAGTGATTTCTAAGGTCTCGAAACCTTCTTCGGGACTCTCGGGTATGCGAGCGGTTAAAAAATAAACAGCGTCGCGAGAATAATGTCTCTCGGTTCCGCTCTTTTCAATAAATCTAGTTACATCGGTATTTTCAATCATTTTAAAAGTAAAAAAAGTCTGCGATTTATGTTCAACGTTCAGTAAATACTTCGGGGGTTCTTTTTTCTTGTCGGACGCCCCCTTTAGAGGCTCCTGATTCTGCAAACCAAAAGCTAAAGAAAACGCCAAAATTAAAACCGGCAAAATTATCATTATACGTTTCATAATAAGAACCTCCATTTTTTTGAATGTTTAACAAGCGACCAAGCGGCGATTGACATTCCATCCCACATTTCGCCAGAGCCTATCTTTTCGTCAATATCGTTCGCGTTTAACCGCTTAATGACAAATTCCTCGCTTTTGTCGGGTTGAGATTCGCCAATTTCCAAATCTCGCGCTAAAAATACCCAACTCTCTTCATTAGTAACGCCGTTAAATGGATTATATTTTCCAATCAATTCCAAATCGCCGGCGAAGCGCCCAATTTCTTCTTTCATCTCATTTTGCACGTTATCCTCGGGAGCGACTCCTTCTATTATTCCGCCGCCGGGAAATTCGAGGCTATATCTTTCGTTTAGATAGCGATATTGCTCGACCATAACAAACCTTCCGTCGTCGAGCATAGGAATAGCTATCGTCGAGCCGCGAGAATAAACATAGTGATATTCCCCCTCCTCGCCGTTGGGCATCACGTATTTATCTAATCTATACTCCCAATACGGATTCGTATATATTGTTTTCGACGATATCGTCGAATATTTATTCCTCATCGACTAAGATTGATTATGAATTAACTCGCTGTCGCTGAAAAAGAAAGCTATCTCCTTTATTCCGTTTTCGGGCGAATCCGAACCGTGCGCCGCGTTGTAAGATTTAGACTCGCCGTAAAGTTTCCTGACCGTTCCCTCTTCGGCTTCCTTCGGGTCAGTCGCTCCGATTAGCTTTCGGTAATCCTCAATCGCGTTCTCTTTTTCAAGAGCGACAACCACAATCGAGCCGCCGCTCATATAATCTATTAATTCGCCGTAAAAAGGTTTGTCTTTATGAACCTCGTAAAACGCGCCGGCTTGCCTTTTCGTTATTTTTGTCATCTTCATCCCCAAAATATCGAAACCGGCTTTTATTATCATAGCGATTATATCGCCTGTCGCTTTCTTTTTTACGGCGTCCGGTTTTATTATCGCCAAAGTCTTTTCCTTCATACGCTCTCCAAAACTTAATATTAACTAACTTAAATTTCTTCTTCTTTTTCTTAGCCGCTCTTCTTTTTCTTTCCGTTTAAAGCGTCGAGAACGGTTTTGCCCATATGAGCGGGCGAATCGACAACGTGAATTCCGCATTTCTTAAGCGTTTTTATTTTTTCGTCGGCTGTTCCTTTGCCGCCCGCAATGATAGCTCCAGCGTGTCCCATTCTTCTTCCGGGAGGCGCGGTTCTGCCCGCTACGAAACCTACTACGGGTTTATCGACGTTGCGCTTAACGTATTCGGCGGCTTCTTCCTCGGCTGTTCCGCCTATTTCGCCAATCATTAATATCGCGTCGGTTTTCTTATCTTTATTGAATAACTGAATTACATCCTTAAAAGTGGAACCGATTATCGGGTCGCCTCCAATACCGATGCAAGTCGATTGACCGAGTCCGGCGTCGGTAATTTGCTTAACGGCTTCGTAGGTTAAGGTGCCGCTTCTCGAGACAACGCCGATTTTGCCAGGTTTATGTATAAATCCCGGCATAATTCCGATTTTCGCTTCCCCGGGAGTTATGACGCCCGGACAATTCGGACCGATTAATCTAGTATTAGAATCCTGCAAAGCGGAGTTTACTTTGACCATATCTCGCGTGGGAATCCCTTCGGTGATGCAAACGACAAGCTCTATCTCGGCGTCAATTGCTTCCAGTATCGCGTCCGCCGCGAACGGAGGCGGCACAAAAATAACCGAAGCGTTAGCTTTTGTTTTCTTTACCGCTTGCTTAACGTAATCAAAGACAGGCACGGATTTTTTGAACTTGATATCCCCTTTGCCTTCGTAATCCATTCCGCCTTTGCCCGGAGTAACTCCGGCTACGACTTTCGTTCCGTATTCAACCATCTGAGAAGTGTGAAACGTCCCCTCTGAACCGGTTATGCCTTGAACCAATACTTTAGTGTTTTTGTCAACTAAAATGCTCATACTATTATCCCGTATATTTTTATAAGACCTTTAAGTTTATCTTCTCTTAGTTATAAAAAATAAAACGACAAGTTAACAAATATAAATGAAAAAATAAATACTTTTAAAAAGCTTAACCCCTAATTTTTTGAAGAATACTAACCAAATCGCGTCGACGGATTTTAAAATAAACAAAAATTAGGAAATTATATCTCGTAAAGTTAGATAAGATTTTACATTCGCTTTATTTATCGCAATTTCCAAAGGGAAAAGTAGCGGAAATACATCTAAATCATACATTCGCTTTAAGGCTTGGTATGATATTTGTTTAACTAATCTCGCTTGATATAAATAAAAACAAAAATAATTCGTATTTAGGAATAGACGCGAGTTTAACAATTTCGAGAGGAGAAAATGTCTGAAGAGACTACAAAAAAAGCTACTAAAAAAAGGCTGGAAGAAATAGAAAAAGAATTGGAAGAGCTTAAAGAAAAACACTACTCAATGAAGAATCGTTGGGAAAAGGAGAAGAATTTAATCCAAAAAATCAGAAGCCTTAAAGTAGAAATAGATAAAGTAAAAGTTCAAGCCGACGAATACGAACGTCAAGGCGAGCTGGGCAGAGTTGCCGAGCTTCGCTACGGAAAAGTCCACGAGCTTGAAAAAGAGCTGGAAGAAACAAACAAAAAGCTATCGGAGTTACAAAGCTCGGGCAAATTGCTGAAAGAAGAAGTAGCCGCCGAAGACGTCGCCTCGGTTGTGGCTAAATGGACGGGCATACCCGTTCAAAAAATGCTAGAAACCGAAAGAACAAAATTGCTGAAAATCGAAGAACGAATACATCAAAGATTAATCGACCAAGAGGAAGCCGTAAACGCGGTCGCTAATTCAATAAGACGCTCCAGAGCGGGCTTGCAGGACGCGAACCGCCCAATCGGCTCGTTTATATTTCTCGGCACAACGGGCGTCGGTAAAACCGAAATGGCGCGTTCGCTCGCCGAATTCCTTTTCGACGACGAAAACGCTATGGTGCGACTGGATATGAGCGAATATATGGAGAAATACTCCGTCTCCAGACTAATCGGCGCGCCGCCGGGATACGTCGGTTACGAAGAAGGCGGTCAATTAACCGAGCCGATACGCCAAAGACCTTATTCCGTCGTTCTACTCGACGAAATTGAAAAAGCCAATCCGGAAGCGTTCAACATATTGTTACAAGTATTGGACGACGGCAGATTAACCGACGGAAAAGGACGACTGGTCAATTTCAAAAATTCGATTATCATAATGACGTCGAATCTCGGCACGGCTATTCTGCAAGATAAAATAGCCGACATAGACGAAAACAATCGAGACGAAATAATGGCGAAAGCCAAACCGGAAATAATCGATTTGCTCAGAAAGAGCTTAAGACCCGAATTTTTAAACAGAATCGACGAGATTATACTATTTAAACCGCTAACGCAAAAAGAAACGCGGCAAATAGCTCAACTGCAACTCGACGTATTGCGCGAAAAACTTAAGGAAAACAATTTGGATATCGACATAACGGACGACGCTTTAAATCGGCTAACGAAAATCGGCTACGATATAAGATACGGAGCCAGACCGCTTAAACGCGCTATACAAAAAAGAATAGCGGACCCCCTCGCCGTTAAATTGCTCGGCAAGGAATTCTCGCCGGGAGATATCGTAAAGATTGAAACTGACGGCGACGGTAATTTTATTTTTAAAACGTCAAAAACTCAAATTATAAATAAAGAATGAACGGTTGAAAAATGAATTTTAAAAGATTATTCGCTTTAGTATCTCTTTCTCTTTTATTCGCTTGCTCTTCCACTCCGATAAAGGTAATCGAATTTAGCGAGTTCGCGGAAATAGAGAAAGGAGACAGCGTAAGGATTTCTTGGAAATTTGAAAACGCCGACAAAGTAAAAATAAAGAATAGCGAAGCTACGTTCAACGCTTGGGACAGCGTTTTCGTAACCCCGAAAAAAAGCGAGGACTTCAAAATATACGCTTACCAAGACGAAGGAGATTCCGTCGCTGTTATATCTTCGGTCAAAGTCGTCGATAGAGAGCAAGAACCGATACCCGGATACAAGTCGGAATTCGAAGAAAAGTTAGCGACTTCTTACGAAATGTCCGATTACCTTAACGGAACGCTTACGGCGACTAAGTTAACCTCTCCGCATAGCTTAAAAATAACGCGGGCGCTTTACCCCAACGAAAACGAAAAATGCATTCTCAGAGCGGTAATACTCGACGAATACGGAAATTATTTGAGCGGCTATTCTAAAATAAAAGGCGATATTAATTGGTCTGCGCAAAATACCTGCGAATCCGAAAAAAACTATTTAGACGCGCTCAATTTTGAAGAAATCGCGCTCGACGACAGCGTTTCTCTCGACGTCGCCGTAACCTTTGATTTATCCGCCGCGTCGAAACAAAACCAAAACATAGCAAAACAAATAAAAAGCTTCGTTAAGTATCTATCCGGCGACGATAATTTCACTTTTTCCGCTCACAATCAAAACTTCCTGCAAATGTTCGCTCTGTCGCCGAAAGATAAAGCCTTGTGGGAATTGGAAAATATGGAGTTGAACCGTCCGAACGGTTTGAATTGTCTGTATAAAGCGTCTTACTTAACGCTCGACAGACTTAGCGACGGCTACAACGAAAAGAAAATATGCGTCGCGATAATCTTTAATTCCGACAACGCCTCGATTGTTTATTCCGCCAACGACGTCGCCAAACTTTCCAGACATATAAACGCCCCGGTATATATTATAGGCGTCGGCGACGCGATCGAAAGCTACAACTTAAAATATCTAACAAACATAACCGGCGGTAAGTTCTACCATATATTCGAAAACGAAATTTCCGATTTAAAAAACATTCTGCTCGAAATATATTTCTCTCAAAAAGCATACTACGAACTTAAATTCCCGTTCACCGACGCCGTCTCCGAATGCGGAAAAATAAAAACAAAGCTAACGTTCCAAAATTACGACGTATCGGTTTCTGACAGTTACTCAATTATAACTCGACCGGAAACGCAATACGTAAGCTATCAGGCGTTAGCAAGCTTCGATTACAGAGACGCCGAAATAAACGAAACTTACTACCCGACGCTTAAATCGCTCGCCAAAGTCCTGCGCGACAACGAAGACGCGAAAGTAGAGCTAATCGGACACAGCGGCAAAGAAGGCGACGCCGAGGAATGCTTATACTTATCGGAAAAGCGAGCCGAATCGGTAAAAAGAAAGCTCATAGGATTCGGCGCCAAAACCAACCAAATAAAAACAAAAGGTATGGGGAGCCGAAAACCGCTTTACTATTTCGGAAACAAAAATTGGCAGCAAAGATATAACAGAAGAGTGGAAGTCCGTTGGCTAGATCCCTCGCTCAAACCATACGAAATCTCAGCCGCCGTTTACGAAACCGAAGAAATGGCTCTGAACGCCGTAGAATATTGGGAAAAAAACGGCTACAAAGCATACTACGAAAGATATATCATAAACGAAGCTCCGAAATATCAAGTAAAGATTTGGGGCTTCGGCGCTAAGAAAGACGCCGTCGAAATCGCCAAAAAACTAAGAAACGAATACAACGGGAAATTTGTCGTAGAATAGGCGATATTAATTACTAATTACCAATTACTGATTACTAATTCACACGCTCTGGGTGGCAAAGAATACAGCCGCGCTCTGCGCGGCGGGGTAATCAACGCGTTTAAAAAAAAGGCAAGGAGCGCCTGTTCTACTATTACTAGCTACTCATCCGACGACTCGAAGTCGTCGGATGAGTTGAGAATGCTCATTTTCGCTTTATTTATTTTCGCCCAGCCATCTATCCGCGTCGATAGCGGCGGCGCAACCAGTTCCGGCCGCCGTTACCGCTTGCCTGTAAACGCTGTCTTGGCAGTCGCCGCAAGCGAATACTCCAGGGACGTTTGTATAAGTAGAATCGGGTTTTGTTTGGATATAGCCTTCCTCGTCGGTTTCTAATTGACCTTTCAAAAACTTTGTGTTTGGGTCGTGACCAATCGCTAAAAATATACCGTCAACCTCGTGTTCAGTTATCTCGCCGGTTTTCACGTTCTTTATTTTCGCGCCGGTTAGTTTTTTGACGCCCATATTCTCTTCGCCCAAGTATTCGACCAAGACCGAATCGAGCATAAAGTCGATTTTAGGATTTTCTTTAGCTCTGTCCGCCATAATTTGCGAGGCTCTCAAGCCCTGACGCCTATGAACGATTGTAACCGATTCGGCGAAATGAGTCAGGTAGGTCGCTTCTTCCATCGCCGTATCGCCGCCGCCAATAACAAACACTTTTTTATCCTTAAAGAAAAATCCGTCGCAGGTGGCGCAAGCGGATATACCGGCGCCCCAGTATTTGTCTTCTCCTTTCGCGGCTAATAGTCTCGCGCTCGCTCCAGTAGCTACTATTATAGCGTCGGATAGATATTCCTCGTCGTCGGAGGTTTTTAATTTGAACGGTCTATCCGAAGTATCTACGTCCTCTATCGTTTTGAAAATCGACTTAGCGCCGAACTTTTGCGCTTGTTTTCTGAAAACTTCCATCATTTCCGGTCCTTTGATTCCGTCCGGGAAACCGGGATAATTTTCCACGTCGGTAGTTATCATTAATTGACCTCCGGGTTGGTCGCCTTCGAAAACCGCCGTTTTCAAGTTCGCCCGACTACCGTATATACCGGCTGTAAAACCCGCCGGTCCCGAGCCGATAATCGCTAAATCATAACGTTCGCTCATTTCTGCCTCTCTTATTTTATTTTAATACCGCAATTTTTAAATTCAATAAAATTAAAAATGTTCAGCTAAATAAAAAACTATATAACCGAACGGCAATACATACGAAATAAAACCTCTTATATTTTAGACGATTTTATTTTATTCGCAACGATTCAAAATTCCTCTTCAACCCCGCCAATTTAGCTCTTTTAACTGGACTTTTTCTATAGAGTTCCCGAAACTCCTCTTCGTCGAGTTTTTCTATTTGCTCACGCGTTAAAAAAGTTTTGTAGCGAGGATAGAAACTCGAATCTTTTGTTTTTTTAGCGAAACGATTCCAAGGACAGATTTCTTGACATACGTCGCAGCCGAAAATCCAGCCGTCGTTTCTTTCTGCAATGTCTCGAGGAATCTCATCGTCAGGCTTGGCTTCAATGGTCCAATAAGATAAGCATCTGCCGGCGTCCACTACCCCCGGCGCTTTAATTGCGTTTGTCAGGCAAGCGTCGAGGCACTTCGAACAAGTTCCGCAATAGTTCTTTATCGGCTCGTCGTAAGTCATTTCGGCGGTAGTGATTATGACGCCCAGAAAAATCCAAGAGCCGTATTCTTTAGTAAGTATCAAGCCGTTTTTCCCTCGCCAGCCGACGCCGGAGCGTTCCGCCCAAATAGCTTCCAGAACGGGTCCTGTGTCAACGTAAACTTTAGATTTATTTCCCTCGGCGAAACTGTCGATATCTTGAGCTATTCTTTTAAGCTTCTTTAGTATTACGTTGTGATAATCGTCGCCCCAAGCGTAACGGGATATTTTTCCGACTGAGGAGTCTTGAATTTTGGGATGTTCAAAGTCCGAATAATAATTATAAGCGAAAACGAGAACGGATTTGGCTCCGGCAAGTATATTTCGGACGTCGGCTCTTCTTTCCAGATTCCGCTCCATCCAACCCATAGAAACGTTGTAACTTTTAGACAACCACTCGTTATATTTTTTAATTTGAAGTTTCAACGGACGCGCTTCAGCGACGCCGAACTTACAAAAACCAAATGATTCTGAAAGCTCGCCTATTCTTTTCTTTAGGGAATCCATTTTCTATCGCTCGGTAATTATTACTTCTTCTCCCGCTTTGAATCCCTTTTTATCGGCTCCGACTTTAGAAGCTTGAATAAAAGCGTCGTGTTCGTACATTAAAGTCCAATTCTCTTCGCGCGCTCGCGGTAAAATCTTTTTCTTCTCCGCTATTGTCGCAAGCGGCTCGTTATCGTACCCCATAACAAAAGGCAATGGAATATGAGCGGACGTAGGGATAAGGTCGGCGCAATAGAGCAAAGTCTCGCCGCCGTCGGATATTTTAATAAGTTGCATTCCCTTAGTGTGCCCGTTGACAATTATTGGCGAAACCCCGGGGAAAATTTCCCCTTCGCCGTCTAAAACTTCGAGAACCCCGTTTTCTTTCAAAGGAACGTAGTTTTCGTCAAAGTAAGAAGCTCTGTCTTTAATCGACGGATTCAA
Source organism: uncultured Hyphomicrobiales bacterium (assembly GCA_964509335.1). GTDB lineage: Bacteria > Bacteroidota > Ignavibacteria > Kapaibacteriales > UBA2268 > CAZDXB01. The sequence goes on along the minus strand of CAZDXB010000035.1, from coordinate 8,397 downwards.
AGCCCACTCGTATTGCTCTTTTTGAACGTAATATTTAGCGTTCGGGAAAGTCGGGACGATTTCGTCGCCGATTTTCTTGGTCGCTCCGCCGCTGTGGTCGAAGTGAAGATGAGTTAATATTACGTCGGTTACGTCTTGTGGCTTTACGTTGAAGTTGGCTAAGGCTTTTTCAACCGAGGATTTATTTAAATCAACCGCGTAGATTTTCGCCAATTTTTCGCTCAGCTTCGTTCCATTGCCCGTATCAACTAAAACAATCTTATCGTCGAATCTCAACAGAGCAAGTCTCGCTTGCAGAGGTATTCTATTCTTATCGTCGCCCTTATCGTAAGCTTTCGACCATAAAACTTTCGGCACAACGCCGAACATCGCTCCGCCGTCGAGTCCGAATATCGAAGTTTCTAAGGAGTCTATCTGGAACCTTCCTATATTCATACCGTTTCCTAATCAACTAACATTTTGAATTTTAACGTAAGCAAAATACAAATATTTTGTTATCGTTAATAATGAATTGGAAATTTACTAGAAGCTAAGTAAGTTTGTATTTCTTTATAATTTTAATATTATTTTAACTTGAAATAAAGTATATTTAAAATAAACACGGAGCTTAAGATATAATGGGAACTTTCGAGCGTATTAGACAAACGTCGCCCTACGCGTTGGCGTTATTCGTAGTAATTTTCATCGGATTCTTCGTACTATCGGACGCCGACATAGGCACGATTATGAGAAAAGGTCAAAATCCTCAAACCGCGCCAATAGCCGTAGTCAACGACCAAGAAATTTTATACAAAGATTTTAACGAAAAAGTTCAGCAAAGAATAAAACAACAAAGAGCTCAACAACAGAAAGACGAAAACTTCCAACCCGACGAAAAACAAATAAGACAGGACGTTTGGAACGAGATGATAAGAGACGCTCTATTGAAACAAGAAGCGGAAAAAGCAGGCATATTCGTTTCGGAAGAGGAGATACTCGACGTTATGATAGAGAATCCGCCGCAGTTTTTAAAGAAAACTTTTTCCGACTCCGCTGGAAACTTCAATAAGAGCGTATATTTACAAATCATAACCAATCCCGAAAGGTTGGGGGATTACTTATCCGAAAATTATCCCCAAAGGCAAATTCAAAGTCAAATTAAAAATCTTAGAGAAGACTTAATCAACATAGAAAAATACATACGCGAACAGAAATTGACGACGGCTCTAACGAATTTAGTAAATACGTCCGAAACAATTCTATCGCCGCAATACTTAAAAGAAAGGTATTTCGCCGAAAACGCCAAAACTTCGGTCGATTTCATTTTCTTCGACGTAAACGAAATCGCCGACAACGAAATAAGCGTTTCAGAAGACGAAATAAAAGAGTATTATAACGAGCGAAAAAAATACTATGAACAAAAACCTCGGCGAAGGGTGAAATACGTAAAGTTCCCCGTCAAACCTTCAAAAAACGACTCGCTTAGAGCTAAAAAAAGAATTGAAGACATAATAAATTCGTTGGAAAACGCCGAGACTCAACAAGCCAAAGACAGCGTATTCGACGTAAAGATGAGCGAGTACGGCGGCGAAACAAGCGAATATAAAATGACGGCGGACGTCAAAGAATCGATTTACTCGCATTTAGACACTCTCGAGCCGTTAGATATAATAGGTCCGATAGAAAATATTGAGAAAGGGACTACCTTCTTAAGGCTCGACGACAAAAGAGTAGGCGAAAACGATCAAATTAAAGCCAGCCATATTCTTATTAAATCTAACGGGAATAAAGATAGCGCGAAGAAAGAAGCTCAAAAAATACTTAAGAAAGCTAAAAGCGGAGAGAAATTCGCCGAGTTAGCCCCAAAATATTCCCAAGACCCCGGGTCGGCTAAAAAAGGAGGAGATTTAGGCTACTTCAAGCGCGGCTATATGATTGAACCATTCGAAAAAGCCGCTTTCGGAGCGGAACCGGGAGAAGTTGTCGGACCGGTAGAATCCCAATTCGGTTATCATATTATCAAAGTCTTCGATAAGAAATCCGAAGAAATAAAATTTAGTAAGATTACTATTAAGCCTTTGATATCGTCCCAGACTAAAAACAAAATATTCCGAAACGCTTATTCAATTTATAACCAAGCTCAAGAAGGCGTCTCGTTCGACACTTTAGTCGCGAGACTAAATTTAGTCGCGGCTTACTCGGGCTATAAAACTAAAGAGCAATCAATACTTGGCTCTCAATACTTAACTCATCTTGCATTTTCGAACAGCGTCGGCACGGTTTTAGAGCCTATAGAACTCGAACCTTACGGCATTGTAACGGCTATGATATCCGACGTTATTCAGAGCGGAATTAAACCGTTAGAGGACGTAAGAGAAAGGATTATCAAAGAAATTGCGGAATCAAAAAAACTAGATTTAGTTGAAAAACGCGCAAATAAGTTTTACCAAGAGAATATCGCCGGATTAACTGAACTACGAGACTTTAAAACCGGCGGAGCCGCCAGAGAAGTTAGAACCGTAGAATCGTTCAACTACGGACGCAATATCCCCAAAATTGGAATAGACAACGTTTTCTCTGTAAAAGTGTTCGAGATTCCAACGGGTAAAATAAACAAACCGTTCGCAGGCGAGCGCGGCGCCTACATTACTCAAGTGTATAAGCGCAATACGCCCGACACCAGCGATGTCCAAAAATTAAACAGATTTAAACAAACTTTAATACAGCAAGAAAAGAAAAGAAAGTTTTACGCTTGGCTTGAGAAAATTAGAGAAAAAGCCGTTATTGAAGATATGAGGCATAACTTTTACACTAACTATTAAGGATAAATAAGCGTAAGAATATATTTAAGGGGCGTGTGAATTCGCCCCTTTTGTTTAATTTTTAAAACGTTTTCTCGATTGAATAACAATAATAGGCTGATAATTGAAATTATCGATAATAATGCCAGTTTACAACGAAGAGAAGACTTTACGAAAAATCCTAGATTCAGTAAGGAACGCTCCTTTACCGGACGAAATCGATAATTTCTCAATCATTATCGTGGACGACGGCTCCACCGACAACACACGAGATATTTTAAAAGATATAAAAGAAGATAGCGTAGATATCTTTTTTCACGGAAAGAATCAAGGCAAAGGAGCCGCCCTAAGAACGGGAATACAAAAAGCCGACGGCGATATAATAATAATTCAGGACGCCGACTTGGAATACGACCCAATCGAATATCCCAATCTTTTAAATCCCATTATTCAAGGCAAAGCAGACGTCGTTTACGGTTCAAGATTTCAAGGTCACGGACCGCATAGAGTCGTTTATTATTGGCACAGAATGGGGAACTCTTTCTTAACAATCGTCTCTAATATGTTCACGAATATTAATCTGACCGATATGGAAACTTGCTACAAAGTTTTCAGAAGCGAAATTATCAAGTCCATCGACATAAAAGAGAACCGATTTGGCTTTGAACCTGAAATTACCGCTAAAGTAGCCAAAAAGAAATGCCGGATATACGAAGTCGGCATATCTTACTATGGCAGAACTTACGAAGAGGGCAAAAAAATCAATTGGAAAGACGGCGTCAAAGCGATTTGGTGTATTATAAAATATAATTTGTTTCATCGCGAATAGTATTATGGAACTCCCAAAAACAGACTTATTCGAGCTTACAACTCCTACCGGAGGCAAATTCAAAACGACAAGCGAAAATGAAGCGTTTGATTTTGTAAAACGAATCGCGACCGAGCATTACGAGAACTTCCCCGTAGGCTCTTTTTTAATTCCCGCCTCGAAAAGAAAATACGTTTACGCCGTTTACGCTTTCGCCAGAATAGCCGACGACATAGCCGACGAACTTTTAGACGTTTCAGCGGAAGAACGGATTGCGACTTTAGATAAATTAACGGAATTGATTGAAACCGAGAGCGAAGAATTAAAAAACCCAATCATTAGAGCTTTGAAAACGACAATGACGGAGAACGCAATCTCCCCCGTTCCGTTAAAAAATCTACTAACCGCTTTCAAAATGGACGTTGATTTTAAAGCTCCCGACACTTTCGACGACTTGCTTTCGTATAGCTCCTATTCGGCTAATCCGGTCGGCGAAATCGTTCTGAAAATCTTCGACGAATATAATTTAGAAACGGCGATACATTCCGACTTTGTCTGCACCGGATTGCAGTTAATTAATTTCTGGCAGGACATATCCGTCGATTTGGGCAAAAAAAGGCTCTTTATACCAAAGGATTACTTAAATAAGTACGATTTAAATCTTGAAAATTTGCAAAAAGCAAAAAATTCAGCTAACTTTGACAAATGTTTAAAAGAATTAATCGCCGAAACGAAAGAAGTTTACGATAAAGGAACAAATTTGCCGTCTTTCATTAAAAACGCGAGGTTAAAGCTCGAAATGAAAGCTACGATACTCGGCGGGAAAAAAATGCTGAAGAAGATTGAAAATACGGGCGCGGAGATTATTGAAAAGAGACCAAAGCTAAAAACTTCGGATTTTTGGGGAATATTTGTAAAATCTTTATTCTCATATTAGAATATGGAAAGCTTGAATCAGATTGAGCTTGCGAATTTTGAAAACGTCGAACCGCCGACGCTTGAAAAATCTAATTTTTCGCTGTCGTTTTCTTTCCTTCGCAAAGACGAGCGCGAGGCGATAAATTCGGTTTACGCTTTCTGTAGCTACATAGACGACATTGTCGATAGCTCGCCTTCGAACGACGAAAAAATCGTCAAGATAAAAAAAGACCGCTTGAGATGGTGGGAAGACGTCGTCGAAAAAATATATCGCGACGAAATTAAAAATCCCGCTATAGCTCCCTTAATCTCCGTAATTAAACGTTTTTCAATTCCTAAGCAACATTTCCTAACTTTAATCGACGGCTGCCGACAAGACCTATCTAAAAAACGCTACGAGACTTTCGAGGAGTTAAAAAAGTATTGCTACGGCGTCGCCGGCTCCGTAGGGCTTATTAGCATAGAAATCTTCGGACACAAATACGAAGATACGAAGAAATACGCTATCAATTTAGGTTACGCCTTACAATTAACCAATATTCTCAGGGACGTAAAGCAGGATAAAGATAGAGGCTATATCTATATTCCTCAAGAAGACTTGAAAAGATTTGATTATAGCGAAGAAGAACTAATCAACGAAGTTTACAATAATAATTTCGTCGAGTTAATGAGTTTTGAGACAAAAAGAGCCAGAGAGTATTATCATAAAGCGCGTTCTTACTTGCATCCCGGCGAAAGAACCAACACCGCCGCCGCCGAAATTATGGACGCGATTTATTATAGACTGCTCGAGAAGATTGAGCTAAACGAATTCAACGTTTTCGGGAAACGCGTCAAGGTTTCAAATCTTCATAAATTACTCATAGCGCTAAAGCATTGGCTATCAATAAGGCTCTTCATCTCGAGACTGAAAAAAAGCGAGATTTAACGCTTTAAACTCAAATTAACTTCGTTTTCCCGTTTTATCAATAACCATATTTTGTTAATTTTGTAAATTGATATTTAGCTTTAGGAAAGGAAAAGCAAGATGGAAATCGAATTTTCGACTGACGAGTTACAAAAGATAGCCGAAATAAAATCGCGATATCCCGAACAAAAAGCCGCGTTAATGCCCGCTCTGTGGCTGGCTCAAAAAAAATTCGGCTGGATATCCGAAGACGTAGAGAAACTAGTGGCGCAAACTTTGGACTTGCCTCAATCGCACGTTCACGGCGTCGTTACTTTTTATACTATGTTCTTTAAAAAACCAATGGGCAAATACCATATACAAGTTTGCACAAACGTCTCTTGTATGTTGCTCGGAGGCGAGGAGATTTACAAACATATCAGCGAAAAACTCGGCATAGGACACAACGAAAGAACGCCCGACGGCAAGTTCTCCCTCGAAGAAGTCGAATGTATGGGAGCCTGCGGAGGCGCGCCTATGATAGCGATAAATGAAGATTATTACGAAAACGTCGATATCAATAAAGTTGACGAAATAATTAAATCGCTAGAATGATTTTACCGAGAAAAAAAATAGTTTACGCGTCGCATATCTTTTTATTAGCCGTCTGCGTTACTTATATCGTAGATTTAATATTCTCGGGAGCAATACATTCAGCCTTAGTTTTAGTCCCTCACAAAGTAGCCGCTAATTTTCAATGGCATAGAATCGCCGCTTATCCATTGGTTTTTTCTTCCTTGCCGAGCGCCCTGTTGTTTTTCTTTGTATTTCTCGTATTCGCCCCAAAAATCGAGAACATTTACAGAGGTTGGCTATATCCGCTGGCGCTACTTGTTTTATTCGTGGTTCAAGGCGTAATAGTGGTTGTAGTATTATGGGATAAACCGATAGAGTTCTGCGGACAAACGGGCGCCGCTTTCTTTGTGTTAACCGCTTTTACTCTGATAAACCTAAAGAAAAAACTCGTAATTCTAAACAAATTTTATATGAAAACGCCAATTTTCGGATTAAGCGTTTTAGCTCTTTGGCTAGCTTCATTGTATTTGCACTCAATTGTATTCAACGCCGGAGGAATTTTGATTCAGGAAGCTCTATCCTCTACGTACGGAATAATAGCCGGAACCATAGCCTTCTTTAACCTAAAATACGCCAAAAGTTTAGGCGAACGCTCAAAAGAAACGCTTAAAACTTCCAAACCCGATATGCCAACGCCGGAAGAACTTTCGATGGCGATAATAGCTCACAAAAAATTAAAACAAGAAGGCAAAGCAAAACCCGAAGAAGATGCAATTATCCCGAGCGAAAATTACTTTAACGAAGAAAAACTAAACGAAATACTAGATAAAATTAGCGAAAAGGGAACGGATTCCCTTACGTCAACCGAAATAAGATACTTAGAAGAATACTCAAAAAATCTATAAATCTTCATCTCGATTTTGATAAAAAAGATTATCTTTCTAACTTAAAACAAAGATTTTAGAAACAAAAGGAGACAATTATGTTCAAAAACGAAAACAAAAAAAGTCCGGAAAAAGAAAAACATTTAAATCCAAATGAAATTGTAAAGCACATAGACATAAAAAAATACGACTTCAGGAATTTAGTGGACGCTATGGGCGATATGGCTTTCCAAGCGAAAAATCTGAACAGAGCCGCGAGAATTTACGAAATGGCTCTAAAGGATAAGAAATGCTCGATATATCTCACTTTAGCCGGCTCGCTCTTTAGCGCGGGATTAAAGAACGTCGTATTAGATATGATTAGAAACAATATGATAGACGGCATAATATCTACCGGAGCGATAATCGTTGACCAAGACTTCCTCGAAGCTCTCGGCTTTAAGCATTACAAAGGCTCGCCTTACGTTGACGACAACAAATTAAGAGACTTAATGATAGACAGAATATACGATACATATATAGACGAAGAAGACCTGCGAGCTTGCGATATGACTGTCGCCGAAATTGCCAACTCGCTCGAATCGCGACAATACAGCTCGCGAGAGTTTATCGAGCGTATGGGCGAATGGCTCGTCGATAACAACGCCGGCGAGGATTCGGTTACCAGAGCGGCTTACGAAAAGGGCGTTCCGATATTCGTCCCCGCTTTTTCTGACAGCTCGGCGGGGTTCGGCTTGGTTCATCACCAATACAACAGAAAAGGCGACAAAGTATCAATAGACTCGGCAAAAGATTTCCTCGAACTAACAAAAACGAAAATCGACGCCGAACAGACAGGAATATTTATGGTCGGCGGCGGCGTTCCGAAGAATTTCACGCAAGACGTTGTCGTAGCCTGCGACGTATTGGAAATAGAAAAAGATATGCATAAGTACGCAATACAAATAACAGTCGCCGACGAACGCGACGGCGGGCTTTCCGGCTCCACGCTACAAGAAGCCAGCTCTTGGGGCAAAATAGAAACGACATACGAACAAATGGTTTACGCCGAAGCCACGCTGGCAATGCCCTTAATCGCGGGCTACGCATACCAAGGCGGCGCGTGGAAAGACCGAAAAGACAGAAGGTGGAACGATACGCTAAACGCCGAAGAGTAAAAATCGGAGTTTTGTTATTCCTACCGAAATCGGAGTTTCGGTCGGAGGATAAAATCGGAGCGCCTTCCTCCTTCCCAAATCTAAATTTTTCCAATTCCCAAATCGGAGTTTGGGAATAAGGGTGCAATGGTTTAGAATTTAACAACTTAGTCCTCTCCCCGCTTGCGGGGAGAGTTAGAGAGGGGTTTCTTGTGTCGCGCCTTTCCCCGCGCAGAGCGCGGCTGTATGCGTCTCTTCGCTTAGCAAGAAAGCTTCCTCCTTCCCAACTTCAAATTTGGGGAGGAGATAGATAGCTTTCCCCTCCTTTATTTGCTAACGATTATTTTTAAAGTCTTGTTATAATCTCGCGATTCAATCCGGCAGAAATACGTTCCCGACGGATATTGAG
>CAZDXB010000034.1:0-26315 GCA_964509335.1 uncultured Hyphomicrobiales bacterium | reverse complement strand
ACCAAGCGCAAGCTACGCGCTTGCAATACAAGCAGAGCCTGCGCTTCGGCGTCGTGTTGGATATATGAGTCTTTAAAGACAGACTCCACCGCCTAAGCGGAGTCTGTCTCTGCATCTATCTAATTCCCAAACTCCGATTTGGGAATTAGATTACTAACCAAATATATTTCATTTATTTAACTCTCTTGAGCGACTTCACATACGTCTTATCGCCAATCGTTAAAATTATGAAATACGTCCCCGAAGAAAGCAATTTCGGCTCCCATTTATATTCACTTGCGCCCGACGACGCTAATCCTTCGTGAAGCGTCTGTATTTCGGCGCCGGATATGTCGCGTATTTCTATTTTTATCTTGGCTTCTCGCTCTAAATTAACTCTAATCGTCGTCGAGGCGAACATGGGATTTGGAACGCAATCGAATTCGTTTACGAGAGCGACCTTGCGGCTATCGGCAACGCCTATTTCGTCTTTAAGCATAAACGTACGAACTTCCGACCAATCGCTCCCGCCGCCGTCGTTGAAAGCTCTGACTCGCCAATAATGCGTCTTGTTCTTTTCGTACTTCTTAAACAAAACGTAGCCGTTGTTTTTTACGGCGCTGTCTTCGTTGAATATATCGGTAAATTCGGCGTCGTAGGCGATTTGAATATGATAATAATCGGCGTATTCTGTTTCTTCCCAATCGAATATCGGACGCGATTTAATTGTCGAGTCCCCGTCCTCAGGCGAAATTAGCTCCGGAACGGCGGGAATTGGCTCGGTCGTAAAAGACCAAACTAGCGACCATTGGCCTCGCACGCTATCGTTAACTCCTTGAACGCGCCAGAATATTTCCTCGTCCGGCGGCAGCGCGTCGCCTAATTTTAAAACGGTGTCCTTCGTTAAATCCTGCGGAACAATAATTTCCGAGAAATCCGGATTTTTCGAGAAATTAATTTCATAACTAGGCGCGTCGGCGTAATCCGTTTCGTAGCCGGCTCCCTTCCATTTAAACGTTGGCTTAGCCGAGACGTCTTCCGAACCGTCTTCGGGACTTATTAAACTTGGTCGGGAAGGCTGAGGCAAACCAACCGTAAAGCTCCATACCGAAGACCAAGAGCTCGTGTCCGCTCCGCTAAAAGCGCGAACTCTCCAATAATATGTGTAATTGCTTTTCAGGTCTTCGTCAAAAGAAACCGAATTTTCGCTAACGGCAGTATCTAAATATGCGCCCATAGCCCCGCTCTGCCAAGCCTGAGCTTGATATTCGTCGGCTGTCGCTACCGGCGTCCATTGAAACTCGGGGCGCTCGTCTATTCCTTCGTCGAAATTTGCAGGATAAACAAGCGACGGAGCGGATAATCCAATAAAAACGGGATTGGACATGTAAGGAATAATGTATTTTCCGTTTATATCTATATCCGTTATTACTTTTTTATTCCCGTTGCAATAATTTACGACAACGCTGTCGATTTGTTCGGCGTCGCCTAAACCAAAATTCAGTTCGGATGTGTTTTGCATATGCCGCGGACCGGCTTTCTCGCCCATTAAATCTCGATAAAACAGTTTTCCGTCCGCGTGAACGGTAACTCTAGTTCCGTAACCGCCGTTGGGAACTCCTTCGCTTGGCTCCCCTTCCAATCTGAACGCAATCCAATTCGAAGCGCCGCTCAAATCGTTTCGGAAAAGCATACCTTTGCTCAATAAATCCAAATCGCCGTCGTTGTCGAAATCCAGTTTTGCGGCTGTCCAAGTGGCGTAAACCGGGTCGCTGAAAAGCCATGTTGTTTCGCGTAATTTAAAATCGGGCGGTCCTTGATTCATATAAATATGAGCTATTTTCCCGTAGCGCTGTCCGTACCATAAATCCAAATAACCGTCCTGATTGAAGTCTATCCACATAACCCCGCAATCTGATTCTGTAAACTTCAATCCTATCTCGTGTTGAACTTGCGTGAAATTAAAATCGGGCGGCCCCGAGCTTTTGAAAATCATCGACGGATTTGAAAATAAGCCGCGCCAATCCGGATGCGCTAAATTGCCAACGTAAGGTTCCGGATAACCGTCGTTGTTGAAATCGCCCCATTCGACCGAATGCCCGTGCGTTAGAGCGTCGGGATTTGGATTCAAAAAGAAATACCCGTCGAGATTGACGTCGGCGGCTACGTCGGAAAATGTCCCGTCGCCGTTGTTTTTATACAGAAAATCCCTTTCGAGACCGTAATTTATCATGTGAATATCTATTTTCCCGTCCATATTGTAATCGCAGGCGGAGGCGTCTTGTCCGTTGAAGTATAAATTGCCTTGGTTTCTGTCCTCTCCCGGTTTGTGTTTGCATAGCTCAAAGATACCCGAACTTTCGCTGGCGTCGGAGAAAGTTCCGTCGCCGTTGTTTTGCCATAGCTTGTCGGGATTAAATACTTCATGCGGATAACTCCCCGCGCTGCGCCTGTTGCCTAGATACAAATCCAAATCGCCGTCGCCGTCGTAATCCAGCCAAACCGGCGCCCAGCAAACGTAAGGATTATGTATCGAATCGTTCTCGTATTTTTCGTCCAAATCAAATTCCTCGCTCGGATTAGGATACGGGCGCTGGAAAACTTCCGTCGGGTCGAGCTTCGTGAAACTGCCGCTCTCGTTCTCGTAAATCGTATTTTTGCTGTTTACGAAAATTAGCTCGTTGTTAATGTTCTTTTCGTTTATCGTATAGCAATCGAGGTCGCCGTCGTTATCGTAATCCGCCCACATTGTCGTTTGAGCTTCGATATTCATTTCCTCGCTTACGTTATTGAAAGAACCGTCGCCGTTGTTTTCGAAGAAATACGAGCCCATAGCTACGTCGTCGTAGCCGTCGCCGTTCCAATCGGCTATGGATATTTTATGACTCCCTATGGCGTTTCCGTTTTCTCTAACTAAACCGGCTCGATAAGCGACGTCAACAAGAACCGGCGGCGGAGGCGGAGCGGAGCCGTCTTCGGCGGGATAATCAAATTCAACGCCGACTCTTACCAAATAATCACCGCTCGCTCTATAGATTACGCCGGGCCAACCGTAATCGTTTTCGCTTTCGGGGTCCATCGAGAAAGAGTTCAGCGGGTCGCTCGTCCCGTCGTTATCGACCGCAAACCAAGGACCGCCCGGCTTTAGTCTGTGCTGGATGCACAGCCTTTGATATCCGTCGACGCGCAAATCGTTCAGCTTAAGAGTATCCCATCCGGGCTCGCCGTCGTAATCAATAGCAATAGGCTCCGTTATTTGATTGTACGCGATAACCCAGAACGTCCCCGGCAAAACGCCCTCCGCGGGGTCGCCGGTAACGTAAATTGTGTCTTTGCCCGGACTGTCGCCCGTTAAATAAACGTATAATTCCTTTGCTACGCAATCGCCGCCGGGTTTAAGAAAAACGGATTCCTCCCACATTGGTCTATCGTAATATCCCATATCTCTCGCTTCGCCGTTGTCGTTGTTAACAACGTAAAGACCCGAAGCCGCCGCGAAAGCCAGCGAGAAAACAATATATATAGCAATAACGTTACGCATCGCAAATCCTATCATTAATATCAAAAATCATATATATTCAATTTAACTAGATTTTAACAGAAAAACAATCGAGAGATTGCGATTTTTTGTCGCGTAAGCATTAGATATTGATTCTTTCTCAATTTGTCTGAGATTGTTTCTTTTCTTCTATAGATTCCTGCTTTCGCAGGAATGACTTGTCATTTTTTTCTTCACTAACATTTCCCCTTTGGAATTTCTCAGCGATTGCAATTGAAGTTCACTTCAAAATCGTAATCCCCTCTTATTCCTATTGCTATTCACCGAAATTTTAGCTAAGTTATCGAGATTATTTTTTACGAACTAAACGAAAAGGGACTTCGTTATGGAACGGGAATATTTGGAAACGTTTTTGAAGGAAGTCGAGCTATTTGAAGACTTAGACGAAAAGGAAACGAAGCGTCTCGCGGAGTTCGCCGACGTTAAGAAGTTTCGGAAAAGCGAGTGGCTTTTCAAGCAGAACAACGCCAGAGAGAATATGTACGTCATATACGCCGGCTCGGTCGATTTGGTCAAAGTAACTACATACGGCGTCGAGAAGTTGCTGACTTCTTTCACCGCGAAGGATTTCCTGAGCGAGGGCGCCTTAATGGACAATTATCCGCACTCCACTTCCGCTCGCGCCGCGGAAGATTCTGTGATTGTCGTTTTCCACCGCGACGACTTCACGAAGTTGATGAAGGAGAACTCGCAACTCGTCGCCAAGATACTCTCGCAAGTCTCGCGAGTAATATCGCGTCGAATGCGACAGACTACGAATCAAGTAGTTGACGCCGCCGCGCAATACGTTTCCGGCAGAACCCGCAAGGAAAAGGATATGCTCGGCGAGCGGGAAGTTCCTTACGAATTTTATTACGGCGTCCAAACGCTTCGGGCGCTGGAAAATTTCAACATTAGCGAAGTCTCCATAAATCATTTCAGCGATTTAATCAAAGCTTTAGCGCAGGTAAAGATGGCTTGCGCGAAAGCTAACTACGACTTGGGCTTGCTTCCGCCTAAAGTCTATCAAGCGATGGAAAAAGCCTGCCAAGAAATCATTAACGGTAGGTGGCGCACTCATTTCGTCGTCGATATGATACAAGGCGGCGCCGGCACCTCGACCAATATGAACGCCAACGAAGTCATAGCCAATAGAGCGCTGGAAATAATGGGCAAGGAAAAAGGCGACTACGAGCATTGCCATCCGAATAACCACGTCAACCTGTCCCAATCGACTAACGACGTTTATCCCACGGCGCTAAAAATAGCGTTCTGCTACAGCAACAATAAATTAATGAGAATTCTAAGGGAGTTGGTCGGCGCTTTTCGAACTAAGGGCAAAGAGTTCCGCAGTATAATAAAGATGGGGCGCACTCAGTTGCAAGACGCCGTTCCGATGACTTTGGGGCAGGAATTCGACGCCTATGCGACTACTTTGGCTGAAGAAATCGAGCGTTTGGAGCAGATTTCGAGGCTATTCCACGAAGTGAACATGGGCGGCACTGCTATCGGCACGGGAATAAACGCCGACCCGAAATTTTCCGAGCATGTAATAAACTATCTTTGGGAAATAACCAAACTGCCTGTAAGACTTGCCAAAGATTTGGTCGAAGAAACACAGGACGCCGGCGCGTTTGTGATGTATTCTTCGGCGATAAAGCGGCTCGCAATAAAGCTATCAAAAATATGCAACGATTTGCGCTTGCTTAGCTCCGGTCCGAGAGCGGGGTTTAACGAAATCAATTTGCCGAGGATGCAACCCGGCTCGTCGATTATGCCCGGCAAAGTTAATCCCGTTATACCGGAAGTAGTCAACCAAATAGCGTTTAAAGTCATCGGCAACGATTTAACCGTGGCGATGGCGGCTGAAGCCGGTCAGCTCGAGCTTAACGTCATGGAGCCGATTATCGGTCAAAGCATATTTGAATCGATTGAGATGCTGAAAAACGGAATGGGCGTTCTAAAATACCGATGCATCGACGGCATTACGGCAAACGAGGAAGTTTGCCGCTCTCACGTTGAAAACAGCATCGGACTCGTTACCGCTCTTAATCCAATTTTGGGCTACGAAATAACCAGCTCGCTGGCGAAAGAAGCAATGAATACAAACAAAAGTCTCGTTGAATTGGTGAGAGAAAAGAATCTACTCTCGGAAGAAAAAATAAAGGAAGTTTTATCGCCGGAAAACATGATAAAGCCGCAGAAATTAAATCGATTCGAATAAATCGGTTTTCTGGCTAATAATAATATCGTGAACGGCGCGAGCCGCTTCCTTAGAGCGGTTCGGCTCGACAAAGAATATCGCCGACAGTCCCGACGCGCCGTAAACGGCTCTAATCGGCTTAAATTTTAATATAGTCGAAAATATCTCGTTGACTATATCGCGAACGGCGCCGCCACAGGCGACCAAGCCTTCACCGCAAAAGCAGAGCAAGTCGGTTTCGCTCGCCGTATATTTGTAATTATCTAAGGCGCTTTCCAACTTTTGTAAATCGTCTATATTATCCAAAGCGAAGGATAGCTCGTAGGAACCGGCGATTGAATATAATATTTCGGCGCCCGTTTCTCGAATTTTATCGCACAAATCCTTTACGGAATCGTCGAAAGCGATGTCGGATATCTCCACGTTGTAAAGACGCAAGCCTTTTTTTAAGGTCAACGCCTTAACCGCGTGCGAGCGCTCGAACTTTCGTTTGATTAAAGTTCCGCTTCCTTCGGGATTTTCGAAGCTCTTTATTATTACGTTAATATCTTTATCGACGGCGGGTCTGATTGTTTCCGGATGCAATATATCCGCGCCGAAATACGAGAGCCTTTTCATTTCGTCGAAAGTTAGTCGCGTCAATACTTTTGCGTCCGGGACTAAGCGCGGGTCGGCTGTAAGAACTCCCGGCACGTCCTTCCAAAACTGTATTTCCTCGGCGTCGCAAGCCGCTCCCAAAATAGCCGCGGAGTAATCTGAGCCGCCGCGTCCGAGAAGAGTCTTTCTGCCCGTCGCGTCGGAGCCGACAAAACCCTGCGTTATCACTATATCTTTTTCGGAAAAAGCCGCGTCCAGCTCCCTCTTTGCCGCCTCGTTCGTTTTGGCGAAATTCACCCGCGCGTTAAGAAAATCGCCGTTAGTTTTAATTAAATCGGGCGAATTGATAAAAGTCGCGTTTAATCCCATATATTTTAAAGCGCATAAAAATATTGCGGTAGAATATTCTTCCCCGAAAGCGGTAGCTTGAGCTTGAGTTTTCGGCGTAATTTCCTTCAGCAAGTTTATCCCTTCGCATAACTGCTCCAATCCCCCGCTTATATCTATTATTAAAGATTTATATAGATCATGAGGATCCTCTTCTATCAGCGATTCTAATATTTGCAGATGAAACCGCTTAATTCCCCTAATTCTCGCTTTTGACGATGCGACTGACTTCTTCGGAGCTAAGGAAGCAATTTCGATTAATTTATCGGTTACGCCGTAGCAAGCCGACAGAACCGCCAAAACTTTCCGGTCTTTTCCGCTTGCGACTATGTTAATCGCGTTTTTGAAAGAGTCGGCGTCCTTCAAAGCCGCCCCGCCGAATTTCGTTACTATCATCGCTCCGCTCTATTATTCGATAACATTAGCCAAATGCTCCGCTTTTTTCAGGTGCAACAAAACGCCGTCTTCGACGAGAATGTCCGCGGCTTTTTTCACTCTTTTCAGCGGCAATCCGTGCCGGTAAGCGAATCGCCAAATATCTATCGGCGCTTGCGAAATCTCCAACACTAACGCCTGCTCCGTTGTTAACGCTTTTTTGTTCTTAAATCTCTCTATCGCCGAATCGAGCATCGCTTTGGACTCTTCCGCTTGCATCTGCGTTTCGGTGAAAAAATAATTGTCCCTTTCCATTAAATCGCAAATCGGAAAGCCTCTCGTTTTGCTTAATAAGGTAGGAAGCAAACCGACTCCAACCACGTAAGGCTCTTCGTTTTCGGTATCCCATAAATCGTCCCAAACTTCCTCGTCTTTTTCGCGCAGCCACTCGAAAAACTCGATTTCTTTCTCGGGCAGTCGCATAAAGGTGTCTTTTCCGAAAATCTCCGCTAAAACCCGGGCTGTTTTCTCGCTCATCGAATCCAAAATCTCTACGGGGAATTCAATAAATTCCTCATTCTCCTTTTCTTGTTTGCACCAATCTATTATTTCTTCCAAACTCATAAAATCCCGTTTTTTTTAAATCAAATAACTACTTAAATTTTCTAACTTTAAAAATAACAAATAGAAATCAATCGAAAAAATTGTCGTTTTTTTTTGTCTTCAAAACATAGTTAAATTGTTTCCCCGAACAGCGTCGCCGAAGTTCCGTCGGTTATTCTTAAGTTTATCAAATCGCCGACTTGCGCTTCGCCATTGTAAGGAAACACTACGACTTTATTCGAACTCGTCCTGCCGAACCATTCCTCGTCGCTTCGTTTGCTGGGACCTTCAACTAAAATTTCGCGTTCTTTGCCCGACTCAGCTTTATTCAAATCAGCGGAAATCCGCCGCTGCAAATCAATTATTTCGTTTAGCCTTCTTAGCTTTTCTTTTTCCGGAACGTCGTCGTCCATTTCAAACGCCTTCGTTCCTTCTCTTGGCGAATACCTGAACATAAAAGCGCCGTCGAATTTTATTCTTTCCATCGCGGCGAGAGTGTCTTTATGGTCGTCGAGCGTTTCGCTCGGGAAGCCGGCTATAACGTCGGTCGTGAGCGATACGTCCGGTATAACGCTTTTAGCTCTTTCGGCTCGCTCTATGAATTTCTCGATAGTATATTTTCTGTTCATCAGCTTCAAAATTCGATTCGAGCCGGACTGCATCGCCAGATGAATATGATTGCAGACGTTTTTTCTCCCGGCTATAGAGTCGATTAATTTATCGCTAATATCTTTTGGATGCGAAGTCGTGAAACGGAATCTAATATTGGGCGCGGCTTCGGCGCAGGCTAATAACAAATCGGGGAAGTCCGCGCCGCTCTCGCGGCATTTGTAGCTATTTACGTTCTGCCCAAGCAAGGTAATTTCCTTGAATCCCTCCCGCTCCAAGCGCCGCGTTTCGTCGAGTAGCGATTTAAACGTTCGGGAACGCTCCCTTCCTCTTACGTAAGGCACCACGCAATATGAGCAGAAGTTGTCGCAACCGCGCATTATCGAAAGCCAAGCGCTCACGCCTTTCTTTCTAAGCGGCTTCACGTCGTCGTAAGTTTCCAAGTCGTCGTATCTGACCGCTACGCCCGCCGCCCGACCTGCAACCGATTCAAGCGCTTCGGGCAAGCGCCTGTAGCTATCGGGTCCGGCGACAACCTTCACGGCGTCGTTTCTCTCCATTATTTTTTCTTTCAGACGCTCCGCCATACAGCCGATAACCCCAATCGTCAGCTTGCCGTTCTTTCGCTCGTAGCTCCTCAACTGTTTTAGCTTCTCGAAAATCTTCCTTTCCGCGTTCTCCCTAACCGAACAAGTATTTAAAAGAACGGCGTCGGCGTCGGCGAGCGAATTGGCTTTCCCCCAACCGGCGTCTTTCAGGATGGACAGAACGATTTCGCTGTCGCTCAAGTTCATCTGACAGCCGTATGTCTCAATATATACTTTTTTGTTTTGCATTTTTGCCGTTAATAGTTTAACTTATAGTAAGTCAAGTTAATTATAATTGAAATTTATTCAAAATAATATTAATTAAACTATGGAAGTTAAATATATTGCTTACGCTTTAATCGTAATCGGGGCGGCTTTCACGGGCTTTTCAATTTATTTAGCTATTGTCTCTACCGGTTGGTTGGAATTCGTTCCCGTTTGGTTCGTCTTTGGTCCGCTGCCATTACTTATAGGCGTCCTTTGGCTTAAATATATACAAAAGAAGATTAATCCTAAGGCGCTAAAAAAACTAAACGAAATGATAGACAAATCATCGGACCGACCCCGCCGCCGCAGAAGGTAAAACGCGGCTAAAGAGCTACCGTCCCCAAAATAGCGGCTTTTTTCGCTCCGGTCGCCGAAGGCAAAGAAGAAGCCTCCCCGCCCAGCGTTTTATAAGCCAAATAAGCGAAGCAAATCGCCTCCTTCGCGTCATACCGAACGCCTAGCACGTCGCTCGTTTTGACGTTCGCTCGCGGCAACTTGTTTTGTAGTAGCTCCATCAAAAAACCGTTCGCGGCTCCGCCGCCGGAAACGTATAAATCCGCTTTCTCGTCGGCGAATAACGCGACATTCTCGGCGACGCTCCAAGCGGTAAATTCCGTTAGCGTCCGAATTAAGTCCCGCGGCTCTATCTTTAAATCACGCGTTAATTTTTCAACCAGTTCGGCGTTGAAAAGCTCTCTACCGGTCGATTTTGGCGGCTTTTGTTTAATAAATCTTATACTTTGTAACCTAATAAACAATTCATTATTTACCGTTCCGCTTCTGGCTATTTTTCCGCCTTCGTCGAAGTCGGCGCTGAAGAGCTTTTTGGCGAACGCGTCAATCAAAACGTTGCCGGGACCGGCGTCGAAAGCGAGCGTGTCCGATTTATCCGCTCCAGCGGGCATATAAGTAAAATTAGCGATTCCGCCAATGTTAAGAGCGATTACGTCTTTATTTGGTCGCGAGAGGAAATCGTAGTCGAAAATGGGAACTAAAGGCGCGCCTTCGCCGCCAAAAGCGACGTCTGCGGCTCTAAAATCGCCGACCGTCGGAACTCCGAGAGCGCAAGCGAGCGCCGAATGCGAGCCTATTTGAAGCGTCGAGCCTACGTTCCCGGTCGCCGGTTTAGGTTCGTGCCAGATAGTTTGTCCGTGCGAGCCGACGCCGTCTAAATCCGCGACCGCTATATTCGCTTCGGCGCAAGCGTCAACGACGGCGTCCGAAAAAATCTCGGCTAATTTGAAATTAAGTCGCGATATTTCCTTAGCGCCCGTTTGGGAACTCGCCGTTTTAAGTATCAACTCTTTCGTTTGCGGCGAATACGGCTTAGTAACGAATCCGAGCAATTTAAACGAACGCTTTCCGGAGCCGTCGCTCTTAAATTCTACGACGGCGCAATCGACTCCGTCGAGCGAAGTTCCGCTCATTATCCCAGCCAAAACTCTCGGCTTAGAAAACTGCTTTTCCGTAAAATACTCACTATACATAAGATAAAGATAAAAAAATAACGGATACGGTTCAAATAAAATTAAATTTAAGACATCCTCAAACAAGAAAATTTGAGAGAGAGTAAGAAAGCGTTTTGTTTTTATTAAAAATCCTTCGTAATTTGTTAAATAGTAATAAATATCTTAGAATATGAAAAAATTTGGATATATAGAACTAATTGTTAGCGGTAAAAAGGGAATATTTGAGATAAACCCCGACAATTACGACGTGCGCGATATTATATCGGACATTCAAAACGTCGAGAATTTGTTGTTTCCGGTTGATAAGACAAAACGCCCAACTTTAGCGTATAGAATTGAGGAAGGTTCGATTAAACATTTGTTCAAAACGAGCGCGCAGTTCGTAATAGGCTTTACAGCGATATTAAACCAGATTTTAAGCGCTAACAATATTGATTTTTTAGACGTTAATACAGCAAGGGCTTTTGAATCTTTTCAGGAATCCGCGATTAAAAAGGACCTTACTTTTAACGTTACAACTTCGATGACCGATAGCCCAACTTTAAAAATCGATAAATCAACGCGTTTCTATCGAACTGAGCCTACTTGGGTGAACGCCGAATTCTACTTCTACGGAAAAGTCGTGGACGCAGGAGGAAAAGACAAAGTAAACATACATCTTGACACGCCTGAGCTTGGAACGATAATAATAAAAACGCCTCAAGATACGCTCGCCAAATTGGAAAAAAACATTCTATATAAATCATATGGCGTTAGAGCGATAGGTAAGCAAGACTCAAAAAGTGGAGAAATCGACAAGAAAAGTTTAGAATTCCGTGAATTAATCGATTACGTGTCTCTTTTCGAAGAAGAATATTTAAAAAAATTAAGAAAGAAAGCTATGAGCTGGCTGAAAAATATAGACCCGGACGATTGGCTAGGTGAAATAAGAGGAAGGGATTATGCAAAGTAGCGCGTTGATAGACACTAGTTTTTTCCTGCGTTTTCTGAATGAAAACGATCCTTTATTTAATAACGCCAACGAATATTATAAATATCTTATAGAAAAAGATTTCGCTTTAATAATTTCTACCATAGCTATAGCGGAATACTGCGTTGGCGGTAGCGCCGACGAACTGCCTCTAAAAAATTTACGAATACTTCCTTTTAATTATAACCACGCTTTACGAGCCGGCAAATTTGCAAAAGTTTTGTTTGAAGCTAGAAAGAAAAACATCGTAAACCTAGAAGAGCGAGTTATTATTCCGAACGACGCAAAGCTGTTCGCGCAAGCGCATACAAGCCCAGATACAAAATATTTTTTAACTTCCGACAAGGAATGTCTTAAAGCGGTTAATTTTTTAGGAGACGAAATCGGTTTATATTTTAAGGCTGTCGATATACGAATTGATATAAACCAATCTATTTTATTAAGCGACGGCAAACCTAATTTATTTACATCTTAACCGCTTTTAAATTAACGCTATAGACAATTCACAATGAGTTCAAAACCGAATAGAAATAAACATATACGCCCTTATATTTGATATTAACTAAAAAAAATGAAACATCTCAGTGTTTTCCTTGTTATAGTTTTTATAAAGACAGAATTATACTAATAACGCGCAAAGAGCTTCTCGAAGATTTTGAGAATGTAATGAGAGAAATATTAGAATTTTTCGGAATAGAAATTACCGATAAATTAAAAAACGGCATAGAGGAACAATCGAGGAAGCAAAAGGAATTTAAATCGAAACACTCTTACAATCTGTCCGATTTCGGTTTGACCGAAGAAAGAATTGAAAGAGATTTCAAATTTATCCACGAAAATTACAAGGTCTAGCGTTAATAAAGAATTTCTTCTCCCATTTTCGTCGCGAATTTCATAAATTGCGAATACGAAGGTAAAATTATTATAATTAATTGACAACGGAGAGTTACGTATGAGAAAAACGCTATCGAAAATCGCGATTGTTCTTTCGCTAATCGTATTGTCAAGCTATGCGTCCTTCGCTAATTTTCCTTTTAGCGTAGGTCCTTTTATCGGTTTAAAAGGCGGGGTGAACGCGTCCGGCGTTCCCGAAGGAATCCAAAACGGATTCACCCTTAATTCAACTCCCGAAATGGGCGTAACCGGCTATATACCTTTCGCCGACGAGACTAAATTCGGCGGATTGGTTGAATTAGCCTATTTGACCGACGGTTTTTCTATGAAACCCTATCAAGGCAACAAAGACACTACGCATCAACATCATTACTTTAACTTTTCGCCTTCCATTTTCGCCGAAGGATTCGTTCTCGGATTCAACTTTTGCTTCCCTATGGGCGGGACGCTATCATACGACGACAACGAAACCGAAGTTGACGCCGACGATATGGCGACGTTAATCGAAGTGCGTCTCGGCGGTAGAATTTGCGTTTACGCTAACGATTTTGGAAGATTCAACATAGTTATAAACGGCAGTTACGCTTTAAACGGTTTAGGCGACGAAGAATACGCCGACGGCTATAACTATCACCCCGGTCAATTGTGGGTGGGATTTAATTATATGTTCAACTTAACAAAACCGAAGGGTAAAGAATTTTCTCACTGATTAATACTTCAAAACGAAAATTTACGGATTCGCTTTTGCAACTCGGATGTGAATTCGTATTGGCTTTTCCCGTTAACAAACAGGCGGGAGCGCTCGTTTTTGGAAATAACCCACGAGGTTACGATTTTCAACTCGTCTAATTCCTCTTTTTCGAAAGGCTCGATATTCTTTGAATCTCCGTTGAAATAAATATCGTCGGCTTTCTTAAAAACACCTTTCAGAGGCGCTTTCCTTCCTATAACGCTCTTGTGTCTTATTTTGCCGGCTTTTACCATAACGATTTCTATAGTTTTTTCTCTGCTCGAAGAGGGCGCCAAAACTATGAAATTCCTTTCGTTTATCGAGGCTCCGCCGTTTCCCTCCGAAATCAGCGCTTTTTTTAATTCGCTCAAATAGTTTTTTGCGTCCGCCGCTCTTTCGAAGTCGAGCGAATTGGCTCCTTCTTTCATATCCTTTTCCAAACGCTCTGCGACGCCGCTTCTGCCGTCGAGGAAACGCCGAACTTTATCGACTTCCGCCGCGTATTCTTCTCTGTTCGACCTTTTCGAACAAGGGGATAAACACCGCTCTATTTGATAATACAAACAGGGATTATTTGAATCGCAAGGTTTTACGGGTTTGTCGCATTTCCTTATTTTATAAATCTTCTCGGCTTTTTTGATAATCTCATCGACTAATTCGCGACTGGAAAACGGTCCGAAATACTCGTCGCCGTCGTTTTTTATTATGAAGCAACTCTCTAAACGCGGGAAGTCTTCGCTCGCAGTCAACTTTATAAAAGTATGTTTCCTGTATTTTTTCGATACGGCGTTATAAGGCGGTTTTTCGCTCTTGATTTTTCGCGATTCGAGCAACAAAGCGGAAAGTTCCGAGTCGGTTAATTCCCAATCGATATCCCATATCTCTTTTAACATTCTGGCAATTTTTCTCGAAGGAATCGAACTGGAATAGAAATACGACCTAACCCGATCGCGTAAAGATTTAGCTTTGCCTACGTATAAAACTCCGCCGTTGGAATCAAGAAAGCGATATACGCCCGAATAATTGGGCAAATCGTCCAATTTTTTCTGAACTCTTTTTATAGTTGTTTGGGACGCGTAATATCTCTTCGCCGGTTTATTTTGGAACTTTAGCAATTCGTCTATCGAACTAATATTAAATTCGCTCTCTGCTCTTTTAAGCAGTTCG
Organism: uncultured Hyphomicrobiales bacterium; assembly: GCA_964509335.1. Classification (GTDB taxonomy): domain Bacteria; phylum Bacteroidota; class Ignavibacteria; order Kapaibacteriales; family UBA2268; genus CAZDXB01. The sequence goes on along the minus strand of CAZDXB010000034.1, from coordinate 11,940 downwards.
AAAAGCAAAAGGGCGGCGGCTTTTGCGTCGCCTAACGCTCTATGACGATTTTTTATCCTGATATTAAAATAATTGGATAAATCGCCTAAATTTTTCTTTTGTCTGGCGGAAACTAATCTTCTCGCCAGTTTAAGAGTGCATAAGGCTGGATTGATAATTTGCGGCAGACCTTCGCGCGCCAAAGTCGCGTTTACGAACTTATAGTCGAATTGGGCGTTATGTGCCACAAACACCGCCTTTTCGTTCTCGAAAAATTCGCTCGCCTTCCTTAACGCGACTTTCGCTTCCGGCGCGTCGTAAACCATATCGTAGGTTATTCCTGTCATTTGTTGAATAAACGGCGGTATGAACTGCTTTGGATTGACGAGAGAATCGTACTCGGCGACAACCTGTCCGCCCATAAGAGCGACGCAGGCTATGTCGATTAATCTATTGTCCGCCGGGCTGGGACCCGTCGTTTCCACGTCCACGACGACAAACGGTATATTCCAAAACGACTCCATCATCTTTTAACTATTGTTAAAATAAGAAAAAACGAGCTTTATAGATCGGATATTGTATAACTTGTGAATAAATAATAATCTCGGATTATAATAATATTCGTTCTCGAAGCAAGCGTCTTTTTAAAATTTATAATTTAGTCTCCAAATCTATCTTAAATACTTCGTCGGATTCAATCTCTTCTCGCCCGCCCAAAGCTCGAAATGTAAAAACTCCCCTTCGATAGACTTGCCGGATACCCCAATAGTCTCCCCCTTATTAACTCTTTGATTCTCGGAAGCTAAGGCTTTCGAAAGATTGGCGTAAACGGTTCTTACGCCTTTGCCGTGATATATTATGACTAATGTGCCGTATCCTGGCAGCCAATGAATTTTCGAGATTTTGCCTCTCGCCGCGGCTTTTACTTTCGAGCCGCCTTTTATCGCTATGTCAATACCGGGGTTGTCGAAATACGTATTAGTTCCTTTATTTTTTACTTTGCCGAATGAACGGAAGATTTTGCGGCTGGCGCAGGGCCAATCCATTTTCCCTATTGAAAGAACTTTAGCGGAAGTTCCTCGGTCTTTTTTCATTAATTTCGATATTATGCTCTTGAGCTTTTTGGCGCTGCGAAGCTTCTTTTCCAGTTCGTTCTGCAATTGTTTTTTATCGCGACGGATTTTCGTCAATAAATTTTCGCTTCTTTGTATCGCGCAATTCAATCGCCTTTGTTTGTCGGCTTTTAGTTCTTTTAATTGAGTTTGATAATCAAATTTTTCTCTAAGCGTCGCCGTTTTGCTGGAGAGCGCTATTTGAAGCGCTCTAATTTTACCGATATTCAAATCGACGTTTTCCAGGAATCTCTCGATATAAATTTCGCCGGCTTCTTCGGCAAAAGGTTTATCGGAAACTATCGTTTCCGCGACTGAAGTTTCGTTTTTGAGATACTTTTCTCTCGCTACTTTCGCGTAAGCTAACAGATAATCCCGTCTGCATTCCGCTAATCCGTAAAACAAACTGTCTTGTCGTATAATTTCCTTTTCGAGAGCCTCTATTTGCTCGTCGAGTAGTAAAATATATTTATTTAGCTGAAAGCTTTGTTTCTGCCAAAGTTTTAACTCGGAAACGGCGGACCTTTCTTTCCTTTTAAGTCGGTAAATTTTATTTTTAGCGTTTTTTATCGCTTGGTTTAGCTTTTTTAATTCGCTTCTTCTTTTGTCAATTTGGTCGGATTTTACTATTTGAAAGGGGGAAGCTAATAAAATAATAGCGAAAGTTAGCGTGAAAGCTAAAGATTTTCTCGTTAAGATAGTCATATTAATTAATCGGTCGATTAAAACATTTCCGTTTTGACTCTTTTAATCGAAGCGCCGAGCGATTTCAGCTTTTTTTCGATAGCTTCGTAACCGCGATCGATATGATAAATTCTTAGAATCTCGGTTTCGCCTTCAGCCGCTAAACCGGCGAGAACAAGCGACGCGCTGGCTCGTAAATCGGAAGACATAATCACCGCTCCGGTTAGTTTTACTCCGCCGCGAACAATCGCGACGTTGTCCGCCATTTCAATATCCGCGCCCAATCGTTTTAATTCTGGGACGTGTTTGAATCTATCGGTGAATATCGCGTCGGTTATTCTAGAAACTCCATTCGCCTTAAGCATATAAGCAATCCACTGCGCTTGAACGTCTGTTGGGAATCCGGGATAAGGAGCCGTTATAATATCTACCGGTTGAATTTCATCGGGCGCTTCCAAGGTAATGGTTTCGCCGTTAAAGTCTATATCGCAACCCGATTCTTCGAGTTTAGATATAACGGAAGTCAAATGGTATGGATTGGCTCTTTCCAAAACTATTTTACCTCCCGTCATAGCGGCGGCTATTAGAAAAGTCGCGGCTTCTATTCTGTCGGGAATTACTTCGTCGTCTGTTGGTTTCAACTCTTCGACGCCCTCAATAATAAGCTCGTTGGAGCCTATTCCTTCGATTTTAGCGCCCATTTTAACAAGCAAGCGAGCAAGAGCGGTTATTTCCGGCTCTATAGCGGCGTTTGAGAGAACGGTTGTCCCCTTAGCCAGAGACGCCGCCATCATCACGTTGCCCGTCGCTCCTACGCTTGTAACGTCGAAATGAATTTTTGCTCCTTTCAAACGCTTTGCTTTGGCGATAACGTATCCTTTTTCTATTTCAATATTCGCCCCAAGCTTTTCCATTCCTTTCAAATGTAAATCTATCGGTCTCGGTCCCCAAGCGCAACCGCCCGGTAGCGAAACTTTCGCTTCTCCGTAGCGACCAAGCAGCGGTCCGAGAACGTAAACCGAAGCGCGCATCTTTTTGACGTGTTCGTAAGGGGCTTCGTAACTGTTTATGTTCGTTGAATCGACAAACAAATTCGAGCCGTTCAATTCGCAGAAAACTCCCATTGCGTCCAATAGGCGCGCCATAGTCCAAATGTCCCTTAAGTTCGGAACGTTGCTTAAATTATAAGTCCCCGGCGCGAGCAAAGTAGCTATCATATTGGGCAAAGCGGCGTTTTTTGCTCCCGAAACTTTTAGTTTCCCTTGTAATTTTTGTCCGCCTTTTACGACAAATTTATCCATAATTTTTAGCTCCTTATTTTGTTTGGGAAAGAATTCAGGCGCATACCGCTTCGCTGTTTTAACTCTTCTCCCCTCAAAACTTGTTTTGGCAAAATTAAGAAAAAATCATTAAAAGCAAAAACAGCGGCTAATCAAAGATTGCTCGATTAAGTAATTTTAGGTATTGTTTTTGCAATATTTTTATTTTATGTTGGCGCGAAATAAAGTATATTTACGTAATCTTAATATTTGAAGTTAAGAAAAGCTTTTGCGATGGAGACAAAATGAATCAAAAATTGCAATTTTTGATAATAGACGAAGACAAGGAATTTCAGGATACTTTAAAACAAGTAATCGAGAAACTCTTTCCCGAATCTTTGGTTTTTAAAGTAGAAGACAGCGAATACGCTTTGAAGTTCGTCAATAAGAACAAAAACCCGAGCGTTATTATTTGCGATTACGACGTGCCGGGATTGAACGGCGTCCAACTACTACAAAGAATTAAAAGCAACGCTTATCACTCAAGCTCACACTTTGTACTAATAGCTCCTAAAAGCTTTGATAAAGACCAGACAATGAAAGCTCTTAAGCTTGGTTGCGACTCAATACTTAAAAGACCTCTTAAAATCGAACAAATAGTAATGAATCTCCGCGTCGCCGCCTCCGCCATTGAAAAAGAAAACATAATAATAGAAAAAGACAACATAGTAACAAAATTAGAAAAAGACTTAAAGGAAAGCTCTCAAAAGTTAACCGATATGGCTATTAAAATCCAACAAAGCAGATTAACCGAAAGAAAAGGCATTTTTGAAAAAATAAAAAGCTCCGCCGTTTGGATTTTAAGAGCCGCCAATGAATTCGCCTCGAAAAAGGAAGTAGAAAACATTGAAACGGCGTCTTCATTAGTTTACGTTGGGAAAATGTTCTTGCCCGACAAAAATCTTTACGACCCCGTTATGGTAAAAGGGTTCGCGAAAAACGAAATGATGGAAAAAGTTCCGAAATTCGCTAAAGAATTAATAGAGGGGATTAAAGGATTCGAAGAGATTACCAAAATTCTATACCACCTTTTCGAAAATTACGACGGTTCGGGCATTCCAGAAAAAATCCAAGGTTGGGAAATACCGCTCGGCTCGAGAATTTTAAGAGTCTGCGTTGAATACGAAGAATTTTTGATCGCCCATAGAGACAATTCAAACAAAGCTATGGAAGAGTTAGACCACGAATCGAAAAGGCTTTACGATTTCAAAATAGTGGCGCTTTACGACCAATACTTAGCCGAAACCGCCGCCGACAGAAAAAGCGGTTCGGAAACGGCTATAGATTCCGACGAGCTAAAACCCGGTCATATTATGTCTCGCAATATAATCACGTCTTCCGGCACAAAACTTATTTCCAGCGGAGCCGCCTTAAACGACGAAAAAATCAAAAAAATCAACAATATTGTCAAATCCGACCCTATAATCGGAAAAATTTGGATTAGATCGCGATAAAAAAAAACAAAAGTTTGAAACATTAAAAAATTTTGTTATTTTTTGATATAGCTTATATCTATTTAATTAATGTGTTTAACTTTCTCGTGAAATAAAATGAACGAGTATTATCAACATCGTCGCAAAGAAATCCTCACCGGTTTAAAAAAAAGATACGAAGAAGACAAAGAATTCAGAGAGAAAATCAAGAAACGCTACAGAGAGAGATATCATATTGACGACGAGTATCGTAAAAAGACGTTAAAAAACGCAAAAAAGCGCTACCATAGCGACGAAAGCTATCGGCAGGCGACTATTAAAAGAGCCCGTGAGAGATACGAAAAATTGAAAAGAAAGAACGGCAAATAGTCTAAAATTTATATTGATTATTCCGTTTATTAATGAATAATCAACTCCCTACTTGAATCCTCGGCAAGCGGACCCCAGAAATATGCCAACAAAAAGAAATTTATATCTATCTAAAATATTAACAAGAATTAATATAGTAAAAGTTGACTTTGTCAAAATAATTTCATAATTTTTATAAGTTAAAGAGGACAAAAAAGTCTTTTAAAATGGGTAAAGGATTAAGGGAAATACTAAAAGGAAAATGGGCGATTCCGTTCGCGCTAGCTTCGGGCGTCGGCGTAGGGTTGATATTCACGATACTATACTTATCTAACGCCGTATCTTATCTTTCCGACGAGCCGGAAACCTGCTACAACTGTCATATTATGCGTCCCGCTTACGCTACTTGGGCGCATAGCTCGCACAGAGAATTTACGAACTGCAACGACTGCCACGTCCCGCATAATAACGTCGCCGCCAAATACTACTTTAAGGCGAAGGACGGCGCGAGGCACGCGGCAATTTTCACTCTGGGGCTGGAACCTCAAGTTATTAAAATAAACCAAGCGGGGACGGAAGTCGTTCAAGAAAACTGCAAAAGATGCCATATCAGGCAAGTGGAAACCGTAAGCGTAGCAAACGTTACCGGGCGAAATTTCAAGCGCGGCGAAGGGCATTTGTGCTGGAGTTGCCACAGACATACGCCGCATGGAAGAACTCACAGCTTGTCGGTAACGTATCACTTTCTAAAACCGGAAATAAAGTAAGTTTATTAACTATATAAAATCAACTATGAATAACGAAAATAAACCTAAGAAAAAACGCGGATTGACCGTTCTCATCTTTGTTTTAACCGTAATAGTCGTATTCCTTCTGGGATTGTTTGCTTCGACAATAATTGAAAGACGCGCCGAAACCGTCTCACGTCTCCAAAACGTCAAAGAAATCGACCAATGGGAAACGCGCAACGAAGTATGGGGAGAGAGCTTCCCTAACGAATACGAATCTTATATGAAAACGCTGGATACAAATTTTCGCAGTAAATACTACGGCTCGGGTATGATTTACTATCTCGACAAATACCCGACTCTAGTAACGTTATGGGCGGGCTACGGTTTTTCCAAAGAATATAATCAAGCGCGCGGGCACGCCTACGCCATCAAAGACATTAGAGAGATATTGCGCACAGGCGGCGTAAAAGACAGCCCAATGCCCGCCACCTGCTGGACTTGTAAAAGCCCCGACGTGCCGCGTCTAATGAACGAAATCGGCGTAAAAGAATTCTACGACGCGAAATGGATAGACCGAGGGTCGGAAATTGTTAATCCAATAGGTTGCGGCGACTGCCACGAAGCCAACACAATGAATTTAAAGATAACGAGACCCGCCCTCACCGAAGCGCTAAAGCGCAGAGGCGTAGAAATTGAAGATATAAGCCACCAAGAGATGCGTTCTTTAGTCTGCGCGCAATGCCACGCCGAATATTATTTCAAAAAAGACGGTAATTACTTGACTTTCCCTTGGGACAAGGGCTATAGCGTCGATTCTATGGAAAGCTATTACGACGAATACAAATTCGCCGACTGGACGCATAAATTAAGCAAGGCGGATATGCTCAAAGCTCAACATCCGGACTACGAATTATTCACAACGGGATTGCATTATCGGCGCGGCGTCGCTTGCGCCGATTGCCATATGCCGTATATGGTCAAAGGCGGCGTAAAATACACCGACCACCATGTCCAAAGCCCGCTTAACAATATAGCCAACTCCTGCCAAGTTTGCCATAGAGAAGGCGAAGAAGAGCTGAAAGAAACAGTTTACGAAATTCAAGATAGAGTAGTTCAAATCCGAATGATTGCCGAGAAAGCCATCGCCAAAGCGCATTTGGAAGCGGAAATCGCTTGGAAAAAAGGCGCTACCGAAGAACAAATGAAATCCCCGCTCGAACTGATAAGGAGCGCCCAATGGAGATGGGACTGGTTCGCCGCTTCCAACAGTATGGGATTCCACTCGCCCGTAGAATCTATGCGAGTTCTCGGAACGTCCATTCAAAAAGCGGAAAAAGCCAGAGGCGAGCTTAGCGTTATATTTACCAAACTCGGAGTTGAATTGCCCGCGGACCTGCCGGACGTTTGGTCACGCGAAAAAGCGCAAAAATATATCGGTTTGGATATGGAAAAGCTAAAAGAAGACAAAGAGAAATTACTCGAAACAGTCGTCCCAAAATGGGAGCAAAAAGCCAAAGAAAGACAAGGCTCGCTGAAAAGCTATAATTTAAAACAATGAAATAACGCAGGCGACGCATAATTCGCGCTTCTTATCGTAAATAGCTATTGATTCGGCAAATCGAATCGAAAGTTCTTCTTTAGATACATTTCCGCCGAACTCAGAGTTCCGTCTTAACGAATTTATTTTTTATTTGTTAACGGCTTATCGTAAATTTGGGGAATGTATTTATAGACGATATGAAGATAGTTAGCGGATATATATTAAGGATGCACATCGCGCCGTTCATTTTTGGGACTTGCGTAGTGATGTTCCTGTTTTTATTCCAGTTTCTTTTTAACAATATCGACCAACTCGTGGGCAAAGGCTTAAGCGAGTGGGTGATTATACAGCTAATCGTTTACAATCTTTCTTGGATGGTAGTGCTAGCCGTTCCTATGGGCGTTTTATTCTCGACTTTGATGACGTTCGGCAATATGTCTTCCGCTTACGAAGTGATGATAATAAAGACCAGCGGCGGTAATTTGATAGGTATGATGAAGCCCTTGCTTTTAGCCGGCGTTTTCCTGACCGTTTTTCTTTTTTGGTTCAACGATTACGTTCTGCCGGAAGCAAACCATCGAGCGAAAGTTTTGATGATGGATATTAAACGCAAAAAGCCGACATTTTCCATCAAGCCCGGGCAATTTTCGCAGCAGCTCGAAGGCTATACTATTTTGGCGCGCCGGGTTGATTCGTTGACGGGGGCTATGGAGGACGTAACGATTTACGACACCCGACGCGGCGATGAAATAAACGTCGTTTCAGCGGACACGGGAATAGCGAATTTCTCTCCCGGTATGTCGAAGCTAATTTTAGACTTATACGACGGCGAAATACATAAAATCGAAGTAAATCATTTGGAAGATTACCGCAAAGTCGATTTCGAAAAGTACCGAATACTTATAGGCGCCAGAGGGTTCGCGCTTAAACGAACCGACGAAGCCGCCATCAGTCGGGGCGACCGCGAAATGAGAATAAAGGATATGGAAAAAATAGTAGAGAGCGCCAGAGAGAAGCAAAGAGAGTTCGCGCAAAAAATCAGAAACAAGATAAAGAGCCATTATAATTATTTAATCGGCGCCGACACTTCGGCAGTGATGGAAGCTACTAAAGACACTACCGAATTGGAAACGCTGCAGAACGTAAAGAAAAGGCTGTCGTTTTTGCGGTCGAATTTGAGCGCCGAGATAATGAGAAAGGAAGATTACGAGAAAAGGGAGCGACAATATCTCGTAGAAATACATAAAAAATACGCTATTCCGTTCGCTTGCATTGTGTTTATTCTCGTCGGTTGTCCGCTTGGTATTATGACGAAGAGGGGGAATTTCGGCGTAAGCGCGTCTATTAGCATTGGATTTTATATATTTTACTGGGCGTGTTTGATTGGCGGCGAGAAGCTCGCCGACAGGGGATTTATGCATCCCGTTTTTAGTATGTGGCTCGGCAATATCCTTACGTCTATTATGGGAATTATTCTAGTAACGAAAGTAAACAACGAGTCGCTCCGCGTCCCGGGTAAACGATTTTTCTCGAAGTTTTTCAGAGCGAAAAATCACTAACTCCGTCCTTTAGGGCGGAGTTGGTAGTGGCTGAAAATCTTCAGCCCCTGCGATTTTTTCCTTTATTTTTACTCATCCGATGACTCGGAGTTATCGGATGAGTTAAGCCTACTTCACAACCACCAACTTCGCCGTCTCCGAGCGCTCGCCGGCTCTTAGAACGCAATAATATATCCCGCTGGGCAAGCCGCGCGGCTCGAACGCGACCGAGCGCTCGCCCGCTTCCAACCGCTCGTCGAGCAAATCGGCTACCTTGCGCCCGAAAGCGTCGTAAACCGTTAGCTTCGCTCTAGAGGGCTTTTCAAGCGTGAATTTTATTCGCGTTCGCTCGGATAAGGGGTTGGGGTAGGCGATTGTTTTACTCTGACGTTTTTTAAAGTCTTCGGAATTAAGAATAATCCCGCCTTCTTGATAAACAAACAATCCATCGCATGTGGTAATCCATAAATTGTTGAATTTATCTACCCCAAAATGACGTATAAAAACGTCTTTCAACGGCGAATTGTTTTCATTCAAAAAGGAAATTTCGTCGTCATTTATTTTTATTAGTTCATAATAGTTGGGTGAATTTGACCAGATGTTATTTGCGCTGTCAACGGCAATTTCATTGTAAGTTGACTGATCTACAGCGGGCAATTCTTTATGAGTTGAAGTATCGTATTTTATCCAATTCTCCCCGTCATAATGAACGATTCCGTAAAGATTAGATATCCATAATTCCTCGTTTAAATCTAATTCCATACTTTTAATTGATTTACTAAGTAAATTCTTGTTATCTATAATTTCGCACTTGCCAAAAGTCATTTTCGCTAATCCCAATACGCTTCCGAAATAAATAGTATTATTTGGAGCAACCGACATACAAGTAACGACTGTATTTCTCGGGAGAAAAGAACTGGGATAAACGAATTCACTCCAAACCCCGTCTTCATATTTCATAAGTCCCCATTTATATTTACTAGGCGCTTTTACGCTAAACCAACAAGCGCCGTTAGAATCTAAAGCCGCGCATTCAATTTCATTTCCGAACAATGCGCAATTCGAAGAATCGTAAAGCGTACAATTTTTTAAATCGGTTTTCATAACGCCTAAATATATGTTTCCTTTATAAATGCCGTTTGTATCATAAATAAATTTTACTAATTTCAACCAAATATCATTATTATTATCTACTAATATTGGAATAACGCTATTGACTGGTATGCAAGAGTTTGTAGAATCATAAAATATGAAGTTCTTATAATCGTATTTAACTAAACCACAACTAGATGACCCAAATAAAATATTGCCTTCATTATCTAAAATAGGTTTATGTAAAACACATTCTTCACCTTTATAATTAACATCAACTTTTTTCCACTCGGGATTTTGCCCGCTTGTATGATAAAGCGATAGAGCGTAGGATAATAACAATATAATGAATGGCTTAATGATTACCCCCTTTCAAATTCTCCAAAATTAAAATACATATCAAATAATTCGATAAAAGCTTTCTTGTAGGAAATATTATTTTTATCTTTTATTTCATTGATCATTTTTTCTATATGTCCAATTATTTTAGCCATTGTAACTTCATTGCTTTCAGATTTTAAATCTAACTTATCAATAAGATTATTTATGAAATCAATAAACGTTTTATAATCTCTAACGGCAATATAAAATGCTTTATCTTCTTTAGCTAAAATCAGAAGAAAACCGTTTTTTATAACGTTTTCAAAACCCTCTTTTTCGCAGTGCCTTAAATGTATGAACAAAAGCCAAATATCTTTAAGTTCAAAGAAATCTTCGTTCGGTTTAGTTAGAGTAATACCGCAAAGGTAACTTGAAACATCATAATTCCGCCCTAATAAATTATAAACAAATCCATCTTTAGTATTTAAATGATCAATAGCTTCATCATAAAAAACGCCATCATCAACCATTTCGTAGGACTGACTATAGTACTTTTTTATAATATGAGCCATTTTTTTACTTTTGTCGTTAATTTGTTTATCAATTATTTCCTTGTTGTTTTGTACTATAACCATAGCCTTGTGCTTCATGCAATCTTCAATGCATAAATTCTTAAGAGCGCCGTCTAGACACCAGCATTCCTTTAATTTTATAAAGTTCCCTTGTTCGTCTCTTTTGTAATTGCCATATTCATCAACTTCGTATGGCTGGCAACATATAGTAGGAACGTCGCCGCCGCATATACAGCTATCTTTGTTTCCCGTTGAATGGGGGAGGTATCCATCTCCGTTTTTAACCCTATTTGTATAATCAATCTTATCGTCTTCAATCTTTCTATATATTTCCTGAATTTGTTCGTGTAATTGTATGGGAAATGCCTGATAAATATCAGGATGATTTCTATAAAAATCGTCTATAGCGTTATTTATTTTTTTTTCAACGCATTTCTTAAACGCGTCGTAAGCCGATTCAATAGCTTCAACATCGCCTCTTTTCGCGCACCATATCGACTTAGTTAACGCGTTACAACATTCTCTTAAATCAACTCTTATAGGTTCCGGTAAATAAAGCGGCGGCGGATAAGTTAGAGTTGGATGAAAAAGCAAATTAATTATACAATTTTCATTGATAGGGGTTGTTCTTAGATAGTCTTTGATGTATTGATTAAGGTTCGGATATTGAAACGTTCCGTTTGGTTTAGGAGTACAAGGATCGTCAGCATACTGCATTCCCGGTTTCTTCGCCGTCCCGTTTATCAACTGATAGCTCGGCGAGTTTTCTATTTCCGCTTTGCTGATGCCCGGCGACAATAGGTCGAGTCCGCAACTTACGCATCCGCTTGTCGGCGCGCCGGTAGGGCTGTATGTCGGCGAGCGCGTCGGGCTTTCTTTGTTGTTCTGCTCTACGGCGCTTTTATACTTCTGATAGTCGTTATTTTCTTTTATCATAAAATTTTCCTTATTCATTATTCACTTCTACTTCACCACCACCAACTTCGCCGTCTCCGAGCGCTCGCCGGCTCTTAGAACGCAATAATATATCCCGCTGGGCAAGCCGCGCGGCTCGAAGGCGACTGAGCGCTCGCCCGTCTCCAGCCGCTCGTCGAGCAAATCGGTTACCTTGCGCCCAAACGCGTCGTAAACCGTAAGTTTTACTTGAGCGGGCTTCTCGAGCGTGAATTTTATTTGCGTTCGCTCGGAGAAGGGGTTGGGGTAAGCAAACATTTCTTTTCGTTTAATTTCCGTTTGGACTTCAGTCGAGCGGTCGAGCATATAGATTCCGT
>CAZDXB010000033.1:0-28068 GCA_964509335.1 uncultured Hyphomicrobiales bacterium | reverse complement strand
ACGTAGAGGGATAGTGTGAGGTGGACGCCGCCGCGGGAGCGGTCGGAACGAGTATATTTTTCTTTTCAAAACAAATTTCCCCTCTCTCCTCTTATTCCTTCCTTTATTCGATTATTTTTTATAAGTTTATGCTTTCTAAAAATTAGTATTCGTTATTTTCGTTGTTCTTAACGAAGGTTAAATTGTTTATTAATTAAACTTAAAAAATGAGATGAGCGAGCTGATAGATAGAATTAATAGATTGAGAGAAGAGAGGAACGCCGTTATTCTGGCGCACTTCTACCAAGAGCCGGAGATACAAGATATAGCCGACATTTTAGGAGACTCCTTAGCCCTTTCGCAAAAAGCCAAAGAAACCGACGCCGACGTTATTGTGTTCGCCGGCGTTAAGTTTATGGCGGAGACGGCGAAAATCCTCAATCCCGCTAAGACTGTGTTGCTTCCCGATATGGAAGCCGGTTGCTCTTTAGCGGACAATACCCCAGCCGACGAGTTCAAAAAGTGGGTGGAGTCTCACCCCGACCATACCGTAATATCATATATAAATTCCTCGACGGAAGTTAAGGCGATGTCGGATATAATTTGCACTTCGTCGAACGCCGTGAAGATAGTGAACTCGCTGCCGGAAGACGAGAAAATCTGCTTCGCGCCCGACCGGCACTTAGGCAGGCACGTTATGAAAGAGACCGGCAGGGATATGGAATTATGGTGGGGCGACTGCGAGGTTCACGTTCAGTTTTCGGAAATCGAGCTTATCAATTTGATGAATAAGTATAAATTGGCCGAGATACTGGCGCATCCCGAATGCCCCGACAATTTGCTGGATTACGCGGATTTTATCGGTTCGACGAGCAAGATGATAAATAGAGCGAAGGAATCGGATTCGAAGGAATTTATAGTGTTGACCGAGCCGGGGATATTGCACGAGATGAAGAAGCAAGCGCCGGGCAAGGTCTTTTATTCGGTTCCGAATTTGGACGGTTGCGCTTGCAACAACTGCCCGTATATGAAGTTGATTACTCTGGAGAAAATCGCCGACTCGCTCGAAAAAATGGAGCCGGAGATTATCGTCCCCGAAGATTTAAGCAAACAAGCCTTAAAACCAATAGAGAGAATGCTGGAGCTATCTTGATGGAATACAAACAAGTTTTCAAGCCGCCGGAGTATTACGCAAAATACAAAATCGCCGAATTTTTATTGGAAGACATACCCGAAGGCGATAAGACCACCAAAGCGATAATCGACTCAAAAAAGGAAACTACCGCCGTCGTTCAAGCTGAGAAGGATTTGATATTAGCGGGCGACGCCGTTTTCAACTATTTTTTCGACGACACATTTAATTGCGCTCTGAATTATCAGGACGGTCAGGAAGTTCCCAAAGGCAAGGCGATTGGTTTCATTTCCGGCAAGGCGGGCTTAATCCTTTCCCGCGAAAGAACTCTTTTGAATTTATTGCAAAGACTATGCGGCATAGCGACTATGACGAGGAAATTTGTGGATATAGCGAAGCCCTACAACGTGAAAATTCTGGACACAAGGAAGACGACGCCCGGCTTAAGACTTTTCGAGAAATACGCTGTAACGGTCGGCGGGGGAACTAATCATCGTTTGGATTTATCGAGCGGCGTTTTAATTAAGGACAATCATATTAAGTTTGCCGGCGGCATCGAGGAAGCCGTTAATAGAATGAGAAGCGCTAATGAGGAAAATTTAGAAATCGAGGTAGAGGTTGAGAATTTAGAGCAAGTCAAAGAGGCTTTAGGCGCCGGCGCGGACGGATTGTTATTGGATAATATGTCGCCAGAAACAGCTAAAGAAGCGGTTGAGTATATAAGAGCTACTGACGGCGGCGACAAAGTATTCGTCGAGGCTTCGGGCGGTATTGACTTGGACAATTTGCAAGAATACGCTAAAACGGGAGTTGACGCAATTTCGTCCGGCGCGTTGACTCACAGCGTAAAGAGCGCGGAAATTCATCTGGAATTGTTATAAATTAGGCAAAATATAGTATGATACAGACCGAAGTTTTGGTAATAGGAGCCGGACTTTCGGGAGCTACGGCGGCTCTAACGGCGGCTGAAAACGGGGCGCGAGTAACGGTTTTGACGAAAACCGACGAGTTGCTAAGCGGCAGCACTCCTAAAGCTCAAGGCGGCATTATTTATAAAGGAACGAACGATTCGCCGGAAAAGCTAAAGAAAGATATTATGGAGGCGGGCGATTATATGTGCTGGGAACCGGCGGTGAACCTGTTATGCGAGTTGGGACCAAAGTACGTCGAAAAACTGTTGATAGAAAAATACGGCATTAATTTCGACAAAGCTTCCGACGGCGGCTACGATTTGACTTCCGAAGGCGGGCATTCCGAACACAGAGTAATTCATTCTAAGGACAAAACGGGTGAATCGATACACAAAAATGTGATTAGGGCGCTTGAAAACAATTCGAATATCGAGATTCTGAATAATCATACGGTCGTTGATTTGCTTACGCTTTCGCATCATTCTAAGAATTTACTCGATATATACGAGAAGCCGGCTTGTTTCGGAGCGTTCGTTATCGATAATTTGACCGAAACCGTTTATCCGATTTTCGCTAACGAGACGATTTTAGCTACGGGCGGTTTGGGGCAGATATATAAGCATACGACCAACCCCTCGGAAAACACGGGAGACGGGATTGCGATAGCTTGGCGAGCGGGCGCGAGATGCTTTAATTTGCATTATATTCAATTTCACCCCACGGCGCTTTATCACGAGAGCGGCAGATTTTTAATTACGGAATCTTTAAGGGGCGAAGGAGCCAAACTGATAGGCAAGAACGGTAAGGAATTTATGAAGAAATACCATCCTCAAGGTTCTTTGGCTCCACGCGACGCCGTAGCCAGAGCCATTCACGAGGTTTTGTTGGAAACGGAGGGTTCCTGCGTCTATTTAGACGTTTCTCATAAAGATTCTGATTGGATAAAAGATAGATTCCCAACTGTTTATAAGCGCTGCAAAGAGCTCGGGTTTGATTTAACGAGCGAGCCCATACCGGTAGTTCCAGCGGCGCATTATTCCTGCGGGGGCGTGGGCGTTAATTTGAACGGTCGGACTTCGTTGCGCAGGTTATACGCGGTGGGCGAGCTTTCCTGCACTGGCGTTCACGGAGCTAACAGGCTGGCTTCGACTTCGCTTTTGGAAAGTTTGGTTTGGGGTTATAGAGCAGGTTTGAAAGCCGCGGAAATGAGAAAAGGCGACGCTTATTTTCCTAATATTTATCCTTGGAAAGACGAGTTCGAACATATCGACCCCGCTTTGATAACGCAGGACTGGACTAATATTAGAAATACTATGTGGAATTACGTCGGCTTGATTAGAACGAGGCAGAGGTTGCTAAGAGCCACGACTATATTCCGTCATTTGCAAACGGAAATCGAACAGTTCTACCAGAAAGCGAAGATGACAAAAGAGATAATTCAATTAAGAAACGGAGTTCAGACGGCGATAGCGGTAACTTCCTCGGCTCTGGAGGCGAGGGAAAGCAAAGGAACGCATTATTTAAAAGAGAATAGGACTATATAATGGACGATATTTTTTTTGACGTTGTCGATATTATCGTAAAATATTTGTTTTGGTTTGCTATCGGGCTTAGCGCGGTTTTCAAGCTCGTTGCCCTTAATAAGATAAAGAATAACTTAGGCGACGATTATATAGCCGCCCCTCCAAATAAATACGGGAATACTAGAGTTGTTTTCGCGGGCGTTTTCTTTTTTATGGGCGTCGCGGCGTTGTTGGTAACCTTTGAGAAAGAAATATTGTCTTCTTACGCCGTTCCTTTGTTTATTATATCGGCGTTAATTTATTTAGACGGGAAACTTCACAACTTTACTTTCGCGTTCGAACGCTACGACGCGCTTTTCGTTTCATTAAACGGCGTAATGATTGTTCCCGCTCGCGGTTTTCCGCCGCTGAATCCTCGATTTATTAGACGGGGTGAAATTCGCGAAGTCGAGTTGGAGGGCTATAAACTAAAAATAAAAAGCGACTCGGGAGAGGACGCCGTGAGCGTGAGAAGCACATACGTAGATTCTTATATCGAGGCGCTCAAACGTTTTGGAACGGATGTGATTATTCCGGCGGAGGCGGCAAATCGTCCGGGATTTGAAACTTAAGGACGAACGGCGTTTTTCAGCAATCCATTAGCTTATATTGATTTTTAATAAAGGCAATTTGATACATAAGAGTAACGAAATAAAAAATCGTCTTTGTTAGTATAAAGATTATAGCTAAGTTTGGCGTTTAATAAATAGAGCGTTTTTTAAAATTTTGGAAAGCGTATGGAACATCAAGCTACCGTTCCTTTATATTCTTTGATACCGTTCATATTGATGCTTGGCTCGATTGCGGTCTTGCCTCTCGTAGCTTATGATTTTTGGGAATCCAATAAAAACAAACTAATTGTTTCGTTGATACTTGGGATACCGACGACGGTTTGGCTTTTGCTAATGGGTTTTACCCACGAGTTGGAACACTCGATGGTCTATGACTACATTCCTTTCATAATACTATTGGGGTCTCTATTCGTCATTAGCGGCGGCATATTTGTTGACGGAACGATAAAACCGACGCCGCAAGTCAATTCGGTTATTCTCGGCATCGGCGCCGTGTTGGCTTCGTTTATGGGGACTACCGGCGCGGCTATGCTGTTAATTCGCCCGATACTGCAAGCGAACAGTATTAGAAAGAATAAAGTTCATACGGTTTTGTTTTTCATAGCGATAGTCGCAAATTGCGGGGGTATGTTAACGCCGCTCGGCGACCCGCCTTTGTTTATGATGTATTTGCGAGGCGC
Organism: uncultured Hyphomicrobiales bacterium; assembly: GCA_964509335.1. GTDB lineage: Bacteria > Bacteroidota > Ignavibacteria > Kapaibacteriales > UBA2268 > CAZDXB01. The sequence goes on along the minus strand of CAZDXB010000033.1, from coordinate 23,232 downwards.
TCCTTTTGAATGGTTCTTTCAATTGATGCCCGAGTGGCTGTTCGCTAACTTTATTTTCATTGTCGTTTTCTTTTTTGTCGATACTTATTTCCTCAAAAAAGAGGGTCTGGATTTAGACGAGAAGTTTTCAGGCGAAAAGAAGCCCATTAGAATCAGGGGCAATTTGAACTTTTTGTGGCTTGCCGGAGTCGTTTTATCGGTAGCTTTTATAAATCCTAACGTGATTTCTTTTATTAAGTTCGGGCATATTTCATCTTTCATTAGAGAAGTCGTTATGCTAGCGATGGCGTTGCTGTCGTTGAAATTTACTAAACAGAAGGTGAGGTCGGCTAATCGCTTCACTTGGGCCCCAATTGTAGAGGTGGCGTATTTGTTTTTAGGCATATTTATAACGATGACGCCCTGTTTGATTTATCTGGAAGCGAACGCCAAGGGTATGGGAATCAATACGCCGACTTTGTTTTATTACGCTACCGGCGGTTTGAGCGCGTTCTTGGACAACACTCCCACGGCTGTTACGTTCCATTCTCTCGCTTTGGGATTGCCTCAAGCTGGAGCGGATAGTATTGTCGCGCAAATACCCGAATCGATTTTAAAAGCTATTTCCGTTTCTTCGGTTTACTTCGGAGCTATGACTTATATCGGAAACGGACCGAACTTTATGGTTAAAGCGATAGCGGAAAGCCAAAACGTTTCGATGCCGAACTTTTTCGCTTATATGATTAAATTCTCCATTATAGTTTTGCTTCCAATTTTTATAATAGCTCAATTGTTCTTTATATAAGTTTTATAGAATATAAGGTTAATAAAAAGCAAAGTAAAAAGGATTTAGCAAAACAACAATTTGAATACACCTATTTTAAAAAGGCGATTTGAAGAGAAGATTAGAAAAATAATTTTAATAATATCGTTTTCATTTTTTAAATTGGCGTCTTAATAATTGCAATTTAACAGAGAATAAATTTGATTATTAACAAATAGAAATAGACGAGATGCTGACAGACTTTGGCGTAATACTGTTGTTTTTTATAGTCGGTATAGTGTTTGTGGCGTTGGGTTTGGTCGCCGCGGCGATAGTCAGGCCTAGCAAACCAAATCCGGAAAAGAATATGACTTACGAGTGCGGCGAGGATTTGCTTACCGGCAGTCCTTGGATAAGATTCAACTTCCGCTTTTATATAATTGCTTTAGTGTTTTTGCTTTTCGACGTAGAAGTTGTGTTTTTGCTTCCTTGGGCGGTCGTTTTTTCCGATTTGGGCTGGTTTGCTTTTATCGAAATGACGATTTTTGTCGTAATACTCTTAGCCGGACTGGCTTACGTTTGGGCTAAAGGCGATATAGATTGGGAGAGGCCCAAGCCTTATATACCGAAGTTAAAAGATTACGTTATAGGAAAAGAATAAATAACGGAGACTTTAAATGGGACTTCTAAATAGATTAAACGACCCTTTCGAAGGCGGCGGATATTTACTCGGCAAAGTCGAAGATATCCTGAATTGGGGCAGAGGCAAATCGGACTGGTATTTGCAGTTTGGTTTGGCTTGTTGCGCTATTGAATTTATGGCTGTCAACGCGTCTCACTTCGACTTCATGCGCTACGGAACTATTCCTAGGTCGAGTCCCCGCCAAGCCGACTTTATAATAATATCGGGCACGGTTACGCTGAAAATGGCGGAGAGAATAAAGAGAGTTTACGAGCAGATGGCGGAGCCAAAATACGTTATCTCGATGGGTTCCTGCGCCAACTGCGGCGGTCCATATTGGAAGCACGGCTATCACGTTTTGAAAGGCGTCGATAGAGTTATTCCCGTGGACGTTTATGTTCCCGGTTGCCCTCCGAGACCCGAAGCTTTGGAAGAGGGGATGATAATGTTGCAAAGTAAGATTAGAAAAGAAGCTATCTTCAACAAAAGGAAAAGATTAGCCGAAGAAGACAAGAAAAAAATGAAGAAAAACGCATAGAGAGCTATTATGGAAGCTAAAGAGATAAACGATAAGTTAAAAGAAAGGTTCGACGACGCTATTTTGGATTTTGTAGAAGAAGCGCCTTCGGATTCTTTTATTCAGATAAAGCCCGATAAACTGTTCGATATAGCTAAGTATTTGAGAGACGACGAAGATTTGAAATTCGATTATTTGGCTTGCCTTTCGGGCTTGGATTTGAAAGACGATTTAGGAGTCGTTTACCATTTGTATTCTTTCGAGCTTAAGCATAGAATAACGCTTAAGGTTATTGTTCCCAAAGATAATCCTAAAGTTCCGACGGTCGAGAATTTATGGCGTACCGCCGATTGGCACGAACGCGAAGCTTGGGATTTATTGGGTGTAGAGTTCGAGGGGCATCATAATTTGATAAGAATTCTGAATCCTTACGATTGGGAAGGGCATCCTTTAAGGAAAGATTACAAGGAGCCGGAGGAATATCACGGAATGAAAGTTCCATACTAAAGAAAATAATTTTTAATAAAACGGCGATTAGCGGTGAGCGAGTTAAGAAAAATAGACATAGACTACAGCCGGCTTGATTCCGAGAGGATGAGGCTAAACGTGGGTCCGCAACACCCATCGACTCACGGAGTTTTGAGATTGGAAGTCGAATTAGACGGCGAAGTCGTAACCGACGTTATTCCCCATATCGGATATTTACACCGATGCTTTGAAAAGTATTCCGAGAATTCGACTTACCAGCAGGTAGTCCCTTACATTGATAGGATGGATTATATCTCGTCGATGAATAGCGAATGGCCCTACGTTATGGGGCTCGAGAAATTGGCGGGTATAGAAGTTCCGGAAAAAGTGGAATATTTGCGCGTTATTGTTTCGGAGTTAAACAGAATAGCCAATCACGAAATAGCTATAGCGACTTTCGGTTTGGACTCCGGCGCTTTTACTCCTCTGCTTTGGCTGTTCCGCGACAGGGAATATATCCTTCATATCCTCGAGAAACTTTCGGGCGGCAGGTTGTTATATAATTACTTCCGCGTCGGCGGTATGGCTGGCGACGTTTATCCTACTTTCAAGGAAGACATAATGGAAGTGGTGAATATAGCCCGAAAAACAAACAAAGATATTTACGGGCTTTTAATCGGCAATAAGATATTTATCGAACGAACCGCCAACGTTGGAATACTTCCAGATGACGTGGCTATTAGTTACGGTTGTAGCGGTCCCGTTCTGAGAGGCTCCGGCGTTCCTTACGATTTGAGAAGAACCGAGCCTTATTCTATATACGATAGGTTTGATTTCGACGTTCAGGTTGGCAAAGGCGAGATGGGGACGCTCGGCGATTGCTGGGATAGAAATATAGTAAGATTCAGAGAAATTGAGCAGAGCTGCAATATATTAGAACAAGCGATAGAACAGATGCCGATGGACGGCGACGTTACCGAGAAAATTCCGAAGAGGGTGAAAGTTCCCAAAGGCGAGATTTACGCAAAGGCTGAAAATCCTAAGGGCGAACTAGGTTTTTACATAGTAAGCAACGGGAAACCTAAGCCGGAACGCGTAAAAGCGAGAGGCACGAGCTTCGTTAATCTTTCGGTGTTGCCGGAAATCTCTAAGGGATATTTGTTCGCCGACTTGATTATGATTCTCGGCAGCGTCGATATTGTATTAGGCGAAGTGGATAGATAATTAAGTAACAAAAATAAATATACGTAATGGATACGAATTTTATATTTGAATGGTTGGGTGAAAATTTTTTCGCGGCGTCGATAATCGTAACGATACCGTTAATTTTCGTAGTTATTTACGCTTTAATAGCTATTTTGGGCGAATTGAAATTCGCCGCGTTTATCCAGCAGAGGCTGGGTCCTATGCGCACTGGCTGGAAAGGCGTAATACAGCCTATAGCCGAAGTTGTTAAATTGTTGCAAAAAGAAGATATAACGCCCGACGCAGCCGACAAACCTTTGTTTAATATGGCGCCTTTTATTATGTTCACGGGCGCGTTCGCATGTTTCGCGGTAATTCCTTTTAGCTCAAAGTTCGCTCCGGCGGCTATCGATTTGGGCTTGTTCTATGTTTTCGCCGTTGGTTCTATAGCGGTGATTGGTTTGGTTATGGCTGGCTGGGCTTCGAATAATAAGTATTCTTTGTTGGGAGCTATGAGGTCGGCGGCTCAGATAGTTAGCTACGAAATCCCCGGCGCTTTGACAATTTTGTCGCTCGCAGTTCTTTCCGGCACTCTTAATTTGCAAGAGATTAACGCTAATCAATCGGGCGGCTTTTGGAACTGGTATTTATTCGCCGGTCCCGGACCGATTTGGAAGATTTTATTCATACCTTTTACTGTTGGGTTGTTTTTAATTTACTTACTTTCAAGTTTGGCGGAAACGAACAGAACGCCTTTCGATATACCCGAAGGCGAATCGGAGATTGTAGCCGGCTATCACGTAGAATACTCCGGAATGAAATTCGCGATGTTTTTTTTCGCGGAGTACGCGAATATATTTGTAGTGTCCGCTATTATTTCTTTGCTTTTCTTAGGCGGTTGGAACTCGCCGATTCCGGGTTTCTTGGAAGGTCCCATTTTGGGAGCGGCGTGGTTTATTTTGAAAGCGTTTTTCTTTGTTTTCGTAACAATTTGGCTTAGATGGACGCTCCCGAGACTGAGAGTGGACCAACTAATGTATATGTCTTGGAAAGTGCTGACCCCGGCGGCGTTCTTATGCTTTTTTGCCGTGGGGATTTTTGTGATGTTGAAGTAAAAGGGATTAGACGAATATATATGTCGTTTGTTAAATTGGAGACGCGAGAATAGAAATGCCTAAATACTTTAAAAATATATGGCTTGGGATTTCAACTGTTTTGATCGGGATGAGACTTACTTTGATTCATCTTTTCAAACGAAACGTTACTATACAATACCCCAAGGAAAGACATCCGATGCCGGAAACGGAGAGGAACAGGCTATACGTCGATCCCGAGTTATGCAACGGATGCAATCAATGCGCGAGAGCCTGTCCGGTTGAGTGCATTACGATTGACACTTTAAAAGCAGTTCCGGGCGACGCTCCGCCTCTTAAGGACGGCTCGAAACGCTCGCTTTGGGTGAAGAATTATCAGATAGATTTCGCGAAGTGCTGTTTTTGTGGTTTGTGTACTGAGCCTTGTCCGACTAACGCTATTTATCATACGAAGGAATTCGAATATTCATCCGAAGACAGGGACGATTTGGTTTACACTTTCATTACAATGAGCGAAGAGGATATTGCAGAGAAGAAGAAGCTGTTAGAAAAGCACAAAGCCGAGAAGAAAAAGAAGAAGGAAGCCGCGGCAAAAGCGAAAGCCGCAAAAGAAGCTAAGGAAAAAGGCAAAGAGAAAGGCGGCGACAAGGAGCAGAAGGGCGCCAAGGGCAAGGATAATAAAGACGATAAAAAAGACAAGAAGTAAAACGAAATTATAAAGCTAATACATTATGAACGATTTGCTAATAATAGTTTTTTACGCGTTTGCAGTTTTAATACTAGCGTCGGCGGCTGTAGTCGTTTTTTCTAGAAAAGTGATACACGCCGCGTTTGCGTTGTTGTTCACTTTTTTCGGGGTGGCGGGTTTGTACGTTTTGCTTAACTCCGATTTCTTGGCGATAACGCAAATTATGATTTATATAGGCGGCATATTGGTTCTGATAATTTTCGGAGTTATGCTTACTTCGAAGGTAATGTCGGTTGATATGAAAACCGACGTTATGGGTAAAACTCAACGGATTATATCTTTGATTGTCGCCGCCGTGATAGCTTTAGCGTTGATTCTGATATATTCTAACGTTCAATGGGCGATTAGGGAGGTTCCCGAAGCTAAGAGCGTAATAGCTCCAATAGGCGTTAGTTTGTTAACGGATTATTTATTGGCTTTCGAAGTCGCTTCGGTTTTGTTGCTGATAGCGATTGTGGGAGCCGCTTTAATTGCGAGAAGAAAGTAAAATATATATTTTAGGTTAGTTATGGGCGTTGGACTTACGGAATATCTTGTTTTGAGCGCGATTTTATTCGCGATGGGGATATTCGCCGTTATTACCCGAAAGAACGCTATCTTGGTTCTTATGGGGCTCGAGCTGATTTTGAATTCGGCTAATATAAATTTCCTCGCTTTTTCGAAGTTTAGAGGATTGGATATGGACGGACAAGTGGCGGCGATTTTCGTGATAATTTTGGCGGCGGCGGAAGCCGCGGTAGCGCTCGCGATTGTTTTGAATATTTATCAGAACTTCAAACACATTAACGTCGATGAAGTCGATAGGTTGAAGGATTAAAAATGGAAATTGGATTAATTAAGTAAGCGATAAATTGAATTATGGCGACTGAAACATTACTAACGTTTGCGTGGATTATAGTATTTTTGCCGCTTTTGAATTTCGGCTTCTTAATCTTTTTCGGCAAAAGATTGGGAAGGGCGAGTTCTTATGTCGGCACGGCTGTTTTGGGCGTCGATATGGCGCTGTCGGCTATCGTATGCTATCAGAAAGTTGTGGTTTACGACGCCGTTCAGATATTGCAGTCGAAGGTAACGTGGTTTCATTTAGGCGATTTCGCGGTAAAAGTGGGTTTCGGAATCGATAATCTAGCGGCTATTATGCTTATGGTGGTTACCGTCATAAGCTTCCTCGTTCATATGTTCTCGATGGAGTATCTGAGGGGAGACGCTAAGTTTTCGAGATACTACGCCTACCTTAGCATCTTTTCTTTCTCGATGCTTGGAATCGTCTTAAGCAACAATTTTCTCTTTATGTTCGTGTTCTGGGAGTTGGTTGGATTCAGCTCTTACGCGTTGATAGGCTTTTGGTATGAGAAGGACTCCGCCGCCAACGCCGGAAAGAAAGCTTTCATTACGAATAGGATTGGCGATTTCGGCTTTCTTATCGGCATTTTGATTATATATATGACTTACGGAACTTTTATGTTCGACAAAGTCTTTGGCGGAATAGCTTCCGGCATATTGCCATTCGATAGCGGAGCGACTCTTACTGCGGCGGGCATATTGCTATTTTGCGGAGCGATTGGTAAATCGGCTCAATTTCCCTTGCACGTGTGGCTGCCGGACGCTATGGAAGGTCCTACGCCGGTCAGTTGTTTAATTCACGCCGCTACGATGGTCGCCGCGGGCGTCTATATGTTGGCGAGAATTTTCCCGATGCTGACGGCGGACGCTTTGACGTTTATAGCTTATTTCGGCGCTTTCACGGCTTTTATGGCGGCGTCTATAGCTTTGACGCAAAACGATTTTAAGAAAGTGCTGGCGTATTCGACCGTTAGTCAGCTAGGATATATGGTTATGGCTATCGGAGTGGCGTCTTACACTAACGGATTTTTCCATTTGGTAACTCACGCTTGGTTTAAAGGCGCTTTATTCTTGGCTTCCGGTTCGGTTATTCACGCTATGCACGCCTCGATGCACAGAGCGCATAATCACAGTATGGACGCGCAGGATATTAATAATATGGGCGGTTTGAGAAAGACAATGCCGCTGACGTATATAACATTCTTGATAGTAACTTTGGCTATTTCTGGAGTTCCGCTTACTTCCGGTTTCTTGAGCAAAGACGGAATATTAGCCGGAACCTTGGCTTTCGCGCAACTTACCGGCGGGATTAACTGGCTGATTCCTATTATGGGATTCGGCGCCGCGGGTATGACGGCTTTCTATATGTTTAGATTGGCGATTGTATCGTTCCACGGCGAACATAAAACAGATATAGCGAAAGACACGAGAGAGAATAAATTTGTCGTGGTCTTTCCGCTGGTGGTTTTGGCGATACTTTCATTCTGGATTGTTTATTCGCCTAATCCGTTCAATTCTCACGCCGGATGGTTCACGAAGAAAATTCAAGCTCCCGAGACGGTCGTTCCCGCGGAAGACCAATTCGATTTTGTTCTGCCGAAAGAAAAGCATATGGTAGAGGCTGAAGCGACGGTCGTGGAAGGCGAAGGCGATGCAGCGGTAGCGGCTGAACACAGAGCTCACGGCGAACACGGACACGGAGCGAGAATTCTCGACGACCAATTGCACGCCGCTCACATTCCGGCGATGATTCTATCGTTGATTTTAGCCGGTCTGGGAATTTTCGTGGCGTATCTATTCTATCAATTTAAGATTTTCAGTCCGGGCTCATTGGCGAAGCAATATAATTCCGTATATAGATTTAGCTTGAACAAGTGGTATTTCGACGAGCTATACCAATACACCGCGATTAACGGAACGGTTGGGCTGGCGAAGCTTTCCGCTTTATTCGATAATTACGTAATCGACGGTTTGGTTGATTTGGCGGCGTTAATAACCAGAGGCGTCGGATACTTTATCGGATATTTTGACTTATACGTAATCGACGGTTTGGTTAATTTGGTCGCGAATATTTCGCTCGCGTTCGGAGCTATATTCAGAAAAGTGCAAACGGGAAGAGTTCAGACTTATCTCGTGATGGCTATAATAGGCGTAATTGTATTGATATATTATTTCATTTAGACGAGTGTAATAGATGGTTTTTGTAATTAATAAAATAGTAGATAAATTTATTCCGGAGGATTAATGTTTAACATTTTAGGCATAGGTCCTTTAACTTGGATTACCTTCCTGCCGATAATCGGTATGATATTAATAGCTATCATACCGAAAGGAAAAGACGAGGATAGTAGGGAAATATCTGCCGGCTTATTTCGATGGCTAACGGTTTTGATTACCTTCCTGCAGTTAATATTGGCGCTAGTTATTTATTTCAATTATAACTTTTCGCTCGCCGGTATTAACAGTATAGAAGGAATGCAGTTCGTCGAGAAAGTCAGTTGGATTTCCGTATCGAATATGCCTTTGCTCGGCGACGTTAATATTGATTATTTCGTCGGTATTGACGGAATTAGCGCGCCGATGGTTCTATTGACCGCGTTAGTTTGTTTCGCGGCGGCGTTCGCTTCGTTTGGCATAAAGAAAGCCGTTAAAGGATATTTCGCGATGTTCTTGCTTTTGGACGCCGGTATGATGGGCGTTTTTGTTTCGTTGGACTTCTTTTTATTTTACGTTTTCTGGGAGGTTATGTTGCTCCCGATGTATTTCTTAATAGGAATTTGGGGAGGTCCGAGAAAAGAATACGCGGCTATAAAGTTCTTTTTATACACATTAGTCGGCAGCATTTTTATGTTGCTGGTTATTTTGGCGCTTTACCTCGGCGTAGGTTCGTTTAATATGCTGGAGATGATGGATCCGAGCAATTTCGCTCCCGATTCAATATTATACGGATTCGGCACAACTTGGCGATTGATAGCGTTTATGGCGCTATTTATCGGATTCGCCATTAAAGTTCCGACAGTGCCGTTCCACACTTGGTTGCCCGACGCTCACGTCGAGGCTCCCACGCCGATAAGCGTTATACTTGCCGGAGTTCTCCTGAAAATGGGAACTTACGCTATGCTGAGAATAAACTGGTCTATGTTCCCAGACGGAGTGGCGTATTTCCAAGATTTGATTGCCTTTATTGGAATGATAAGTATTGTTTACGGGGCTTTATGCGCTCTCGGACAGCATAAAGTCGGCAAGAAAGATTTCAAGAAACTAATCGCTTATTCAAGCGTAAGTCATATGGGTTACGTGCTTTTGGGAATGGCTTCTATGACGACTGAAGGAATGATAGGAGCGATATTCCAGATGTTCAATCACGGCACAATCACCTCTATGCTCTTTATTATTGTGGGCGTTCTTTACGATAGAGCGCACACGAGAAGTTTGGACGAGTTCGGCGGTATGGCGAACAAGATGCCGATTTACACGGGACTTATGACTGTGGCTTTCTTCGCCGCCGTAGGATTGCCCGGTTTAAGCGGTTTCATTAGTGAAGCGCTTGTGTTCTTAGGCGCTTTCCAGACGTATCAGACGCTGACTATTATATCCGTGAGCGGTATTATATTGGGCGCTGGATATATGCTCTGGGCTTTGCAGAGAGTTTTCTTTGGCAAGTTGCCTGAGAAGTGGAAAGGTCCTTGGGATCCTTCTGGCAAGAAATATAAACACGACGATGTAAACGCGGTCGAGTTGACGGCATTGGTTCCCTTGGCTGTAATTATAATCTTTTTGGGAATTTATCCGGCGCCTATGATAGATATGATGAACGCGTCGGTTAAACATTTGCTTGATTTTGTATTGGTCGGCGGACAATTTGCCGGGTTATAATTAAATAACAAATAAAGAATCGGATTATGCTTGATCAGTTTTTAATAGAGTTGCAAAAAAGCGTAAGCTTGTTTAAGCCAGAGGCGACGTTGGCTATAGCTTTCGTCGTAGCGTTAATAGTCGATTTGATTTTTAAGAAATCGAGAAACGCTTCGGCTGTTGTCGCTATCGTGGGCTTTGTTATCGCTTTAATTTTTATGATTGGACAGCCGAGCGAAGGTTACGGAGCTTTTTCGGAAGTGTTGTCGGTTGACCCTTTCGCTCAGTATTTTAAATACGTCATTTTGTTCTCGAGTTTCTTGGTCGTTCTGATGTCTTTCTTTTCCGACGAGCTTTACGAGAAAGGAAGGACTATGGGAGAGTATTACAGCTTGATAATCGGGATGACGTTTGGAATGTTTCTGCTTGCCGGAGCTAATAACTTGGTTATGGTTTATCTCGCTATAGAAACGATGAGTATCAGCTCTTATGTTTTGGCGGGTTACACCAAAGAAAACCACAGAGCGAGCGAAGCTTCGTTGAAATACGTTATATTCGGCGCCGTTTCTTCCGGCGTTATGATATACGGTATTTCGATTTTGTACGGTTTGACGGGAACTTTGAATTTATTCGAAATAAACGAAGCGATAGCGCATGGCGGACTAAACGTTTACGCTTTATTCATCTCGACGTTTATGATTTTGGCGGGCATTGCTTATAAAATATCGGCGGTTCCTTTCCATTTTTGGACGCCGGATGTTTACGAGGGCGCTCCCATAACGATAACTGCTTATCTTTCGGTAGCTTCCAAAGCCGCCGGATTCGCAATATTGATACGCTTTATCAAGGGCGCTTTTATTGATTTGGACTCCGGGGTTTATACTGGGGTTTGGAATTTGCTAGGAGCGATTGACTGGCGTTTCGTAATAGCGGTCTTATCGATTCTGACGATGACTCTCGGAAACATTGTCGCCCTGTGGCAGACGAATATGAAAAGGCTTCTTGCGTATTCGAGCATCGCTCACGCCGGATATCTTTTAATGGGCGTTTGCGTGATGACCGATACGGGGGTTTCCGCGGTTCTGATATATTTCTTGTTCTATTTGTTTATGAACCTTGGAGCCTTTTTCGTAGTGCAACTTTTGGCAAATAAAATCGGAAGCGAGGATTTAGAAGATTACAGAGGGCTAGGATACAGGGCGCCCGTTCTGAGCGTTAGCTTAGGTATCTTTTTGTTCTCTTTGACCGGTTTGCCTCCTACGGCGGGATTTATCGGTAAATTCTATATTTTCGCCGCCGCTATCGAAGCGAACTTTATTTGGCTTGCCGTTATAGGAGTTTTGAATACGGTAGTATCGCTTTACTACTACGTTAAAGTTCTGAGGAATCTGTTTATTAGAAACTTGGAGGAGAACGAGAACAAAGAACGTTTTCAATTCCAACCGGCGAGCGTCGCTCTGCTTATGGTGTTTGTCGTTCCGACCTTGTTTTTCTTTTTCTATTTCGGACCGATTTTAGATTGGGCGAATAATTCGATAGCTATTTTATTGAGATAGATTTCTCTACATAGATTTTATTGTTTGTCGGTTTTTGGCTTTGCGACGCAAGCGAATTGCAAGTAACGCGCGTCTGATAGGTTTCCGAGAAACAAAAGGTTTATTAGACGAAATTTCCAAGATTTTGTCGGATTGATTCCTTCTATTCTTATTATTTCGTATCCGAGGTCTTCGAACATTTTAACGACGCTTTTTAGGGTGAAAAATCTTAGGTGGGTTTTGTCTAACACTCCTTCGTCTTCGTATTCCCATTGTTTGTCTATTAGCAACTTCTTTAAATTTCTTATGTATCGGACGTTTGGTATAGAGCAAACGATTACGCCGCGCTCGGACGCTTTATCCTTGATTTTTGTTAGGATTTCGAAAGGATTGGCGAGATGTTCTAATATGTCGTTAAAGACGACGCAATCGAATTTTTTATCCGGTAGTTTATCAATCGCTTTATTAACGTCTCCTTCGATTGCTTCGTCGATTTTTTTTCGCGCTTCAACCGCCGCGGTTTTGTCTAATTCTATTCCCCAGACTTCCGCGTTAAACTTCTCTTTAAGGAGTTGGCTGAACAATCCGTATCCGCAACCGACGTCCAAAATTGTTTCGGCTTTTTGTGGAATATATTTGAGCATCTCCGACCTTTTTTGAGCGAAATAACCGTCCGGCTTGCTCGAAAGGTCGTAAGAGCTTTTGTTTCGAGACATATTCGATTGATTTTTATGAGAAAAAGCAAAAGTCTATACAGACAGATGAATTAGTTTGCAATCGACGTCTTCGACGAGTTTGAGTTTTCGCGCGAGTTCTTCGTTGTCTTTTTGTTCGCCTACTATTTCCAAGATAATAAGTCCTTCGTCGGAACAATCGTCGAGAACGCCGTCGTGAATTCCGAGTCTGGTTTTGATTTTACAGCCCCAGCCGGTCAGAATTTTTTGAACGGTTACGGCGGATTTTTCTCTACTGCCAACGAGAATCGCTAAAATTGATTTGTCCATAAATTTCTCCTATTTAATATTTACGATAAAACTGTAAAATAATCAATGAAAACTGAAAAACATAAAAAAAAATAGGAAATAGCTATTAGATTTGACTTAATTTTCAAATAAGAAATTAATATTTACTATTTTTGCGGCTATAAAGTATTTGGTTAAATAAAAAATAATTGGTGGTATATGCCTAAAGTAGCGATAATAGACGACGACCCGGATATCGTCGAAGCTTGCTCTATAATATTGGAGTCGAAGGGCTTCGATGTAGTTTCCGCCGCTTCGGTAAGCGACGGTTTGGAAACTATAGATTCGGAAGGTCCGGATTTAATTTTATTGGACGTAATGATGGACGAACCGGACGACGGGTTTTATTTGGCGAACAAACTGAGGAAAATAGGTTTTAAGAAGCCGATTATTCTATTGACCTCAGTTTCAAAGACGATGGGTTACGAATTTGGACCGGGGGATTCTCTTCCCGTTCAGGACTTTTTAGAAAAACCCGTTTCTCCCGACGTATTAGTCGAAAAAGTGAATTATTATTTAGAAGAAGCGGGGGGGGAAAAATGATTGATACGGAAAAGAGCGGCTTAGTCGAAGAAATTAAAGAACTAGCGGAACGATTCGGTTACGAGCGCGAATCTTTACTGCCGATAATGCAACAAGTTCAAAACAGACATGGCTTTGTATCCGAACATTCTCAACAGGTGATAGCAGACGTTTTGGGCATTCATCCGGTTGAAGTATTTGGAGCGTTGTCCTTTTATTCTTTTTTATCGACGAAGAAAAAAGGAAGGAACGTCGTCAGGGTTTGCAGGACGATTTCCTGCGATTTAGCCGGCAAGGACGCTATAGTTAAAGCGTTGGAAATGGAGTTGGGAATTAAGTTTGGCGAATCTACCGAAGACGAGAAGTTTTCCTTGGAATACATTAATTGTATGGGTATGTGCGACCAAGGTCCGGCTATGATGATAAACGACAAGGTTTACACTCGTTTGACGCCGCGCAAAGTTGTCGAAATTATTAAGAATATAAAATAGGTAAAGTTATGCCGATAAAGAATAAATCAGCGATATTCGATAAAGAACTTTTAGTTCGCGAGTCTTACGATAAGTTCTTGGAAAAGGCTTTAAGGAAAAGCCCTTCCGACGTTATTATGGAAATCAGAGATTCCGGTTTGAAGGGTCGAGGAGGAGCTGGTTTTCCTACGGGGACTAAGTGGATGTTAGCCGCGGCGGCTAAAGGCGATTCTAAATATATAGTTTGCAACGCCGACGAGGGAGAACCCGGCACGTTTAAAGATAGAATTCTTCTCGCCGAGTACACCGAGCTTGTTATGGACGGTATCATTTTGTGCGGTTACGCTATAGGAGCCGAGAGAGGATTTATCTATTTGCGCGGCGAGTATGAATATTTACTAGGTCAGCTTTACGAAGTCTTGGGCAATTTAAGAGATAATAATAAGTTAGGAAAAAATATTTTAGGGACTGATTTTAGTTTCGATATCGATATTCGATTAGGCTCGGGAGCTTACGTGTGCGGCGAGGAATCGGCTCTAATCGAGTCGATGGAAGGGCATCGCGGCGAAGCGAGGAACCGCCCGCCGTTTCCCGTTAACACCGGATTTAAAGGTATGCCGACAGTAGTTAACAACGTTGAAACTTTAGCTACAACCCCAATAATTATTGAGCGCGGAGCCGATTGGTTTATGGAATACGGAACAATGGAATCTAAAGGCACTAAGTTGGTTTCCGTTTCGGGCGATTGCAGTTATCCCGGGGTTTACGAGGTTCCCTTTGGCATTTCAGTGAGCGAATTGCTGGAAAAGGTAGGAGCTAAAAACACCAAAGCAGTTCAAGTAGGCGGCGCCGCGGGGCATTGCATTTCTAAGAATCAATTCGACAGAGTTATTTCTTACGAAGACTTATCTACAGGCGGCTCTATTATGATATTTAACGAAAGCCGCGATATGGTTCACGTTTTAAAAAACTTTATGGAATTTTTCGTCGAGGAGTCCTGCGGACAATGCACGCCTTGCAGAATCGGCAACGTGAAGTTGCTGGGGGGCGTGGAAATGATTGAACGCGGCGAATGTTCCTTGTCGTACGTTCAGGAGTTGAAAGATTTGGGCGAAACGATGAGATTAGCTTCGAAATGCGGGCTCGGGCAGTCGAGTCCCAACCCTTTTATTTCTATTTTAACGAATTTCGAGAACGAGATTTTTTCACAAATGTAAGCGAATGAGTTATGGAGAAAAACGAGAAATCAAGAGCCCCCGTTAGCCAGAAGCCTTATCGCGTTAAGAAAGCCGACGAAAAAGCGATAGGCGGACAGATAGGCGTTGAAATTAACGGGGAAGAGTATAAAGTTCCTATGGGCACGACGATATTGGAGGCGTGCCGTCAAAATAATATTCATATACCTACTTTATGTCATCACGACGATTTATGTATTGCCGGAGTATGTCGGATTTGCGTCGTCGAGGTGGAAGGAGTTAGGACTTTGCCGGCGGCTTGCGCTTTTCCAATTACGAATAGAACAAAAGTTTGGACTAGCTCGCCCAAAGTGCGTAGAGCGCGAAGACATATATTGGATTTGCTTTTAAGCGAGCATTACGGGGAATGTTACGTTTGCCCGCGAAATAACAATTGCGAGTTGCAGCAGTTAGCGAAAGAATACGGGGTCGATTTTTATAGATTCGGAACAATCAAAGAGCCGCGTTACAGAATAGACGATTCCTCTTACGCCTTGAGGCGCGATATGAATAAGTGTATTTTGTGCAAGAGATGCGTTAGGACTTGCATCGATTTGCAGGAAGTCGGAGTTTTGGAGGCGATAAATCGCGGCGACGACACTAAGATAGCTACTTTCGCGGATAAGCCTTTGGCGGACGTGGTTTGTATCAATTGCGGGCAATGCATTAATAGATGCCCGACTGCCGCTCTTAAGGCTAACGACCCGTCCGACAGGGTATGGAACGATATCGACAATCCCGATAAACGCGTCGTTATTCAAACGGCTCCTTCGCCGAGAGCGGCTATAGGAGAGGAGTTCGGATTGGAGCCGGGAAGTTCTTTAACTTACGAATTAAATACCGCTCTAAGGATGATAGGATTCGACCAGATTTTCGACACGAACTTTTCGGCTGATTTAACTATTATGGAGGAAGGGACTGAGTTGCTCCAAAGATTGAAAAAGAAATTAGTCGATAAAGACGACTCGGTTAAGCTTCCGCAGTTTACCTCTTGCTGTCCGGGCTGGATTAAGTTTGTCGAGTATTTTTATCCGGAGTATCTTGACTATGTTTCGAGTTGCAAATCTCCTCAGCAAATGTTCGGCGCGGTAATTAAAACGCATTACGCCGAGATGAACGATGTAAATCCCGAAGATATAGTTTGCGTTTCTCTTATGCCTTGCTCCGCTAAGAAATTTGAGTGCAACAGACCGGAAATGACTTCTTCGGGCTTCAAAGACGTCGATTACGGCTTGACTACGCGAGAGATGGCGCAAATGATTCAAGAGGCGGGCTTAAGGTTGCAGGAACTGCCGAAGAGTCCTTTCGATAATCCATTTAGCGACTCCGGTTCCGGTTTGATATTCGGAGCGACGGGCGGCGTTATGGAATCCGCGTTAAGAACCGCTTACGAATTAGCTACGGGTAAGCCAGTTCCGTTTGAGAATTTGGAAATAACTAGTTGCAGAGGTTTCGAGGGAGTTAGAGAAGCTTCAATCAAATTGGAAGATTTGAAAGAAGAGTGGAGCTTTTTGGAGGGTGTCGAATTGAAATTCTACATCGCTCACGGCACGGCGAACGCCGAGAAAATTATGGAAGCTATGAAAAGAGGAGAACTTGACGACGTTCATTTTATAGAGATAATGGCGTGTCAAGGCGGCTGCCTTGGCGGCGGCGGGCAACCGATACCGACTAACGAAGAGATTAGGAAGAAAAGAGCGCAAGCGATATATAAAGAAGCCGCAAGCTTGGACGTTCAGAAATCGTTCGAGAATCCTTCGATTAAACACTTGTACGAGAACTTTTTGAAGGACGGTCCTTGCGGCGAGATTTCTCATAAGTATTTGCATACGAGTTACTCTAAAAGAGGTAAATATATACCGTAATTGTAACGACCGCCTTCGCAAAAACGGAGGCGGTTTTTGTTTCTAAAAAGAAATTGAATTAATGAAAGAGAAGTTTTTTACGTTAACGCCTGAACGCGTCCAATTCGATAAGTTTTGGAGCGAAATACGGGCGAGAAACAAGTGGCTGATTAAGCTTAGATACGGGGCGGTCGCTATGCTGGTTACCCTTATAGGCGGAATGGCGGCTTTTAAAAACTATTTCGACGTTAATATATACCGCGACTTGATTCCGCTGGCTATTATCGCCGCCTCGATACTTGTGTATAACTTGTTCTTTCATAAGTTATGGAAAATCGACCCGCAAAGCTTTTTCAAGCGTTTCAAAATTCACGGTTTGCGTTTTGCGTTGCTGCAAATCTGCGCGGATTTTATCGCGTTAATGCTGTTTATTTATTATACGGGCGGCGTGGAATCGCCGATGTACGCGTTTTTCATCTTTCACGTGATTATCGGCAGTTTGTTTTTACCCGGACGCATAGTCGCTCTTTTAATTACCGCTGTTTTAATAATAACAGCCGGCGGGTCGGCTCTGGAATTAAACGGAACTATACCTCACCATCCGATTGGCGGGTGGATTGAGTTTGAATTATATAAAATACCGGAATTTGTATTTGTTTTCTTTTTGTTTTTTGGCTTGGCTTTATATTTGAGTATTTACTTAACGAATTCAATAGCTAAGCAGCTTTACGAGAGAGAGAGAGCTTTAACGCAAGCCTACGACGAATTGGAAAACGCCGAAAAAACCAAGTCGCGTTACGTAATGTCGGTCGTTCACGATTTGAAGACGCCGATAGCGGCGGCTACGACTTATTTGGATATGCTTTTGAGCGAAACTCTCGGCGAAATCCAAAAGAAACAGAAAAGACCGCTCGAACGCGCAAAATATAGACTTGACAGAGGGATTAACACGATAAACGACATTCTAAGGATTTCGCAAATAAGGATTTCCGAAGATATCGACGACGTCGAGGATATAAACATATATAGCTTATTGTCCGAAATTTACGAAGACAACAAAGTTTTATTCCGCTCTAAGGATTTGGACGCGAAAATCGAATGCGACGATTGCGAGCAAGCGGTTATCCAAGCTAATCACGCTCTTTTGAAGCTGACTTTTTCCAATTTGATTTCGAACGCGCAGAAATACACGAAAAAGGGCGGCAAAATAAGAATTATTATTTCGGGGGGCAAGGACGAGTTAAGCGTCGTCGTCGCCGACGACGGCATTGGAATACCCAAAGAAGATAAAGAGAAGATATTCAAAGAATTTTACAGAACGAAAGCGTCGAAAAAGGAAGGAATAGAAGGCAGCGGTTTGGGAATGACGATAGTGAAGCAAATAGTAGAAAGATACGGCGGAAAAATTGAGGTTGAATCGCCTTCGCGCTTAGCTTCCGGCGACGACACTCCCGGTTCGGAATTTAACATTATATTACCGAAAAACTATATAGCATTTTAAAACAATTTGAGATTATTTTCGTTTCTTTAACTTCTAGTTTTATTATTATTTGTTTAATATAACAATGGAGCAAGGAAATGATAAAAGAATCAATCGAGAAAGCTTTTAACGAGCAGATGACGAGAGAAATGTATTCGGCGAATATTTATTTGGCGATGGCTGGTTATTTTCACGCGATTAATTTGAACGGATGCGCAAGCTGGATGAGAATTCAGGCGAACGAAGAGATGGACCACGCGATGAGGTTCTTCGATTATATTTTGGACAGAGGCGGCGAAATAGAAATAGGCAAAATGGACAAACCGCCGAAAGAATGGGAGTCGGCTTTGGAAGTTTTCAAAGCGGCTTACGAGCACGAGAAGTATATCACTGAAAACATCAATAAACTGATGGATTTGGTTATGAAAGAAAACGACCACGCTTCGCATAATTTCTTAGAGTGGTTTGTGGACGAGCAGGTCGAAGAAGAAGCCCAGACCGACGAGATAGTCGAAAGATTGAAGATGGTCGAAGGATTCAAAGGCGGTCTGCTTATGATTGACAACGAATTGGGACAAAGACAAGAAGGCGGAGAAGAGTAGCAATTTGGATAGATTGTAATTTAAAGCCGTCTCGTTCTTTTGAGCGAGGCGGCTTTTTTTTGACGCTTAAAATTTATAATAGATTCCAACTCCGAAGCCTATCATATACGTCCTCGAAATATCGTTATCTATATAGGGGTCGTTTTCATAGTAATAGTAGCTGTAATCGGAGTTGTTTTCGTAGGCGAAGTTAAAACCGACTTCGGCGTTTAAAGCTAAATGCTCCAATAACAAAACTTCGAAGCCGAAGCCCGGTCCCATAGCCCAAGTTCTTTCGATATCCGTATATTTATCGCTCCCTCCCCACTCGTATTCGTAATAATAACGGGATAGTCCGAAAAGCAAATAAAAGCGCGTTTCTTCGTAATTCCTTACGTTATATTGGAATTCAGCTCCGACGCTTCCCCAAGCGTCTTTGTCTCCTCCGTCGTCGTAATAATAGACGAAACAGGTGGCTTTAACTCTGGTTTTGCTATTGATAATATACTGATAGCTCATTCCCACGCCGGAGAACATCGAAGCGGACGCGCCTATTTGATGTCCGGGATAGCTTTCTTTCTTTTCTTTAGCGAAAGCCGGCGACAAAGCCGCCGCTAAGACGATTAGACAAATGAGTTTCTTCATATTTGCCCTTTTTTTATTTTAAACGTTTTCAAATGTTTCATATTCGTTTTTGCGTAAACATATCATATTATAGAATATGACGCAAGTTATATTTATTACTTTATTTATTGATAAAGTTGTTACAATAGTTTATAGCGAATATGAGAAATAGACTTGACAAAAGAGTTTCTCGCTCATACGTTTAGCGCCTGACTATGCGCTACCGCGCCACAACTACTTTCTCGCTACGGACGGCGCCGCCGGCGCGCAGGACGACGTAGTAAACGCCGGGGGGCAAGACGGAAACGTCGAATGTTTCTGTGTAGTTCGCCGGACTTTTAAATTCGCTCGCTAAAAGTTGCCGACGCGAGCCGAGAACGTCCGTTAAGTAAATTGAAATATCGCTCGGCGCCTCGACGACGTAGCGAACGGTTACGCTTTTGGCGGCGGGGTTGGGCGAGACGCTTAATTTTACAGAATTATCGCTTCGTTTCTCTTCGATTACTGGCGTGCTCTCGTCCAAAACCGCTATAGCGTTTGATGTTCCTATCCATTTTCTGTTCTGTGCATCCACATGTATTGAATAAACATCGTTTTCAGGCAAACCCGAATTGTTTTCTTTATATACTTTCCAATTAAAACCGATATCGTCGAATTTTATTACGCCGGATCCGTATGTTCCGGCCCATAAATTGTTGTTTTTATCAACTTCCAATGACATTACATAACTGGCTTCACGAGGTATTTCTGAATTCTCTTCTTTAAATATTGTAAATTTTTCGCCGTCAAACATTGATATTTTAGGTGAATGGTCTTCGGAGCCAATCCAAATATTTCCTAATGAATCAATCGCTAGCGCAGTTGGAAAATGATGAATAAAATCTGAGTTTTCTCTTGAATATATAGTCCAACTGCCCTTGTCGTATCTTACTAAAGCAGATGGATCCGAATAACCCAAATATCTATTAGAGCATGCAATCATCCATATAGCTCCTTGTTTATCTACTTCAATATCGCTGATTCTTATATTTGGAAGCGGCGTATTTGTAGTATCAAACAATTGCCAGCTTTCACCGTCAAATTTAACTGCGCCTTTCTCGTTTGAGCCAATCCAAAAGTCGCCCTCTTTATCTATTTTAAGTGAGTATATTGTTTCAATGCCGCCGACCGGCGCGCCTGAATTATAAGCGTTGTATATAATCCATTCTTTACCGTTATATTTTGCTAATCCAATAGCTCCCTGAGGTGTAACCCATATATTATCATTATTATCAATGGCTAAAGAACTTGTTGACATTTCAAGACCGTCTTTTTCAGGCAATACTACTTTCCAAGAAATCCCGGAAAAATAAAATACGCTTGAACGATATCCTTTATTACTAAACCAAATATTACCTTTAGAATCCTCAGAAATATCGCTTATTTCGATAGGTTTAATATCTGGCAACAAACTATCGTAATCATATATTGTCCAATCCTCTGCATGAATAAAGAATAGAGTAATTGGAAAAACAACAATAACTAATATAATATATTTCATTTAAACACCTTTTAATAAATTAATATCTTGGTTAAATATTGAATTAATGAAGTTACTTTTAATAACGTAAAAATATATCTCCCGCTATTCCATACAATAACGGGAGATATATTAATCTACTTAATTATCATCATTTTTTTACTTTTCACTACTTCTCCTTTAATTTGAATTCCATAAATATAAGCTCCAGTATCGAAATCTTTTGCCGACACGCTAATTGTATTTTCAATTCCCGGCTTCAAGTCGTATTCCTTTATTTCCTTTAATCCCGTTCCGTCGGTTATTACTAGCTTAATGTTTTTGCCGTATTTTTCGGGGACGGCACACTTTATTTCTGTTACTCCGTCGAAAGGATTCGGTATATTTTGCTCTAACTTAATATCCTTGTAGCAGTCGATAATATTGCTGTTCGTGTTCGTCATTTTATCTATTTTTTCCTCAAGTATTTCGAGCCGCAATTTTAACTCGGTATTCTCTTTTCTTAGCTCGTTTACTTCTCTGTTTAACTTTTCTTTCTTCTCGTCGTCTCGAGCTATAGAGGAAGTGTCAATCAGTTTCTCAATTTCATTTACTTTTACAGCCAACTCTTTAACTCCCGCGAACAAAACTCCGTCCATTATCATTGAGTTTATGGAAAGCGAATCCATATTGCCGTATTTAAATTCTTTAGCAAAATCTTGCGACATAGGACTAATATAAGTATAACCGGGCTTAGAATCTTTATATATCCAAGAGTAAACGGGAACGGCACTTATCGACTCGAGAATTTTTGCTCCGTTAACTTCTTTTATTTCATCTTTTTTGTCTCGGTCGCTTACCGTTCTCCAGCCGCTTTCTCCCGGCGCTAAATACACTCCTTCGGTTTCGTTAGGATTCGTGAAAAACTTATACGCGGCGTCTTCCGTCAATGTGCTACTTTCCGAACCGCAAAATCTCATTGTTACCTGATTATCGGTTGAAGAAAGAGTAGGACTCGGCATTATCGCGTTGTCTCCAATAATAACAGAACCTTCTTTGTCGTTAGTAGATACGTTATTCCCAATGGCTGTTGAATAATTTCCAGAGGCTTTTACGCTGTATCCCAGAGCGGTCGAATAGGTTCCAACGCTATCGTAATCCCATTCGTTGCCTGTCGCGTAGCCAGCACGAAACGCGGGTTTCGATGGAAGCCACATCAAGCGTTTGCCCGAACCGCTAATAGTAGAACTTCCCGTTGAACTCGTTAATAAAAACGCGCCGTCGTCGGTTATTTTACCTCGTTCCGTTGAATTAGTTTTGAATATTAGAGGCATTGAGTTGTTCGTTCCTAAATATTTATCTCCGGCGACAGAATTGCCGTTAGTTTTCCAAGTTCTATCGTGCATATCGAATAATGAATCGGTCTGGTAAGCTAAAGCTTGAACGCCCGCTAAAGTAACGCCTCTCATAACCGAAACGTTTATCTTACAGCTATCGGGAACGCCCAATGGGAAAGCGTTCAAAAACGCTTGAGAGGTAGGTCCGATAAATCTAAAATCAACGGAGTCCATTACGTAAACCCCAGAGTCAACCTCAACTTCGCGCGGTTTCCAACGCCAAGTATAAATCGGCAATTCTTGTATGTCATTTAAAATATCAAATCTATCAATATCCTGAAAATCAGTTTTTAAACTGCTATCAGAAGTTACAACTAGATCAGATGTAAATCTATTTAAAAATAATCCTGTTGTGTTACCGTCAGTATCTACGCTTGTTAAAAATCTATAGGAATAAGACTCTTCATCATCTATATCTGTATTTCCGCAAAATCTCATAGTCATTTGATTTGGCTCTGTTGATCCAAGTTTATTTGTTGAAGATGCATCTCCAATAACAAAAGATCCTGTATGTCCGGGTGTTACTTTCATATAGTTTCCCATAGCTGTAGAATATTGAGCTTTATTTTCCAATTTCCTTCCAAATGCAAAAGAGTTATTACCATATTCATTCATAATTATTTCATTTCCAATAGCAATACTATTTTCACCCGAATTCGATATGACAGTTCCAATACTTTTTGTATGTGAACCAAAAGAAGATATATTTAAACCGATGGCTGTAGCTCCGTGTCCTGGCGCACGAACATTATGTCCAAAAGCTATTGACGAATTGCCGCAACTATCGTAATCCCAAGCGTCCACCCAATCTCCTTCAACTTTTCCCATTCTCAAAGCGTGCTTTCCGGGAATCCACATAAACCTACATCCTTTATCAAGCGCGTTAAGGT